>NZ_JARWOV010000240.1 GCF_029868855.1 Nocardia carnea | reverse complement strand
GGCCCGCCCAGGCGCGGCCAGTTGAACGGCACGGTCTCGTCGACGATCGCGCCCGGCCGGTGTCCGATGGTGGCGGCGGAACTGGTGAATACGAATCGACGCAGGCCGGTGGCGGTGGGGGTGTGCTTTGTCCGTTGCTGGGCGGGCGCCCCGCCGCCCTGCCCCCCCCCCTCGGGGGGCGGGGGGGCGGGGCCCCCCCCCCCCCCCGCCGCCGCGGCCCCGCGCCCCCCCGCCGCCGGGGCCCCCCCCCCGGCCTCTGGACACCGGCCGGAGGAAGATCCGGGCGGGAGTGGGATACGCGCAGCCCGCTGCGGGGCTTCCCGGTTCGCCCTATGGCCGTGGCCGGGTGGTGGGTAGCCGGGAGCGCGTGATTGTCGTTCGGGGCGGCGGGCCCGCGCCGCAGGAGGCGGCGCAACGGTGCAGTCGGTCTCCAACGGACAGGTTTCATGGACACCGACCCTATGCACCGGCCGGTCGGCTACCTGGTAGGACCGCGCCGTGATTCGGCACCGATATCGTCGCGGCGGGCGGCTTCGGCCCTCATATGCCCGGTAGTGGTCCGGTACTCCGGGAAAGCGGGCTGCCCGTGGGCTGGAGATAGCAGACCAGTATCGCCGTGGACTTGCCGCCGGTGTTGCGGGCGATATGCGCGTGTTCCGGTCCGCTCGGTTCCTTGAACACCCGGCCACGCCGGTACACGGCCGGCCCGTCCAACCCGGGATGGTCCAATACACCCCGGGTGACCAGGACGAACAGGGTTCCGTCGTGGTAATGCGGCCCACTGCTGCCGCCGGGCGCGATCCGTGTCTGGCGCACGACGATCTCCCGGCGCCGCAGCGGGATACGGAGCAGTTCGCGGCTCGCTGTCCCGTGGGCGGGCGCGGGGTTGGGCCGGAAAGGTCGCATACCGCCATCGAACACCAGCCCACTTCGCCCGGGGACACAGACACGGGTCGCCGAGCGGTGTGAGCAGCGCTGATACCCGAACTGCCATACTCGGTTCACGGTTTTGCCACCGAATCGGCGTGGCGCGGTCGGTATTCGCCCGGATACTGGTCGGACATCGTGGGATAACCGGAGGTGGATATGCGTACGGTCCATTGGCCGTCGGCGGAGGTTGCGCTGTCGGCGGCGGAGACCTGGGGTATTTCCAGCGCCGGTTTCCTGCAACTGTATGTTCCGGTCGCGATCTTCGCGGTCGGTGTGGCGTTCTGGTTGCGGTACCGGATCGTCCATGCGCCCGCCACGGCCTCCGCGGCGGATCTGAGCGCACCCGAACTCGGCCTGCTCACCAGCGATCAGCGTGCGGTGATGGCCTCGGTTGCGCTGTTGCGCAGCCACGAGCTGATCGATGCGCAGGGGCGGTCCACCGCGACGCGCGCTCCGGCCGGTCTCGATCCGTTCACCGTCGCGGTGTCCGGCCATCTCGGTAAGTCGGAGCAGAGCATCACCACGGTGACGCGCCGGATGCGCACGGACCTGGACCGGCTCCGGGACGCCCTGGTGGAACGCGGATATATGACCGGACCGCGGTTTTCGAAGGAACTGCGGGAGGCCGGGCTGCCGATCGTGGTCGTCGGCCTGTTCGGGGTGGTCCGCTTGATCGCCGGGCTGAGCAACGGCAATCCGGTGATCTTCCTGGCGATCGTCTTGATACTGCTGGGCGTGGCTTGGTGGCGGGTGGTGACCGTGGGAAGGGTGACCGCACAGGGCAGGGTGGCGCTGCGGGATGCAGTCGCCGGAAACTTCCATCTGCGTCCGTCGGCAGTCCCGTCGTACCCGTCCTTCGGGCCCGCGGCCGCCGGTTTGGCGGTCGCACTGTTCGGCGTGCAGGCCCTGATGCTGCTCGATCCCGAGCTCAATACCGCGATGTCGGGTTACAGCGCAGAACCGGCAGGCAGCGGAGGTGACGGTGGAAGCGGCGGGGACGGCGGTGGCGGGGGCGACGGCGGTGGTTGCGGCGGTGGTGGTGGCTGCGGTGGGTGTGGTGGCTCACCGGTGACCGGACCGCTACCCGAAACCGCGCTCGGAATCGGCTGGCGCCCAGAGATATGCGGTGTGATCGCGCAACTGGACGGGCTCGATTTCTGCGAGGTCATCGCCGAATCGCTGCCCGTGAAGGACGAGCCGAACGCGAATGCGGTGGTGATACCGGAGGAACTGGCCGCACTTCGCGACCGCGGTACATACGTTGTGCCGCATGGTGTCTCACTGTCGCTAGGTGGCGCCGAGCCGGTGTCCGAAGCCCGCGTGCACCGGCTGGCGTTCTGCGCCGAGGCCCTGGCGGCGCCGCTGGTCAGCGAACATATCGCCTTCGTGCGAGCCGGCGGACTGGAGGCCGGCCATCTGCTTCCGGTGCCGCGGACCGCCGAAGCGCTGGCGGTGCTCGTCGCCAATATCACCCGGACGCAGGACGGAATCGGGGTCCCGCTGGCGGTGGAGAATATCGCCGCCCTGTTCGAATGGCCCGACGACGAGATGACCGAGGCGGAATTCCTCACCGAAATTGTCGAGCAGACCGGAGTTCACCTGTTGCTCGATATCGCGAATGTCTATGCCAACGCACGTAATCGCCGCCGGGACCCGCTCACCGAACTGCGGCGGTTGCCCGCCGAGCGAATTGCCTACTGCCATATCGCCGGTGGCGCGGAATCCGGCGGCCGGTATCACGACACCCACCTGCATCCGATCCCGGCCGAGGTCCTGGCGCTGGTCGCCGAATTCGTTCGCGACCACCCGGTGCCGCTGATGCTCGAACGGGACGGAAACTATCCGCCGGCCGACGAACTGCTCGACGAACTGGACGCGATCAGTAATGCCGCGGCCCGCGCCCCGATCACCGCGACGGCCCGGGCGGTCCGGCGATGACCGGCCCGGGCTCCGGCCTGGCCGACCGGCAGGCCGCACTGGTGCGCGCACTGGTGGCGGGTGGAGTCGTACCACCCGGTTTCGATCCGGCCGCGGTACAGGCCACGGCGGAGGCGCTCCTGCGCAAACGTGCCCGGGAGACCGCCGCGCACTATCCCGCCCTGGCCCACGCCACCGGGCCGGATTTCACCGCCCGCTACATCGATTGGGCACGCGGCCGCCCGAAGGCCGGCACCGCGGCCGACGCGCTCGCGTTCGCCCGCGACAACGGTGTGCAGTGGCCGCCGGAGCCGCCGCGTTCCAGCGGTCGCACCATACTGCTGTCCCGGATTCGTGACGCGCTGAGCAGCTTCCGCAAGTATTGAGCGCATGGCCCGCAGGCTCGGTCGAGTCGCCCGGGTCGCGGCGTGGTAGCGATGTTCCGCGGCCATAGTGGGGGTCGGCGACGAAATGGGATGTTCGCGCGGGGCAGAGCGGGTACTCCGAGGGCAGAAACCCGCCGTGCCGAGGCCGCTGCTGGGCGCGCGTCGCCGCTCAGCACGCAGCTTCTGTGTCCGCACTCTCCGGCGGGGGCAGCCCGCCAGTCGGGCGCCGGCCGGCCTCTGCGGTCTCCGGAATCAGCTGTCGGCGTTCACCCGTCCCTGATTCGCGGAGCGGTCGCGGAGCCAATCCCGGTAGTGCGTACCGGCCAGGCGGGCGTCCGGGCCCGCGAGGAGCACATCGTCGGGAACGGCCGCGAACATACCGGCCGATTCGTCGGTGACGACGAGACGGTCGTCGTGCTGTGCCGCGAGGGTGATCCGGCCGAGTTCGTCCAATGCGAAGACCTCCGGTCCGGCGATATCGCGGATTCCCTGCAGCGGGGCGCGGGTGGCGACTTCGACCACCGCGTCGACGACATCGCCGGCCGCCATCGGTTGCAGGCGGGTGCTGGGCAGGCGGACGGTGTCGCCGTCGGCAGTCCAGGACAGCACCGAGTCCATGAACTCGAAGAACTGTGTGGCCCGGAGAACGGAGTACGGCGTGGGACCCCACTTCACCATCTGCTCCTGCCGCGCTTTGGCGCGGTAGTAGTCCAGTTGCGGTACCTTGTCCACCCCGACGATCGACAGGACGACCTGGTGTTTCACGCCGGCGCGCTCGCCCGCAGCGAGCAGGTTGTCCATCGAGGTGCGGAAGAAATCCAGGGAGGCTTCGTCGAAGGTCGGCGAGTTGGCCACATTGGTCACCACCTCGGCGCCCGCCAGCACCTCGTCCAGACCCTCCCCGGTGATGATGTCGACCCCGGTGGAGGGTGCCGCGGGGACGGCCTCGTGGCCGGCGGCCGCCAGCTTCTGCACCACCTGCGAGCCGATTCGTCCGGTCCCGCCTACGACTACGTGTTTCATTCTCCCGCCTTTCACGGCATGGCCCCGGTTGTGCCGGGGGATTTCACGGAAGTCGGTTGTTCTGGTGTCCGGTGTTGCGCACGAGGCGGGCTCGGTCCCGCCGTGCCGCGGTGGCCGGGCGATCGGTCACCGCGCTGCGGGTCAAGGAAACCAGGAGCAGACCCGGGTAGGGGATCACCCGGCTCGGGTGAGGTTGGCCGGTGCCGGTACCCGCAGCTATGGTCGTGGTGCGCAGTCGGAGGCATCTTCCCTGCTAGAGGACGGAATTCCGGCGGTTCACAGCAATTACTTGCCTATACGTATACTTCTACATATAGTGGGTTTCATGCCGAATAAGACCATCTACGTCGCCGATGACGATCTGCCCCTGTTCCAGCGAGCCCAGGAGCTCGTCGGCGGCAATCTGTCCGGTGCGGTGGTCACCGCGCTGCGCCGGTTCATCGAGCTGGAAGAAGGCCGGCTCGAGGGTTATGACGAGGTGGTGTTGCGGGTCGGGCACAACGGGGTCCGGCAGGTGCGATTCCAAGGTGCGCTGCTGGGCGAATATCGCGATGTCGGCGACGAGCGAATGGAGCATCTGCGGGTGTTCCGCGGCCGGAAAGGCAAATACGCCCTGCATGCGCAGTATTCGAACTGGTCGGACTATCCCGAATCGCAGAACTGGTTGCGCGACCTGAAGAACTGGCGGCGCATGCTCGGTATCGAGCAGGACTGGGGCGATTATCAGCTCACCGTCACCGACACGCTGGAGGAATTGAAGGGAAAGATTCCGGACGAGCTGTACCGGCGGGTCGCCGATATCGCCGATCGGCCCCAGGTGGAAGAACTCGATATCTGACCGTCTCCGGATGCGTCGCGCGCGGATGAAACACCATGGACAACGAGCGCAGTCCGACCATCCGCTCATCCGGCTCGCGGAAGTCCTCAGGGGACAGGATCGTGCTCGGCGGACTCGACCTCTCGTTTCCCGAGGAGACGATTTTCTCGCTACCGGGCCGTGGCGATCCGCACCGGACAACCTGCTCTCCGCCGTCCATGGACGGGGAACTCGGTGTCTAGTTGCGCTCCACCTCGATCGGATGGGTGGCCAGCAGTGACAGCGGCAGCGGTTGCCGACGCAGCACCTCGGCCCACATATCGGTACGGCGGCTGGTGATCGGATCGCTGGGCAGCGCCGAGACCACGATCCAGTCGTCGTTGTCGAGCTCGCTGTCCAGCTGACCGAAGGTCCAGCCGGCGTATCCGGCGAAGATCCGAACTCCTTCGACCAGCTCCCCGATCCGCTCCGGGGCGGCATCCAGATCCACCAGCACCACCCGGCCGTCGACGCGCCGCAGGCCGGGCACGCCGTCGATGGACGCGCCCACCCGGACGGTACCCAGGCACAGCGCGGCATCGCGTTTGACCGGACCACCGACGAACAGGGTGCGCGGCTGCGCACAGACCTCGCTCCACTGCGGCAGCACATCGTGCACCGCGGTCTCGCTGGGCCGGTTCAGCACCACACCCAGGGTCCCCGCGTCGTTGTGCTCGATGATGTAGACAACTGTCCGGCGGAAGGTGGGCTCGGCCAGGTCGGTCGAGGAAACGAGTAGTGAGCCGGCCCGCACCACCTGCTCGTCCTGCCGGCTACCGCGACGACCAGGGTCGGGTTCGTGCCCGCCACCGCGGCCGCCCCGGGTCTTGCGATCATCGGGGTCATCTGCCTGCGCCACCAGGCCATCATCGCAGTTATTGCGCGATCGCGCCCCTCTGATCACCTGTTCGCTTCACTCATTGTTCGGCTGGGCGTCGGGTCCGGGCCATCCGAACAAACCCGGCGCACCGGTATCCAGGGGATGCGAGCGGGCCGCCGGCCCTGTGTGGACAGCACTGCGGCGCCGCCGGCGGGGCCCGTTCGCTCATGGCGATGGCTGTGGGCCGTGCACGCTGCCGCCTCCGGCCTGCCGTGACTCGCCCATGCTCGTAGAGTCAGCCGTATGCGACCCCCTGAGGTGCTTCTCGGCAACAGCGACGACGTCTACGACTTCTACCGTGCGCACCGGCAGAACCGGCTCCAGGCGATGGGGGCCTACGCCCTGCTGGGGCGGCGTTACCGGCCGCGGATCAGTTACGCCGAGGGGGCCCGCACCGCCATCCGCGAACTGGTGCGCGCCCGGACCCCGCTGTTGATCGCGGTCAACCACCTCTCCCGGCTGGATCCCTACACGCTGGCGGCGGCCGCGTGGCGCAGCGAGTTGCGGCCTGTCATCGGACGCACCCGGGTGCTGGCCAAGGACGAACTGTTCGTCGAGGAGAAACTGCGGCGCCGGATCGACATGATGGGTGGAATCCCGGTGTTCCGCGGAACCGATCACGGATTGCGGGCGGTGAACGCCGCCGGGCAGCGCATGATGGATATCTGCGCCGAACGCCTGGCCGAGGGCGACAGCCTGGCCGTCTTCCCGGAGGGCACCTGCAACGATGTGGACCCGGCGCAGGTCCAGCCGGTCGGCACCGGTATCGGGCATATCGCGTTCCGCACCGTCAAGCTCGGTGTCCGCCCCGCACTGTTGTGCCTCGGGCTGAGTTACGGTCCGCGCGCCGACCCCGCCGTGGAGCCGACCAAGGAGGAGGCGAAATCGGCGAGCTTCCATTTCACCGTCCCCCACACCGAGCTACCGGCCCGCCCGGCCGAGATCACCCGGCTCGTGCGCACGGATCTACAGCAGGCCTTGGACGGGGCGGTCGCCGCCTACTGAGGGACCGCGGCCACCCGTCTACCCGGCGAGGCGAATCACTGCGGCAGCCCGAGCCGGTCGCGGGCCCAGTGCGGGACCATCGACAGGTACTGCGGCCGGGTTTCGATGAAATGCCCGACCACCCGGCACATCGGCAGTGCGCCGAGTCCTTCGGCGCCGGTCGCGTGCAACGCTGCTTCCACCAGATCGCGGGCATAGCCCTGTCCCTCGAAGCGGGGGTCGATCTCGGTATGGACGAACGCCCGTTCACCGGCGGTGTCCTGATATTCGATGTAGCCCGCGACCTCGCCGTCGACTGTGATCTCGAAGCGTTCCATTGCGGTGTTGTTGCGGACGTCCGTCGGCATGGCTCGACGCTACTCGTTCGACCGCGAAAATTCGCCTCGATCGGGTAGTCGGCGCGGCGAGTCGCCTCCGGCATCAGGACATTTCGATGATCGCCCGTCCGACGATCTCACCGCGGGCAAGCGCCTGGTACGCCTCGTCGGCCTGCGCGAGCGGGTAGCGGCGGGTGATGACCTCCTGCGGCCGGACCGTATCCGCGGCGACCATCCGCAACAGGGCGGGCATATCGGTGCGGGCTTTGGCGCCGTAGGAGCCCAGTACCTGGAGTTTGCGCCGGACCAGCCGGGCCAGGTCGATACTGCCGGTCGAGCCCGCGGGGGCGATACCCACCACCACGGCGCGGCCGCCGTCGTCGAGGATATCCAGTGCCGTCGCGAAGGTGGCCGGACTGCCGAGCGCCTCGAAGGCCACGTCTACGCCGTGGCCGCCGGTGAGCTCCCGGACCCGGGCCGCAGCGTCTTCGGCGCGTGAGTTCACCGTATGGGTCGCTCCGAGTTTCGCTACGGCGGAAAGCTTTTCGTCGCTGATATCGATGGCGATGATCTGGGCGACCCCTGCGGCCGCCGCGAATTGCACGATCGAGGAGCCGACACCGCCCGCCGCGACCACCGCGATCCGGTCACCGAGACCGAGTTCGGCGGTATGGATCGCACCGAGCGCGGTGAACGAGCTGCAACCGAGGATCGAGACCGCGTCCAGGCCGACCTCCGCGGGGACGGCGAAAACGTCGGAGGCGGGTACGACACAGTATTCGGCCAGGCCACCCATCGAGTACATGGCCAGCGGTGTCCCGTCGGCACGGGTGAGCCGGCTCGTGCCGTCGTAGAGGGTGCCGTTGAGCCGGTTGTGCGCGAAGAATTTCTCGCACAGGTCCTCGGCTCCACGTACACAGTGCCGGCAGTCACCGCACGGCATGATGAAACTGCACACCACATTGTCGCCCACCGCGATATTCGCCACGCCCTCGCCGAGTTGTTCGACGACTCCGGAAACTTCGTGACCCAGCACCGCGGGCGCCGGGAACTTGACCTCGGACCGGAGAACGTGCAGGTCGGTATGGCAGACCCCGCAGGCGGTCACCCGCAGCAGCACCTCGCCACGCTGGGGTCGCGGTACCGGGATGTCCTCGACGACCAGCCGGGGTTCGCCTCCGTAGAAAACTGCGGCCTGCACAGCACTCTCCTTCACTCACTCGGTGCGCCCCGCTTTCCGCCGGGCGCCTCCGCCACCGTCTCAAACTCTCGCACCGGCGGGGCCGAGTTGGGCAGATCCGCCGGGTGCGGGAATTCGAGAGCACTGCTCTTGACTTATCGGCATAAGGATGCGATCGTTGTTCGCAACAGAGAGCAGTGCTCACTAAGGAGAAGCAGATGACCGCCACCACCCGCTATCTGGCCCCCACCGGTTTCGACCCGATCTTCAACCGCGTCGTCAACCTGCTGCCCAAGCTGGGTATCAGCATCGCCGGATCCCGGTTGCTGGCGGTACGTGGCCGCAAAACCGGCGAATGGCGGACCACCATGGTCAACGTGATGACCGCTGCCGACGGTGAGCGATACCTGGTCGCGCCACGCGGGCATACCCAGTGGGTCCGCAATCTGCGGGTCGCCGGGGCGGGCGAGTTGCGACTCGGCCGTAAGGCCGAAGCGTTCACCGCGGCCGAGGTAGCCGATGCCGACAAGATTCCGCTGCTGCGGCACTATCTGGAACGGTGGGGCTGGGAGGTCGACCGATTCTTCGAAGGTGTCACCAAGGACGCCACCGATGCGCAGCTCACCGAAATAGCACCGGGTTTCCCGGTTTTCCGGCTGAGCCCGGTGCGCTGATCAAGCGGTGATCGCCCCGCGGGTCAGCAGGAAATCGATCGCGGCGACGTAGCCGTAGCTGCCCATCCCGGCGACCACCGCGTCGGCGACGGGAGAGATGTAGGAGTGGCGGCGGAATTCCTCACGAGCGTGCACATTGCTGATGTGCACCTCGACGATCGGCACCTCCGGTATGACCAGGGCGTCCCGCAATGCCACCGAGGTGTGGGTCAACCCGCCCGGGTTGATCACGATTGCGGACACTGCGCCGCGCGCGCCGTGGATGCGGTCGATGAGTTCGCCTTCGGAATTGGACTGGAAATGCGCGATCTCCCGGCCCCGCGCCGCGGCGGCGCGACGGCACAATTCGATTACATCCTCGAGGGTTTCCGTGCCGTACACCTCGGGCTGGCGAGTACCGAGCATATTCAGATTGGGCCCGTTGAGAACGAGGATCGGACTGCTCGAGGTTTGCGGGAAGGGAGCGTCGGGCATGACAGCAACCCTACCGACACCCCGAGCGCCCACCGAGGGTTCTGGGCTACCTTTACGGGGTATCTCTGCAGTGGAAGCAGACTTGCGGGGTAACGCCACAGCGCCGTGGGTCGATCGGTAGCGTAGCGAAGCCGGGTGTCTTCCGACGGTCCGGTAAATGATCATGGCCGGTTCGGCGGTGTGTTGGGTACGGCCACAACTACACACGGTGGAACAGGCTATGGTTTCGGGTTTGCGGGCACTCGCAAGCAGGCGTTTTTCAGGTACGGTGGTCTTGTTACTGGAGTGGCAAGAGTGAAGAGTGGGCGACATGGATGTGTGGGGATCCCGCCGCTTTCGCTTCCGGGGCGCAGTGGCCCTTACGGGGGTGGCGGCTCTGGCAATTGCGATGGGATCGTGCGGGTCCGGCACCGAGCAGGCCGGTCCCGAATCGGTCGTCGACCAATTCACCGAACTGCTCGACGAGGGTGACCATGCCGCGGCAGCCGAACTGACCTCCTATCCGTCCGCTGCCTCGGCAACTCTGGAGCAAATGTTCGACGGGCTCGAAAGCGGCCACGTCGACTACGAGAAAACGCAATTCATCGGACTGGATGCCGAAACCGGAATCTTCAGTCTGGACGTGCACTGGAACTTCGGTGAGCGCAAGGACTGGTCCTACGGTCTGGAAGGCACCATCCGCAAACTCTCCAACGGGTGGAAGATCTCCTGGGATCCGGCGGTGGTCATGCCACAGCTCGAGCACGATCGCACCGTGCAGCTGGTGCGGACGACGCCCGATCCGGCGCCGCGTGTGGTGGACAATATCGGCAAACCGCTGATGACCCAGCAGACGATCAATGTCATCCAGCTCGATCCCGCGCGGATGCCCGACCAGGTCGCCTCCACCGATGCGCTCTCCCGCGCCATCGAACCGGTTGCCCCGTTGATCACCGGCGCGTCGCTGCGGGAGAAGCTGGCCGCGTCGGGCGGTAAACCCATTACGGCTGTGAGCTTGCGTGAAGGCGACTTCGCGATCCTGGAACCGGAGATGGCACCCATCCCCGGTGTCGTGATGAAAAAGGAGCCCCGGCTGATCGTCTCCGATCGCCGCATCTTCTCACCGATGCTCGACGCCATGACCAACGTCTTCGAGGAAAGCCAGGACAAGCACTCCGGCTGGGCGGTCCAACTGTTCGAAAACGGGCAATTCGTCAAACAATTGGCCGGTCACCAGGGTCCGGCCGGCCCGGATATCGCCGGCACCATGGACCAGCGGCTGCAACGCGCCGCCGAGGACGCGGTGGTCAGCGTGGGGTCACCGGCATCGATCGTGGTCACCCAGCCGTCCACCGGCGCCGTGGTCGCTGTTGCCCAGAACAACTATTCCAGCGCCCAGGGTCCGGTCGCGTTCACCGGCTTGTACCCCGCGGGCGGCATGATGGAACTGTTCCGGGCGGTCGCCGGGGCATCCGAAGGGAAATCCGCGAAGGACGTCTCCGATGCCGAGGCGCTGGAAGCCGCGGCCGCGCTCGGCGTGGGCGTGGATTTCCGGGTGCCCGGCTTGGAGGAGGTGACGGGTCGTCCCGCGGGTGCGGGTGACGCCGAACCGGTCCGCCAGGGCGGAGGTTCGGACGCGCTGTTGGCCAGCCCCTTCGGAATGGCGATCGCGGCGGCGGCCATCGGCAACGGCACCCTGCGGCCGCCGATGATCGAACGGGGCCGCCCGAGCGAGACCGACGCCCCGACCGGGCCGCTGCCCGGACCGGTCGCCGATGCGGCGCGGCAGGTGCTGCGGGACGGGATGAACGCGCCGCAGATGGCGCGGTTGCGCGGGTTCCGCGATGTCACCGGGTATTCCGCCAAGGCCGGCGACGACGGCTGGCTCATCGCGAACATGGGCGATCTGGCCTTCGCCATCCATATCGCGGATGTCGACAGTGGCGATATGGTCGTCCGGATGGGTGAGCGGATGCTCGCATCCTTCGCCAAACCCGACGAGTGAGGTCCGGCGGTCCCTAGTTGATCGCCCGGATCGCCGCCCGCCAGCCGAGCAGGAACAGCGCCAGCACCGACGCCGCCACGATGATGAAACTGACCGCGGTGCCCTGGCCGCTGACCACCCGCAGCGCCATACCGACGATCAGGGTGCTCGACCAGATCACCAGGCCGGTCGGCCGGAGCCGCAAACCGTTGAACGGTCCGGTTTCGCGGCTCCGGCGGTACAGCAGGTAGGCGGCGATCCAGCCGGCGGCTAATCCGGTCACGAACGGCCAGGCCGTACGCAGCAGGCCGGCGAGTATCGCCTCGTCGTGGCTGCGGCGTCCGATAACGCAGAACAGCACCACCAGCAGCGCATCGACAACGATCGGTACCAGCCATCTCACACTGCGCAGCATAATCGGTCGCAATCCGGCGAACTCAGTGTGCGGATCCGTCCCGGCCGGCGGTGTGCCGCGCACTGCGGTTCAGGTGTTGAGGCGGGTGAACTCCTGCTCGTACTGGTCGTCCTCGGCATTGCGATTGCGGAACAGGAACGCGAACACGATCCAGCCGATGATCGCGATCAAGACGAAACTCACCAGCCGGTAGACGAACGCGGCGGCGACGGCCTGGGCCGCGGGCAGACCCGCGGCCGCGGTGAGCCCGTAGATCAGGGTCGCGTCCACGTACACGATGCCACCAGGTGCGAACGGGATGGACCCCACCGCCTTACCGGCGGCGAACGCGATCAGTAGACCCGCCCACCGGGGGTCGCCGCCGATGGCGTAACAGGCGGCGCCCAGGCAGGCGACATCGGCGATCCGATGCACCACCGCCCATCCGGTGACCCAGGCGCCGTCGCGGGTGCCCATATCCACCGACTCCACCTGCGCCAGCATGTCCCGGATTTTCTCGCGTCCCGCGTCCGACGGGCGTTTACGCAATCGGTTGACCAGGGCCAGACCGCGCCGGAACAATCCCTCGAGGGTGCCCGGATGGCGGGACGCGTAATTACCCGCCCAGACCAGCGCCACCACGGCGGCCACCGACACGATCAGGTTGACCGGGCCGACCCGCCCACCGGCCAGCACCGTACCCAGCACACCGAGCAGGGCGAGACCGGCGGCCGATACGACCCCGGAGAAGACGAGCTGCCACGAGGCGACCACCGGGCTGGCACCCCATCGCCTGGTCTGGCGGTAGGTGAACGCGGTGGAGAAGACCTGCCCGGCCGGCAGCGTCACCGACATGGCCGTCGCGCCGTACACCACGGCCACCGATTTGTGCTGTCTGACCTCGACGCCGCCCGCCCGTAACAACTGCTTCTGTACCCGGCCGAATCCGGACATCGACAGCATTTGCAAGGCGATACACGCAGCGACCCAGCCCCAATGGATTTCGGACAGTTTCTGCCACGACTCGTGCAGCCGGGGATATAGGTAAACCCCTTCACCGATCAGCAACAGCAGCAATACGGAAACGGCCAGCCATTTGAGCCAGCGGAATCGCCGGGAGCGTTTCTCATTCTGTGGTGGCGGTTCGCCTACCCGGGACACAGCAGACGTATCCGCTGTATCACCGTTGGCAGTCACGAGCCCAGCCTAATGGACGTCCCAGCCCTGCGGCCCGGCCCCGCAGCCGGGACACACGGCAGCGCGTGCTATGCGCGTTCCACCTCGTCTACGGAGGCCGCGGGTTCGGCGGCCACCGGGTCCGCCTCGTCCGCGGAGTCGCTGGGCCAGGACAATCTCGTCTTACGGCGCCGCCCGCGCAACTGCACTTCCTCACCGGCGGTCCAATTCCGCTGTTCGCTCTCCTCGGCGAAATACAACGCGGAACCCGAGGCCAGCACCCGGCCCGGATGATCTTTCGCGAGTTCGGTGAGCCGCGAGGCCTCGTTGACCGGGTCACCGATCACCGTGTATTCGAATCGATTGGCCGCGCCGATATTGCCCGCCACCGCCAAACCGGCCGAAACTCCGATACCGATATCGAGCCCGGAAACCGACCGCAATGCCGTACGGAGTTCGCGGGCGGCGGCCAGCGCCGCGGTCGGCGCGTCCGGGCGGTCCAGCGGGGCACCGAATATCGCCAGAGCGGCATCGCCGACGAACTTGTTCACGAATCCGTGGTGGTGGTCGATCACATCGACCACCACGCGGAAGAATTCGTTGAGCAGATTCACGACCTCGGTCGGCGGATGTTCGGCGGCGGTGGCGGTGGAACCGACCATATCGACGAACAGCACCGCCACGAACCGGGTTTCCCCGCCGAGTTCGGTGCCGTAATCCAGCGCCCGCTGGGCCACCTCGGCGCCGACATGCTGGCCGAACAGCTCCTGAAGCCGCTGCCTGCTCGCGGCCTCCTCCATCATCCGGTTGAAACCGACCTGCAGCAGCCCGATCTCACTCCCGTCGAAAACCTCGACCTGCACATCGCGGGCACCGTTCTGCACCTGGTCGATGGCCTGGCTGAGCTGACGGACCGGGTCGGAGATACTCGACGCTGTCAGCATGGACAGCGCCAGCGCCTGCATGATCACCACCCCGCACAACAGCAGGATCGATACGGCCAGCGACTGCGCCGAGAACTTGACGTCCGACGAGATCTGGGTCACGCACAGCAGCACGATCGCGATGGTGGGAGCGAATGTCCCCATACCCCAGGTCATCGCCATCCGGGTACCGACACCGGGGGTGAGGGTGTGGTCGAAACGGCCCGCACTGAGCGCCTCGGCGGCGACCGGGCGCAGAATCCGCTCACCCAGCATGTAGGTGAAACCGAACACGATGGTCGCGGCCATACATTCGGTGATGATCACGGTGCCGGCCAGTGCCGGGGTCTCGGAGATGATGGCGGTGCCCAGTACGGCGCCACCGAGAATCCACAGCGCCAGATGCAGGATCGCCTGCCGTAACGGTGCGTGCAGTGCCGCCATCTGTTCCTGCCGGCTGGGTGGCCCGCCGCGCACCTGCCAGCGCATCACCGGGCGCAGCATCAGTGCCGAGGCGACGACACTGAGCACCCCGCCGGTGACGAACACCACCGCGGGTACGAGTAGTCCGATCTGCCGGGTGCCGGGTTGCTCGCCCTCCGGCACCGGCAGCCCGTATTGGATGAACGCCCACACCAGCACCGCCCCGAAGGCGTTCGCGAGCAACATCGAGGTGAGGTACAGCGGCCAGCGCGTATGCATGGTCTGTTTGACCGCTTCCAATGGCGCTGACACATGTACTAATCTAGCGTCCGGCCCCGGTGACCCGGTGCTCCCGGGTTGGGCGCTGCCGGGTCCGCACGCGAACGCCGCGCGCCGGTCGCGGCCCGGTGCCGGGCCGGTTTCCGCCGCGCTCGTTAGGCTCGGCCGGGTGACCGAGCCGAAACCGACTGCCGCAGACGCCGTTCACCCCATCGTGCGGCAGACCGCCGAATGGGCCTGGCGACTGCTGGTGATCTTCGCCCTGGTGGCGGTGCTCGCGGCGGCCGTGCGACGACTCGACACCGTGGTGATCCCGCTGGCCATCGCGTTACTGGCGGCCGCGCTGCTGGCTCCGCTGGTGGATTGGATGCAGCGCCGCGGTGTGCCGCGGGGCCTCGGGGTCCTGGTGGCGCTGGTCGGTTCGCTCGGCCTGGTGGCGGGGGTCGTCACGTTTGTGGTGGAACAGTTCGTAGTGGGTGTGCCGCAACTCTCCGACGAGTTCACCGGCAGCATCCACAAGGTGCAGGACTGGCTCATCACCGGACCCATGCATCTGAGCGACGACCAGATCCGCACGGCCGGCGATGCGGCGATCCGGACCATCCAGTCCAATCAGGACACGCTCACCAGCGGCGCGCTGACCACCGCGACGATGATCGGCCATATCCTCACCGGCACCTTTCTCACCCTGTTCATCCTCGTCTTCTTCCTCTACAGCGGTTACCAGATCTGGGAATTCGTCACCCGCATCGTGCCGCGCGCCCATCGCGAACGGGTGCGGACCGCGGGGGAACTCGGCTTCGGGTCGCTGGTGGGCTTCGTGCGGGCCACTGTCGCCGTCGCGGCCGTGGACGCGATCGGTATCGGCGCCGGACTGGCACTGCTGGGTGTCCCGCTGGCGTTACCGTTGGCCTCGCTGGTGTTCATCAGCGCATTCATCCCGATCATCGGGGCGTTCCTGGCCGGTTTCGTGGCGGTGTTCATCGCCTTGGTCACCAAGGGTTTCGTCACCGCGTTGATCGTGCTGGGCATCATCGTCGCGGTGATGCAGGTGGAAGGCCATGTCCTGCAACCGCTGCTGCTCGGCCGGGCGGTGCGTATCCATCCGCTCGCGGTGGTGCTGGCGATCGCCGCGGGCCTGGTACTGGGCGGGATCGCGGGCGGCCTACTGGCGGTACCGCTGGTGGCGGTCCTGAACACCGCGATCCGTTCACTGCTCGCCGAGGACCCCGAAGAACTGATCGCGGAACTGGCCGCGGATCGCAAGGGTATCTATGCGGCCGAACCCGATTCACCCGAGCACGTCACGGTCGGCGGTCCCGAGGGTACCGGGCGATTCGCTATCGCCGCGCTGCTGGCCGAAGCGCAGCGCAGGCTGACCCTGCCGCGACCGGCCGACGCCGAATCCCCGGACCGGTCGGGATCGGCGCCGGTCCGCGCTGCTGTTGCCGAGCGCACCGTCGAGGACCTCGGCCGATCGGATGTACACCCCGAGAAGGCTTCGCCGGCCGGTACGGCGGATGCCGAGGAACCAGGAGGTCACAAGGTGTGACCCGGCGGCGGCTGCCCACCGTATCCGGGAATGCCCTGATGCGGGACCGGGCGGATGCTGGGTAATCTCGGACCCATGAACGGCCCCGATCCGGTATTCGACGGTGCGGGTCCCGGTAGCCAGGTGGGCAACCGGGACCTGCGTGTTTCCGATGCCGAACGGGAACACGTCGGGCAGTTGCTGCAACGCGCGGTGGGTCTGGGCATGCTGTCGCTGGGGGAGTTCACCGAGCGGATGGATACCGCCCTCGCCGCCAAGACCAGGGGCGAGCTGAATTCCGTGCTCATCGATCTGCCGGGGGTGCGGTTGATCGGCGAACCGGTCGCGTCGCAGCCGGGCCACGGCAAACCCGCACCGCTGCCGCAGCCCGGTGATACCGCGCGGACACCGCTGTCGGGTGTGGTGCAGGGCGGTGTCATCCGGCCGCGCATGTCGGGAGTCAACCGGCGCGGCAGCTGGCAGGTCGCACCGGTGTTGCGGGTCAACAGCTGGCTCTCCGGAGTGACCCTGGATTTCACCCAGGCGGTCATGACCACCCAGGTGGTGGAGATCCAGGTGGACGACTACGCCAGTTCGCTGACGCTGGTCGTTCCGCAGGAGGCGACGGTCGACCTGGACCGGCTGGAACTGATCGGGTCCAGCGTGAACAACAAGGTGCGCAGCGGTCCACCGATCGGCCCGCTGCACCTCCTGGTGCACGGCCGGGTCCGCTTCGGATCGGTCACGGCCAAGCAGCCGTTCATGAACCACTGGCGGCGCTTGCTCGGCCACTGAATACGGGATCACCCAGTTGCGCCTGCCGACGTCCTGGTCGCCGCGTCCCGGTATCGGCGGCGGTGTGATCCGGCCTCGACTTCCAGCGCGCCCAGCACCTGGGCGCCGCTGCTCCGGCCGACGACTCCCGGATCACACACTGAGGGTGAGAAACCGTGTGCACCTACTTCGCCGACGAACGTGGCGAAGATATCCGCCGACGCCCATGACGGCGAACAGAGCCGGGTCTGCGAAGTGTCCGGCGGGTCATCTCTGTCTTCGGACCTGCTCGGCGCGGACGCGGCAACTACGCCCCGCCGCTGCTACTCCGGATCCTCACGGCGACGCAGCAATTCGTTCACGCTGACCGAACGTCCTTCTCCGTGCTGATGCCGGCCCGTGTCGTCGGCGGTGGGCGGCGTCCCGGCCTGCTGCCGGCGCGCCGATCGCAGGCCCGCCATCCAGGACTCGATGCTGTTGCGTTCCCGGGGATCCGGGTCCTGCTGCGGCCCCGTCGATCCGGCGGACTGTTCGGCCAGGCTGTCCGGTCGCGGCCGGGCGGGCGGCGCGGGTCGTGCGGGTGGTTCCGGATTACGGTATTGCGCCGGAGTTTCCGGTGGCAGGCCACGGGGGACGCGGCGGGGCAGCTCCGGCAGGCCGGACTGCGGCGCGGACGGAGCCCCTCCACCCGGGTTGGATACGCGGGGGAGCGGGCGCGGCTGCGAACCCTGTTCCGGCGCGGGACCCGAGTCCGGATAACCGGGCGGCCGCTGGTTCTGTACCGGTCGCGGTGGAGCCGGTGGCCGGCCGGACCCGGGCTCGGCAGGGAGCCTGCCGCCGGACGGCTGCGGGCCGGCGGGACGCGGCGGTACCTGCGGCCGTGCCGGGCCGGCAGGCCGGCCGGGTAGCCGCAGTGAGCTGTCCTGCCGGGGTGTTGCCGGATCACTGTTTATCCGCGCCTGCTGCGGTGTCGGTGGCAGCGGCGGAGCGTCCGCGGCGGTCGGGTAGACCGTGCGGCCGGATACCTCGCGGCTCTCGGCGTCCTCGACCGGTTCGGAGGCGAAGAGCCCGCGCAGGGTCGGCGTCGCGAAACCGGATCGCCCAGGCTGCGGACCGGCTTGCGGGCGGCCGGGTGCACCACTGCCCGGAGGGGCCTGCTGACCTGCCTGGTTTCCCGGCCGATCGGGGCCGGGTTGATTCCCCGGCCGGCCTGCGCCCGGCTGGGACGGGCCGGCGGGGCGCGCCGAGCCGGGCTGGTTACCGGGGCGTGCAGTGCCTGGTTGGTTACCGGGGAGCGCCGCGCCGGGTTGGTTACCGCCTGGGCCGGCGGGCCGGCCGGAACCCGGGTCGCGGCCGGGGCCGGGCGGCACGGGACGTGGACCACTGCCGCGGTCGGCGCCGGGGCCTGGAGCGCCGAGGGCGCGGCCGGGCTCGGGCGCCCGGCCTGGACCGGTCCCGGGTAGACCCTGCCGTGATGCGGGTGAATCGGTGCCGCCGCCGCGCTCGGGATCGACGGCTCGCGAGCCGTCGGCCGGCGGGCGAGGGCTCTGCGGTGCGGGCGGCTGGGGACCGTGTGCGGGAGCTCGGTTCTCTTCGGCTGTCGGGCGGGTGTGCCGGCCCGGTGCCGCGGGGTTGTCGTCGGATCCACCGCGACCGGTTTCGTCCGAGGCCGGCGGGGTGGCGCGCGGCCGGGTGGGGTCGGGCGGGGTGGGCATCGACTGTTTGGGCGCGGTGGGTGTGGACCCGGCCGGCGCCTGTTTGTCGGCGCCCTTGCGCAGGCTCTTGGGAACCGCGTTGAGATGTGCGGTGGGTGCGGCGGCCTCGATCTCCTCGCGGCTGCGTTTGAGCACCGGCGTCTTGCGCTGTTTCTCCGACGCGAGCGCGGGCATCTGCATGGTGACCGGATCGGTGACCGGGGTCGTTTTGACCAGGTCCACCACATCGCCCGAACCGGGGCGTTCGTCGTCCAGGATCGGCTCGCCGAGACCGACCTTCTGCTGGATCCGCTTCATCCAGGCCGGTGCCCACCAGCAGTCGTCGCCGAGCAGCTTCATGGTCGCGGGGACCAGCAACATGCGCAGAATGGTGGCGTCGATGATCAGCGCGGCGATCATGCCGTAGGCGATGTACTGCATCATCACCAGGTCGGAGAACGCGAACGCACCCGTCACCACCAGCAGGATGAGGGCGGCGGCGGTAATGATCCGGCCGGTGTGCGCGGTGCCGATCCGCACTGCCTCGGTCGTGGAGGCGCCCTGGGCGCGAGCCTCGACCATCCGTGAGAGCAGGAACACCTCGTAGTCGGTGGACAGGCCGTAGATGATCGCGATGATCAGCACCAGTACCGGCGACATGATCGGCTGAGGCGTGAAGTTCAGTAATCCCGCGCCGTTACCGTCGACGAAGATCCAGGTCAGGATGCCCAGGGTCGAGCCGAGACCGAGTGCGCTCATCAACGCCGCCTTGATCGGCAGCACGAGCGATCCGAAGGTCAGGAACATCAGCACCGTCGTGACGAGCAGCACCAGTGCGATCATCAAGGGCATCCGGTCGAGCAGGGCGTCGATACTGTCGCCCTGCAGCGTCGGCTGCCCGCCGACCAGCATGGTCACATCGTCCGGTACGTCGATCGCCCGCAGATAGTCCACGGTCGGTCGGTAGTTGTCGGAATCGACGAGTGTTGCGCTGGTACGGAACACGTTCGGCTGGGTCGTGGATTCCGACGGCACGGCGAACCCGGCGGCATCGGCCAGACCGGGTGCCTTGTCGGCCTCTTTGAGCACCTTCGCGATGGAAGACGTGTTCTCACCGAGGAAGACCAGTTGGATCGGATCGGACTGACGCAGCGGGAAGGTCTTGTCGAACTCCTCCTGCGCGATCCGGGTGGCGTTGTCCGGCGGGAGGTACTTCTCGCTCATACCGCCGAAGGCCAGGTTCTTCACCGGGATGATCAGGAGCAGCAGCAGGATGCAGATCGGGATGGCGATCTTGAGCGGATGCTGCATGACCCAGGTGGTGGCCCGGCCCCACAGGCTGGCCTCGACCTCCTCCGCGGATTTGGTCTTGCGCATCTTCTTGAAGCTCAGCATGTCCACCCGCGGCCCCAGTACGCCCAGCATCGCGGGGAGCAGGGTGATCGACGCGAGGGCGGCCAGGGCGACGGTGGCGATGGTGCCGTAGGCCATGGATTTCAGGAAGCCCTGCGGGAACAGCAGGAGGCCGCCGAGGCTGGCGATGATCATGGTCGCGGAGAAGACGACGGTCCGCCCGGCGGTCATCACCGAACGCCGGACCGCGGCTCGAGTGTCGTAACCCTCGGCCAGCTCTTCCCGGAATCTGCTGACGATGAACAACCCGTAGTCGATGGCCAGGCCCAGGCCGATCATCGAAACCACCGCACCGACGAACGTGTTCACCTCGGTGAATTTCGTCAGCATCATGATGATGCCGTTCGCGGCGATGATGGTCAGACCACCGACGATCAGCGGGAGCCCGGCAGCCACCACACCGCCGAAAACGAAGAACAGCAGAATGCCGACCGCCGGGATGGCCAGGATCTCCATCCGCTTCTGGTCGTGCGCCATGGTGTCGTTGAGCGTGCCGGCGACCGGCTGCAGGCCCGCGACCTGCACGTCGACCCCGTCGATGAAGAAGACATCCTTCACGGCGCGGTAGTTGCGGACCATTTCGTCGTCGTTGTCGCCGACGATCGCGATGGAGGCGAACGTCTTGGTCTTGTCCTTGGAACCGAAGACCGAGGGCTGGGCCTCACCTGTCTCGGACTTCCAGTAGGCGCCGTTGACCTTCGCGATCTGATCCGGGTGCTCGCGCGGCAGCCGGTTGAGACTGTCGACGATCTTGTCCCGGAACGCGGGGTCCGAATCGATCGTCTGTCCCTCGGGCGCGGTGTACAGCACCAGGACGTCACCGTTGTGATCGCGGCCGAATGCCTCGTCGGAGATTTCGGCGGCCTTCACCGACTCCGAATTCGGATCGAACAAACCGCTCGAACTGAGGTGATCCGCCAGCCCGAGACCGTAGGCGCCCAGCCCCAGCATCCCTGCGACAACGACTCCGATGACGGCGAAACGCAGCCGGTAGACCAGATCGCCCCAGCGGGTGAACACTTTAAGCGACTCCTTGTGCGGGGCGAGAGGTGAGCAGCGCCGACAGCGGCCGGAACGGCTGCAGCCAGGCACCCTCGTCGGGCAACGAGTCGAGGCTCACCCGCGGGAGCGGTTCACGGAACACACCCGGGATGTCCTCGAGGTCGACGAATTCGAGAGTATCGGATGTTACGGCCCAACTCGCGTGCTCGCGGAAGCCGAGTACCTGAACCGGGATTCCGTCGGCGGCGAGTTGTTCGAGTGGCTCGCGGAACGCCTGGCCGTCGGCCGAGGCCACGATGATTCCGGCCAGACCCGCCCCGCGGGTGCGTAGTGCGATATGGCCGAGCATATCGGAGTCGACATCGGAATCTTCGTCGATCTTCGGTTTGGCGAAGACGGCATAACCCACATTGCGCAGCGCCTCCACCCACGGCCGCACCACATCGGCGGTGCCGGGAGCGATATTGGTGAACACCGTCGCTTCCGGCTCCACCCGTTGTTTCTCGCCGGCGGAAAGCTCGGCGGTACGAGCGAGCAGCCAGCGGCCCAGCGCGTCGAACCGGGGACGGTAGGCGGCAGTAGGACGGCCACCGAGAATCGCGCCCAGACCCATGTCCAGGTTGGGTGCGTCCCAGACCAGCAGAACGCGCCGGAGTCTGTCCGGATCGGGCCCGGCGGCCTCTCCACCGGGTTCGTGCAGACTTTCGGCAACCTCGCCGCCGGACGGGGCCATCTCACTGACGCTCATCATTCGATCTTGCCCCATATGAACTCGTTGATCGCACTTCCGGCCCGATGTGCCTTGCTCTCGAACTTGGTGACGGGCCGTTCGAACCCGATCGGCGCCGATTCCCGATGCTGTGCACTCACCCCGCCGGTGGTCTCGTTCAAGCCGACGAGCAGGGGCTCTGCCGCGCCGACTGCCGCGATGTGCTCGGCGTAATCGGCGTGGTCGGTGGCCACGTGCAGCACTCCGCCCGGCCGCAGCCGGTCGGCGATGAGGGCGACGGTGGCCGGCTGCAACAGCCGGCGCTTGTGGTGGCGCGCCTTGGGCCAGGGGTCCGGGAAGAACACCCGCACCCCGGTCAGCGATCCGGGAGCAATCATGTTCTCCAGCACATCTACCGCATCGCCGCGCAGCAGCCGGATATTACCGATCTCGTCGCGTTCGATCCGCTGGACGAGCTGCGCCAGGCCCGGTTGATAGACCTCGATACCGATCAGGTTCAGATGCGGTTCGGCCTGCGCCATCTCGGCGGTCGCGGTACCGGTTCCGCAGCCGATCTCGATGACCAGCGGTGCGGGCCGCCCGAACCAGGCGTCGGCGTCGAGTGGTTCGTCGGCCACCTCGCGGCCGATCAGCGGCCAAGTACGATCCCAGGATTTCTGCTGGTTGGGAGTGAGTGCGCCGCGCCGGGACCGGAAACTGGTGACCCGCGGGTAGAGCCGGGAACCGGTCCGGTGCCGACGAGGGCCTCCGGCGCCACCGGAGGTATCCGAAAGGGTCACCGGAACGGACTCGGGGCTGGGGTGCACGGCGTCGTTCACAGCCCTATTGTCCCGCATGGCCGGTTCCGGGACGCACCGGACCGGGCCGCAGCTACCCGTTGGTAGCCGGGCGCGGCCCGCGTCCGGCGCGCTGTGGGCGGTCTTCTGACAGAATGCGCACCGGAACAGGGGGTACGAACGGTGACAGTCGGAAGATCGGACAGATACATGCGGGAGGCGGGGGCAGCGGATCCGCTCGAGCGGATGATTTCGACGTTGCGAATGGGTGACGGGGTGGACACCGGAGTGGCGAACGGGATCGAGGCGGCGGTCCAGCGCTGGCGGTCGCTACCGCGGGCGCAGGTGGCGGGCCGCGCCCGCTCCGGGCGCACCACGGTGGCCGAGGCGCTGGGTCTGCAGCACGGGGCCGAGACCGCGCCGGTCGACGAACCCGGTTTCCCGGACCCCGTTCTCGACGCCGACATCATCATCTATGTCCTGGCCAGTACCCCGTCGCCGGGTGACCGGCGGATCCTGGGATCGCTGCCGCCGGAGCGCACGCTGGTGGTGGTGAACAAATCCGACGCGATCGGCACCGGCTGGGCCGACGCGGTAGCGGCCGCGGAACAGTTCTCCCGGGCATTCGGGCTGCCGGCCTTCCCGATCGTCGGAAGCCTGGCCGCGCGAACTGTGGCCGGTGCGCTGCGCGAAACGGATCTGGCGCTGCTGCGCCGGCACGCCGGTAACCGCTCCCTGTCGGCGGTATCGGCCGAGGCGTTCGTCTCCCCGGCCGCGGGTCCCGATACCGAGGAACGGGCGGATCTGCTCGAACGCTGGGATCTCTACGGGATCGCCTGCGTACTGGCGGCGCTCGAACGCGAACCGGATCTCGCACCACAGACGATGCTGCAGATCCTGAACACGGTGAGCGGGATCGAGCCGGTGGCCCGGCTGCTCGGGCTGCGCTATCAGCAGGCGATATCCCGGCGGGCCGGTGCGCTGGTCGACGAACTGACCCGGCTGGCGGCGCGGGCAGTTCCCCAGGGCACCAGCCGGGCGCGGGCGCTGATCACCGAATATCTGAATTCCGACGAGGCGAGTTGGCTGGGCCTGTGCGGTGGGCTGGTCGATCCCGCGGTATCGCATCTGGCGGCAGGTTATCCCCGTTTCGAGCCCGAAGATGCCGACGACGCCCTGGCTCGTGCCATCCGGTGGCGGGCGGTGGTCGCCAGTGATCTGTCCCCCGCCGCCAGGCGGGCCGCGGTACGCGTGCACAACGGCTATGTCCGGGTATGGGAACGGATGAGCAGTGTCGGACTCTGACCCCGGGTCGGACTCCTACCCGGGGCCGGCGGCGGGTTCCACCGCTGCGGCTGCCGCGCCCTCCGGTGCGCGCCCGGCGCTGTTTCCCGACCCCGTCGCCGCTGTGGTGCGCCGCTGGAACCCCCAGGGGATGGCCCTGCTCGACACCATGACCGTCGCCGGGAACAACGCGGAGGTCCGGCTGCTGGGCCCCGACGACGCGAACACCACCTTGTTGCGCACCGAACTCGCCCGCTTCGAACCCCGGATAGAACTGAGCGCGCCGTCGGCCGACCCGGCCGGCGCCGCCCCGGGCTCGGTCACCGTGCTGGTCCTGGACGCCGGTGTGGTGATCGGTGCCACCGAACTCGATCTCGTCCGCCGGCTGAGCGCGACCGGTAGCCGGGTACTGCTGGTACTGAACGGCACTCACGCCCACCTCGACTGGCAGCTGGTCCGCGACCGCAGCGCCGAACTCCTCGCCACCGCCGGGCTGGAGTGCGAGATCGTGCCGGTATCCGCGCGGCTGGCGCTCGCCGCCCGGACGGCCGCGGACTCGACGCTGCTCGACCGATCCGGTCTCGCCTCGCTGCATGCCCGCCTGGCCGCCCTCACCACCGATACCACCACCGTCGACACCCGCCGGGCCGCCGCTGCCGTCCAGGTGGTGGCCCAGACTCTCGACCGGATCGCGCAGGAGGAGGCGTCGCTTACCGCGGGCAGCGAAGCCGAAATGCTGCGGGCAGAACGCGCGCGACTGCTCGCCGAACGTGACGGCGGGCGGGCGGTCGCGGTCTCCACGCTGCGCGCCCAGCTCAATCTGGCGCGGATGGATCTGCTGACCCAGGTGGGCCACCGGGTCCGCGCGCTGCACGCCGAAGCCCGCACCGAGCTCGACCGCCTGGATCGCGCGGGGCGAGCCAGTTTCCCCGAGCGGCTGCGGTCCGCGGTGGCGGCGCTGACCGATACGGTCGATCGCGATATCGCCGCCCGGATCACCGAGCTGCGGGCGCGCGCGGCCGCAGCCACGCCCACCGCCGGGGCCGGTATGCCGGACCGGGCCCCGGTCTACCGGCACGATCCGACTCCCACACTCGGCCCGGATCCGCAACCCCGCGGCCGGGGTGTCGAAGATCACCTCATGATCGTTGTCGGCGCGTCGGCCGGGGTGGGGCTGGGGCGTCTGCTGGTTTCGCCGCTGGCGCTGGTGCCTGCCCTCGACGTGGCCACGATCCCGGTGACCCTGCTGCTCGGTGCCGGTGCGGCGGCCTGGGTGGTGCGCGCCCGCCGCCAGCTCGCCGACCGGGACCACCTGCGGCAATGGGTCGTGGACGCCATAGCCAATGTGAAGGCCCAGCTCGAGCAGCGCGCGGTAACCGCGCTGGTGGAGGCCGAAACGGAACTCTCCGACGATATGGTCCGGTCGGCTGCGGACCGGATGCTGGCCGTGGATCGGCGCGTCGCCGAGCTCGAGACCGCGCTGCGCCGCGCCACCTCCGGACAGCCCGGCCGGCTGGCCGCCTGTGCGCGTGACCGGCAGGTACTCCAGCAGTGGACTCCGGATTCCGGAAATTAGTTTGTCCACCCCTATTGATAGGCAACCCGCTTCCATAGGGGCCGCCATACCGCGTTAACCTCTAGACAGGAACCTGGGCGTCCGCTTGGTCCTGGTACACACCCCCGGAGACCGGTGGTGGGTACAGCGGGCCGTAGCGGGCGCCTCACCCGCCAATGGTGGCGCTAGGTGTTTTCGCGCTGGTCACGGGCCCGAGGGCCAGGGCGGAAGCAGCTGTCGCCGCCCATTTCAGGAGAGTTTTCATGACCTCAGCGACCATTCCCGGTCTTCGTGGATCCGACGGCACCGCGCCGACCGAACACAGCGAACTGCTCGCCTGGGTTCAGGAGGTCGCCGAACTGACTCAGCCGGAGCGAGTCGTGTGGGCGGACGGTTCCGACGCCGAATGGGACCGGCTCACCACCCAGCTCGTCGAGGCGGGCACCTTCAAGAAGCTGGACGAGAAGAAGAAGCCGAACTCGTTCCTCGCGTTATCCGACCCCTCCGACGTGGCCCGGGTCGAATCACGCACCTACATCTGCTCCAAATCCGAATCCGATGCCGGTCCGACCAACAACTGGGTCGACCCCACCGAGATGCGCGCCACCATGACCGAGCTGTACCGCGGCTCGATGAAGGGCCGCACCATGTACGTGGTGCCGTTCTGCATGGGCCCGCTCGGCGCCGAGGACCCCAAGCTGGGTGTCGAGATCACCGATTCGGAATACGTGGTGGTCTCCATGCGGGTGATGACCCGTATGGGTCGGGCGGCGCTCGATCTGCTGGGCACGGATCGGCCGTTCGTGAAGGCACTGCATTCGGTGGGCGCGCCGCTGGCCGAGGGTCAGGCCGATGTGCCGTGGCCGTGCAACGACACCAAATACATCACACACTTCCCGGAGGACCGCGAGATCTGGAGCTTCGGCTCCGGCTACGGCGGTAACGCGCTGCTCGGCAAGAAGTGCTACTCGCTGCGTATCGCCTCGGCCATGGCCCACGACGAGGGCTGGCTGGCCGAGCACATGCTCATCCTCAAGCTGATCTCGCCCGAGGACAAGGCGTACTACATCGCCGCCGCGTTCCCCAGTGCCTGCGGTAAGACCAACCTCGCGATGATCCAGCCGACCGTGCCGGGCTGGCGCGCCGAAACCCTCGGCGACGATATCGCCTGGATGCGGTTCGGCAAGGACGGCCGGCTGTACGCGGTGAACCCCGAGTTCGGGTTCTTCGGCGTCGCCCCGGGCACCAACCGCTCCTCCAACCCGAACGCGATCGAGACGCTGGAAGCCGGTAACACCGTCTACACCAACGTCGCGCACACCGATGACAACGATGTGTGGTGGGAGGGCCTCGAGGGCGAGCCCGATCATCTGATCGACTGGAAGGGCAACGACTGGTACCTGCGGGAAACCGAAACGCTGGCCGCGCACCCGAACTCGCGGTACTGCACCCCGATGTCGCAGTGCCCGACCCTGGCCGCCGAATGGGACGACCCGCAGGGCGTGCCGATTTCGGCGATCCTGTTCGGCGGACGCCGCAAGACCACGGTCCCGCTGGTCACCGAATCCTTCGACTGGCAGCACGGCGTGTTCATGGGCGCCACCCTGTCCTCGGAGCAGACCGCGGCCGCCGAGGGCAAGGTCGGCACCGTGCGCCGCGACCCGATGGCCATGCTGCCGTTCATGGGCTACCACGTCGGCGACTACATGGCGCACTGGATCAACGTCGGCAAGAACGCCGACGCCGGCAAACTGCCGAAGATCTTCTACGTGAACTGGTTCCGCCGTGGTGACGACGGCCGGTTCCTGTGGCCCGGCTTCGGCGAGAACTCCCGCGTCCTGGAATGGGTCATCGGCCGGATCGAGGGTACGGCGGAAGCCGAGAGCACCCCGATCGGCAATGTGCCGACGGCCGCCCAGATGGATCTGGCGGGCCTGGACGTGGACCCGGCCGATGTCGATGCGGCACTGGCGGTCGATGCCGGCGAGTGGCGGGCGGAGATCCCGCTCATCGAAGAGTGGTTCGAATTCGTCGGAGACAAACTGCCTTCCGGCGTGCGCGACGAATTCGAGGCGCTGAAACAGCGTATTCAGTAATTTTGGAGGCGCTCCGCGCCTCGAGGGTGGGGCCCTATTAACCCCTGGTCTTCACTCCTCCGCTGCGCTCCCCCGCTCCGTCGCTCCAGACCAGGGGCGGGCCCCACCCTGGAGTGGCGGGGGTTGGAGTGGGAAACCCGGATGGCTTCACACCATCCGGGTTCGAGGCGTTGCTGTGGCCGTAGTGTTTGTATGTGCCCGGTCGCGACGCTCCGGCTCGTGAACGTGACTGGGATACCCGGCAATTGAGCAACGCGGAGTTCCTGAACGCTGCGCGTCGGCGTTCGTAACGGTGCACGATGATCACCACCGGCGCCGATCTTGATTTATGCCGAACGGTGGAGACTGTGGGGTCGGCACCGGGCGCGCGGTGCCGGCATCCGCCGCCACTCGCGCCTGAGCAAGCTGCTCATCAGCTGCCATGCCCGGGGCGAGCGCCCGCGGGAGTGCTGCGGGCACTGGCTCGTGGATGGTCGTCGGCTCTTCGGTTCCGGTGTGCGCGTCGCCGTTGAATTCGATCGCCCGGGCCGGTCGATCAGCCGATATCGTCCGAGGCGGGGGAAATCGAGCGCATTGCGGACGCCGTTCTCGATGGTGGGTACAGGGGCCGGGTTGTGCTGCGTGCCGACCGGTGGGGCCGGGCCGGTGCGGCGGCGGGTGGTATGGGCGTTTTTGCCTTATTCTGGGAGGGTATCGATTCCATGCTCACGCAATGCTGATTGCCGGACTGTCCTGCTCCTGATCGGCCCGCCTGTCGCACGATCCGTGGCCGAGCCGATCACTCCGCGAGAGGTGGTTGGAAAATGGCCGAAGGGCATCTGTCTCCGCAGTCCGGTGATGATTCTCCGGTGAGCACCCCACTGCATCGCGCAGCCGGCCGGTTGCAGTCTGCCCTGCCGGAGGGCTGGCAGGTTGAAGTGGTCGACGCGGCGGAAGGGTCGCCGGACGGCGGCCAGATTCTGCGTGCGTTGCTGGTTACCGATTAGTTTGCTCGCCAGGGGGTTTCCCGGGGGCTTTCGGGATGTTCTGTCGTAGGGGCTATTTCACGTAATCCGGGGTACCGGCAGTTCGACTGTGGCAGGTTTGTGCTGTGTGGCAGCCGGTCTCGTGCGGCTCCCGGTGCAGGTCGGAAACCGGTTTGCGGGTACCACTCGCCGATCTCTCACCGAATTCTTTCCTCTCGGTTCGTATTTCATCGAACGCACTATTGCGATTTGTTGCTGGATCGCGCATGATGTTAGCCAGGTATCAGCTCGCTCCATTCATCGAACCGAAGACCCACAATCGGGAGTGCGTTCATGGCGGTGCAAGTGATCGGCCGGGCGTTGATGACCAGCGACCAGACCGACCATCAAGCGAAAAGCGTTGGCAGCGGCGGCTGGGTCGTCTCGTTCCTACCGGGGCGCACCCTGACCACCGAACAGGCAATGGCCGCCATGCAAGCGGCCGAAGCGGTGGCGGTGGTCGGAGGATTGGCCGATCTGGTCGGGCTCACAACACTCGAAACCGTCGGGCTGGCCATCCAGGAATCACCGTGGACCCGGCCCGAACCCGTGGTACGCAGCGGCTGGCGCGACCGGATCGGCCGGGGCCGCCCGCAACTCGCGCTCTAGTCGCGTCGTGTCGGCCCGCCGGGCTTTTCGGCGACAACCACCAGATTGCTGACGAGTAACTCCCGCAGTCCGGGAATCCGTACGAGCCACCAGGCCCAGCGTGGGTGGTAGCGCGGGAACACCGCGTGCACTGTCGCGGACGTGCGCTCGGACCAGCGCACACCGTCGCGTGCGGTCACCGCGAACAGCGACACCCCGAAACGGTTCTTCGGTTCCCGTCCGTTCTTCCGGCGGTACCGGCGGGCGGCGTATTCGCCACCGAAGTAATGCCAGGGTCCGGTCTCGTGACCGCCGAACGGTCCCAGCCACACGGTGTAGGAGAGCACGATGATCCCGCCGGGTTTGGTCACCCGCACCATTTCATCGGCCATCCGCCACGGGTCCGGGACATGTTCGGCCACATTCGACGAGAAACAGATATCGACGGCGTCGTCGCGGAACGGCAGCGCCATTCCGGAACCGCGTACTGCCGCCGGAACCGCGATGCCCGCGGCATGCATCTCGGAGGGGTCGGGTTCGACGGGGATGTACCGGGCGCCGGCCCGGGCGAATTCGTCGGCGAAGTAGCCGGGCCCACCACCGACGTCCAGCACGGTGGTTCCGGCGAGATCCCGACCGGTGAGATCGGCGTGGAAATCACCGAGCAGGTGCACACTGTCGGTGGCGATACCGCCGTAGAAGCGAGCGGGTTCGGTCTGCTCGAACCGGAAACTGCGCAGCAGGCGGATCGAGCGGCCGAGGGTGGCGCGCCGGGCGAACCGGAACCGTTTCCGCGTCCGCTGCGGCAGGACCGATTCCGCCGCCCGGGAGCCGGGAGTATCGGCGTCCGCGGGAGTGGGGTCCGCCACCGTGGGCGGTATCCGGACCATGGATGATTCCTCGGCGTCGAGCACGATGCCGAGTTTCGCATATTGTGACCGATCACAGTATCTCCGGCGGCGCGAGGCGGGGCCCTCGGTCGCGATTGTTCGCCGCCGCCCTCGTCACGTGGCCCGACATTGGCAAAAGCATGAGACATGCAGGTGGGGCGACCTACCGGCGACTACTGCGCGCTAGGGTGTAGCGCGATGCCTTGTCCCGTCCGCGGGACCCACTGCGACAGTCCCGTCCGCGGGACCCGAGCCGACCGGAGAAGCCCCGACGTGCGCGAAGTACTCCTACTCTGCTGGCGTGATACCGGGCATCCGCAGGGCGGCGGCAGCGAACGATACCTGGAACAGGTGGGTGCGCAACTGGCTGCGCGCGGCGTGCGGGTGACATTGCGGACCGCCCGTTACCCCGGGGCGGCCAAACGCGAGCGGCTGGACGGTATCGATATCAGCCGCGGTGGTGGCCGGTTCACGGTATACCCCCGGGCGCTGGCCGCGATCCTGTTCGGCCGGCTCGGCCTGGGCCCGCTGAAAGGTGTGCGCCCGGACGCGGTGGTCGATACGCAGAACGGCATCCCGTTCTTCGCCCGGCTGGTTTCGGGGGCACCGTCGGTGGTGCTGGTGCATCACGGGCACCGGGAGCAGTGGCCGGTGGCGGGCAAGCTGGTGGGGCGTATCGGCTGGTGGATCGAATCGTCGCTGTCGCCGCGGATCCATCGTCACGACCAATACCTGACGGTTTCGCTGCCCTCCGCCGAAGAGTTGGCGACACTGGGTGTGGATCGGTCCCGCATCGCGGTCGTCCGCAACGGTGCCGAACCTGTTCCTGCCGGGGTCCCCACCGGAACCACATCGGTGCGCACGCCCGAACCGCGGGTGGTCGTGCTGTCGCGGCTCGTACCGCACAAACAGATCGAGGACGCGCTCACCGCCATCGCACGGCTGCGCGGCCGGATCCCCGCCGTGCACCTCGATGTGATCGGCGGTGGCTGGTGGGCGGACAAGCTGAAGGATCAGGCCGCGGCACTCGGAATCGCCGACGCGGTGACTTTTCACGGACATGTCGGCGAACGCCGTAAACACGAACTGCTGTCCCGGGCGTGGGTGCATGTGCTGCCGTCGCGCAAGGAAGGCTGGGGGCTGGCGGTGATCGAAGCCGCGCAGCACGGGGTGCCCACCGTCGGCTACCGCTCCTCCCGAGGACTCACCGATTCCGTCATCGACGGGGTGACCGGACTGCTGGCCGACGATGCCGACCAGCTGGCCACCATCGTCGGCGAACTCCTCGACGATGCGGCCGCACGCACCATCATGGGAGAGAAAGCGCGTGCGCGAGCCCGGGAATTCTCCTGGGAACATACGGCCACGGGCGTACACGAAGTTTTGGCGGCCGCCGCCGCGGGCCGGCGGGTGAGCGGACTGATTTCTCCGGGAGACGAGCGCGCGGCGCAGATCACCGAGATGGGCGCCTGAGGCGGCGGAGCAAAATCGCGAGCAGCGGTGTCACCAGGAGAAGTGCCCACAGGCTATGTGCGCCGATCACCAGTGCGCGGTGTTGCGGAGCGGGCCGGGGCGTGACCTCCGGGACTCGGTAGAGACGTAGTTCGTCACTGTCGAACACCGGTTTCAGCTGCGCGAGGGTGGCGGCGGAGTCGCCCATCGGGCCCGGCGTGTTCTGTTCGACGAGAACCCAGCCGACACCCAGCCGAGCGAGTTCGGTCGCATCACCCCCGGCGAGCAGTAGGTTCTCCACGGTCCGGGCGCGGACACCCTCTCCGGCCACGGTTTCGCCGCGGACCGGCAGCGCACCGGTTTGCAGGACGTCGCGTGGCAGCATGCGGGGGGCCGGATCCAGTACCGGTGCCGAACCGGAGTAGGGGAAGCGCCGGAACATTCCGCCCGGCAGGACCGCGATATCACCGGGACCATCGATCCGTTCGGCCGCCATGCTCCAGGAATCCGGGTACTGAACGGCCTGTATCTGGCCGCCCACACCCCAGGCCAGGTCGGGCAGCGGCAGGATGAGCATCCCGATGAAGAGCGCGACCAGTGCCATCGATGCGCGCATGGGCCCGGGACGATCGGCGTGCGAGGCGCCTGGGGCCGGTGCGTCCCGCGCCGGAGGCGCCGCAGTCGTGGGGCCGGATGCAGCCGGCGAATCCTCGCCGGGTGCGGCCGGGGCATCGGGGGATCGCGTGGGTCGGCGGACGGTCGGTATCGAGCATGCGGCCGCGGCGCACAGACTGAATGCGGGGACGGCCAGGGCCACGAACTTCTGCGTATCTCGGAACAGTCCGGCGCCGGGGATGTGCACGACCAGCCATTCCATGGCCTCGAGCCCGGCCGGAGTCGCGGCGAGGGCCGGCAGGGCAACCGCCGCCGCGGCGAGGATCAGCAGAATGCGGCGGGCGCGGGTGCGTTCGGGGTCGCCATCCGCGGCCGCCGTTCCGCGGATCCCGAATACAACCACGGCCAGTAGCAGGATCGTCGCGACCACGGCCAGCGGTGTGGTGCGGGAGCCGGGCACGGCGTCTGCGTTCCAGATCCCACCCAGCCCGGCAAGGCTGCCCACCGTCCCCAGCCACGGCTCCGCGCGGGCTGCGAAAGCGGGTACACCCGCCGGGTCCGAAGGTTCGGCCGCGACCCCCGAGACGGCGGTGGCCAGCAGCCATGGCACGCAGGCCGCCACCACGAGCCCGAGTACACCGGCCGACCGTCGCGCACCGGCGATCGTCAGGGCGACGATCGCGCCCAGCAGCGCGCCGGTCGGAGTGAGCCCCGCAGCGGCGAGAAGTCCGGCGAGTACGGCCCAGCTCCGGAAGCCATCGGACCGGTCGTGGCCCGCAGTTCGTTCCGCCGACGAAGGGTGGGAATCCGTAGTCGGCCGGGTCGACGATGGTCGTGCGACCCGGATGCGAAGGGCTGCCATGGCGATCCAGGGCAGGGCCGCGTACCCGGTGAGCAGGCTCCAGTGTCCCTGGAGCAGACGTTCGGCAACGTAGGGGTTCCAGACCGCGAGCGTGGTGGCGACCAGTTGCGCGGCCGGCGGCGCCCGCAGCAGGTCGCGGGCCAGCAGGGCGGCGCCGTAGCCGGCGGCCCAGAGCGCGGCCACCAGGATTGCCGTGACCAGCGCGCCGCCGTCCACGAGTACCGAAAGTGTGGCGAGCAGGGCGTCCTGCGGTACGGCTCGGGGTGCCGCGTCGCCCAGGCCGAGTGCGGTATCGGTGAGATAGGAGCGCGGGGTGCTCACGGCATCGCGGAGCAGGAGGTAGCCGGGTCGCAGGAGCGGCGCGGTGATCAAGAGGGTGAGCAGCAGGCTGTAGCCGGCCGGGAGCCGGCGTGTCCACCGGCTGGCTCGTTGTGCACCCACGGCCAGTCACCCTACGTTCGCGGGCGCGGGCGGGGGGGGTCCCCTGGTGTCCCGGGGCCCGGCGCTGTTTGCCGGGGGGCCTCCGGGCGGGCACCCGGCCCCGCCGCGCGGGTGGTGTCATTCGTAGGCGACCTGCCAATTCTTGATGCCGTTCAACCAACCCGACCGTAGCCGAACGGGTT
>NZ_JARWOV010000239.1 GCF_029868855.1 Nocardia carnea | reverse complement strand
GCGCAGATCTACGCCGCGCTGTGAGTGGCCGGATGCGCAGCTCGAGCGACGGGCTCGTCTCGGCGTCCTCGCATCCGCTGTCGACGGTGAGGGCACGGCTTCCGCGGCGAGGTGAATTGCGGAATCGTGTACGCGGGGGTTGGGGGGGGGCGGGGCCGGGGGGGCCCCTTGCTGTGTTTCTGGGCGGGGGGGCGGGGCCCGACGTATCAGACGAAGGCGGCCTCCGCGGCACCCGGCTCACCAGCGGTATCGCCGGTCGCCTTCGGCTCCCGAGGCGGTCTGCCGATGAACAGGCAGATGGCCGCCACGATCAGCGAGCAGACGATGAACCAGCCCATCGCCACGTTGAACGACGACAACGCGGGCGCGGTGGTGCCGGGGACCGTCCATATCGAGAGCATGACCGATACGATGGCCACTCCCACCGCCGAAAACGCCTGCCGGGCGGTGCTCAGGATGCCTGTCGTCACGCTGGTGACGTTGTCCGGCACGGATTCGATCACGATCTTCGGGTAGCCGGTGAAGGCGAATGCCGTGGCGACGGCCGCTACCGCGAAAACACCCATCATCACGGGTAGCGATTTGTGGCCGGCGAAGATCATGATGTTGGCGACGGCGAACAGCGCGGCCCCGATGAGGAAGGCCGTCCGGCCGCCCCAGCGTCCGGCGACCGCGCCCGCCAGCGGCGAGGCGGCGAAACCGAACAGCGCGGCGATACCGGCCACCAGACCGGTGACCGTCGCCGACATTCCGAGGCCGACCGGTAACGACGAAGGCGACTGCAGGATCATCGGGGTCACGACCTGCACCGCGCCGGCGGGACCGAGTGCGAGCACCGACAGCGCGATCAGGTTGAGCGTCATCCGTTTGCTCGCCAGAACCCGCAGGTCCACCAGAGGTTCGCTGCGGCCCAGTTCCCAGAAGGTCCACACCGTCAGGATGCCGAGACCGGCGACGATCAGGCCGATGACCGCAGGACTGGTCCAGCCCCACGCCGGGCCCTGCGTGATGCCGTACAGCAGCGCGATCAGGCCGGGTGTCATCAGGATCGCACCCACATAGTCGAACCGGGGCAGTTCCGACCGGGTATGCGATACCGGCAGCACCACCGCGACCACGGCGGAAGCCACGACGGCCAGGACAGCGGCGAGGACGAAGATCATATGCCAGTCGGCGACGTCGAGCAGGACACCGGCGATCAGGGAACCACCCGATCCGGCCAGCAGGGCCGCACCGCTGATGAAGCCCACCGCGATCGGAATCTTGGGGGCGGGCAAAACTTCACGAGCGAGGCCGTAGCAGAGCGGCATGATCGCTCCCGCGGCTCCCTGCACGCCCCGCCCGGCGATGATCGCCGCCATCGAATCGCCGAATACGCTGATCAGCGAACCGAGCACCGAAACCAGCATGACGACGATGAGAATCTTCTTGCGGCCGTACATATCCCCGAGACGGCCACCGACCAGTGCTGTCGCTGCCGCGACGAGCATGAAGGCCGTCACCGCCCACCCCGTCGTCGAGGCCGGGGCCCCGAAGATTTCACTGAACCGCGGCAACGCGATGAATATCGTGCCGGCTTCGAAGGCACTGACGCATTCGGCGAGCACGAGCGCCGTGATGATCAGCGCCGGGGTTCGGAAACCCGATGCCTCGTCGGTACTTCCGACGCTGCGCCGGGATGCGGAATCGGACATCGATTGTCCTCCTGAAACGAGATGGACCCGGGATTTTCCGTCGCCGTATCGCCCGGTCCACGCCCATGGAATACGACATTCCGCGACGTCGTCGCGCGGCCGGGATTCGGCAGCAGACCCGGCGGACCTACGGCACCGCGGAAACTGCACCAGCGCCGGCACCCACGGCACATATTCGATCGGGAACAACCCGTTCTTCGTGATGTAGGTCACCAGCTGCTGGTATCACGGACGATAAAGCGTGTCCGAAATGCCGTCTGTCGCATTTCCGGTGAGCGGGACCGGACAGGATCGGCGGCGAATCGCGGACCGCACCGTGCGCACGGCACACAGTCCAGAATGCGCAGCACGGCATTCGGCGAAATGCACGTGTGTCCCGACCCGCGGAGCGCAACAGCGCCGACGCATGGCGATCAGGAGGGCCGCCGAGCAAGAATCCCGGAAGGCTGTGGATCGGCCGCGGCAGGCCCGAGCAGTACCCGGCGCAGCTTCGATTCGCAGCGCGCGTTCACGGTCACGAAAGCCGCCGGGGCGCGAGACGCCGAATTCGCTTGTCCTCCTGCGCTTCATGCACTCGACGTGTCTTCACCGACATGGTGGTGCCGTGGCTCCAGCCGGGATGAACGGGGCGCCCACATGTCGATATGGATCGACCGAAAAGGGCCGCGGGAGGGCTGGAACCGACGGCGCGCGGCGACAGGGCTGCAAACGTCCCGAAACGTGGATGCGTGAGAATCCAGCGGCCCGGGATTTCTCACGCCGCCACAGCGAATTCCTAGTACCGGTCGGCGACCAGATCGCGCGCTTCGGCGCCGCCGTTCAACGGCCGGGTGACCCGGCTGGTGACACACCAGCCGTCGCCGGTCCGGCGCAACTCGATCCGGTGGACACCGGCCCGCCAGATATAGAACTTGCCGTCCGCGTGCCGTACCAGGATCGATTCACATATCGCCGCGGCTTCGTCGCCTTCGATGCGTTCGATATGGGGCGGGCCGAAGAAATGGGCGCTGCCACCGGTGATGATGTCCTGGTGGGCATCGGACAGGACCATCGCACGCACCTCGGCGCGCCCGGCCATCCGCCAGCCCTCGACGTCGTATACACCGTCTTCGGCCCACAGCGCCGCCACGGCGTCGGCTTCCCCGGCGTCGACGAGCGGTCCGTAGGCGGTGAGTTTCCGGATGATGGCCAGCTCGTCCTCGAGCCGCTGAACTCGTGCCGCCAGTCCGGCAAGCGTCTCTTCCGCGCTCATATTCCAACCTCTCGTTGTATCGAATCGCCGCATCACCTTGCGGCTGTGGGCGATCGCTATCGCAGTTTCACCGTTCCACCGTCGACCATGAGTGTCTGACCGGTGATGTAGCCGGCGTCCGCGCTCGCCAGGAAGACCGCCACCCGCCCGATATCCTGTTGCGGATCACCGAAACGCCGCAGCGGGACACCGTTGAGCAGGGCGTCCTCGGCGCCGGGATTCGCCTCCATGTACGCTCGGACACCTTCCGTCAGCGCCAGCGGCGAGATGACGTTCACGTTGATGTTGTCGGCTGCCCATTCGTTGGCCGCCACCCGGCTCACCGCTCGGATGGCTTCCTTCGCCGCGGCATACGAGGCCTGAGTGCGCTGTCCCTCGATACCGGCACCCGACGCGAAATTGATCACCGAACCGGCCGTCTCGCGTAGATGCGGGTACGCCGCCTGCATCAGCCGCACTGTCGGGTAGAACCCGGTACCGAACGACAGATCGAACATCTCCTGCGTCGTCTCGACCAGCAGGGCCTGCCGCGAGGCGTGCGCATTGTTGACCAGGATGTGTACGGCGCCGAAGGCCTCTATTGCGGCCGCACAGATCTTTTCGGCGCTGCCGTCCGCCGCGATATCGATATCGAGGTATTTCGCGCGGCCGCCGAGTTCATGTTCCAACGCGCGCCCCGCGGCGGCGTCGATATCGGCGAATACCACCGATGCTCCCTCGTCGACGAAAGCACGGACGATTCCGCGCCCGATCCCGCCGGCCCCGCCGGTGACGATCGCGACTTTTCCGCCGAGTCCCACGTATGCTCCCTCCGTTCCATCACTGTCGAACTGCTTCTGCGCCTTGTTATTCGGCCGGCGGCGGCAGCAGCTTCTTCGCCGATGCGCGCGCCGCCAGCAGCAGTCCGGCCCGATCGGGCCCGCTGTTCTTCTCGGCCACTGCCTCGAATTGCTTCACCACCACGACAGGGCCGTTCCCGAGGTTCGCCAGACCCTGCGCGGCGACCTCGCGCGGCTCGGAAATCAACAGGCCCGGCCGGTCCATTTTCAGGCCGGCCCGATCCATGGCCGGCGTGCGGGTCAGCCCCAGCACCAGCTCGAGGACATCGACGCCGTACTCCCGCATCTCGAGCCACAGCCCTTCGGCGAACGTGCGGCAGAACGATTTGACCGCGGAGTAGACGCTGATCTGCGCCGAACCCAGATAACCGCTGAGCGACCCCACCAGCAGGATTCCGCCTCGGCGTCGCTCGCGCATGGCGGCTCCGAAATGCTGGACCAGCTTCAGCTGGGCGGTGATGTTCAGGTCGACGACGTCCTGGAAGCGGTCCAGATCGCCGGTCACGAACTCGTGACCGTAGGTGTTGGCACCCGCGTTGTAGACGAACAGACCCACGGCGAGATCGTCGGTGACCGCCCGGATACGGCCGACTGCGTCCGCGGCGATCAGATCGACCGACAGGGTCCGCACCTCGACCCCGTGTGCGCGGCAGGCCTCGGCGGTTGCCTGCAGCGGTGCCGGCTTGCGCGCCAGCAACACCAGGTTCAGGCCCTGTTCGGCGAGCTGGACAGCGAACTCGGCGCCGACGCCTTCGGATCCGCCCGCGACAACGGCCCACGGACCGTACTTCTGCACATCCACGTGTTTCTCTCCTCGCTCCGAGCCGATGCCGGGCACGTATCTCGCCGGTGGTCCGACGACGTTCCCCAGCAGAACCGTTCTCGAGGCTAAAGACGGCAGCCTGCTTCGCGGCGCCGACTCCCACTGAATGGATTCGGCGGCCCAGGACCCCGAGCGACCCGGTCACCAGTAGCCGGACGGGCATCGGACCCGGAGCCCGGGCATGCGCGGATTTCCGAAGTGGCGCCGTGCGGAGTCCGCCCGGCTCAGCGCCCGGCGGCGCGCATGGCGGCAACCCGGGCCCACACCGCCGGATCGGTACGCGGGCCGCCCGGAGTGTCCGCGCCGTAACGCTCGATCTCGGCAGCGAGGTCCAGCGGCGCGGTCATCGAGGCACCGCGCAACGCTTCCTCGACGTGCTCGTCGGGTACGAGCCAGCACACCTCGAACTCGATACCGTCGGGGTCGCGGCCGTACAGCGCCTTGGTCGAACCGTGATCACCGGCCCCCGTCAGCGCGCCGGCATCGGACAGACTCCGCCGGGCCGCCGCGAGCTCGGCCAGTGTCTCGACCTCCCACGCCACGTGATAGAGCCCGATCGACCCGGCAACCGGCACCGCGGCACCCCGGGACTCGAACAACCCCAGATCGTGGTCGTTCGCCGAACCCGCGTGCCGCAGGAACGCTCCGCCGGGAAACGCTTCGGGAAGCCGCTGGAACCCGAGCACCTGCTCGTAGAAGTCGAGACTGCGGGCGAGGTCGGAGACGTACAGGACCACGTGATTTATTCCGCGCATATCCGCCGGGACCTCCTCGGCCGTCGTTTCTCGTCCGCCCGGCCGCGCGCGGCGGTGACGGAATCACTCGCCACCATCTTCCTCCTCCCGTCGAATGCTCTCGCGCGCCTTCCCGGTGACCGGGCTTCGCACGGGATCCCGCTCAGCGGTCACCGGGCCGCCACCGCAGTCCCCGGGTCGATACGTTGCGGAGTTGTCCGACAGGTCACCGCAGGCTTCGCGCCCGTGCGGTTCGATGACGAAGGAGACCCATGCTAGCGCCGGACGCGATGCCACTCGACAAGGTGCCGCAGGGTCCGGTCACGTCCTTCGGTTGCCGGGTGGAGGATTCGTGGATCGATTTCAACGACCATATGAACGCCATGTACTACGGCATCGTCGTCTACCGGGGCCAGGCCGAGTTCAGCGCGCTCATCGGGATGGGCGGGGATTACGTCGATCGCACCGGGCTGGGAAAGGTCGTGGTCCAATCGTCGCTCGGTTACGAGCGCGAGGTGCGTCGCGGCGACGAACTCGAGGTCCGGTCCTGGTTGCTGGGTGCCGACGACAAACGCATCCATGTGCTCCACGAGGTGTTCAGTCTGGGGACGCAACGCCGGGTTGCGGTGGGCGAGCAACTGGACCTGCATTTCGACCTGACGTCCCGGCGTTCCTGCCCGATATCGGCCGAGCAGCGGTATTACCTGACGGAATTCGCCCGTATCCAGACCGCCGCCGGACTCCCCGACGGAATCGGCCGTACGGTCCGTGGCCCGGCGCTCCGCTCCGCACCCGTAGTATCGGCCGGAACCGCCGAGCTCGGGCCCCGCCGCGCGGTGGGACCCGGGCCCGGGTGGTCTCAGCCGAGGCTGAACGGCTGACCCCAGACGGTGACAACCTCTTTGGCGGTAGCGGTTTCGACCTCCACCTCGGCGAAAGCCCTCGCTTGCGCATAACCCGCACAACCCGCGAGTCCGATGGTGCTGTTACGCCAGCTCACGCTCCCGCTGGTACCGGCGAGCGAGGAGAACGGCCGATGCGATTCCGAACCGAAGGCGTCGGGGGCTTCCAGATCCAGCAGGTAGAACTTCTCGGCCTGTCCCGGTCCCAGACTCAGATTTCCGCCGAGACTGCCGCCGGCCGACTGCCTCTCGCCCGACAGATCCGTACTGTAGTTCGCGCCGCCGTTGGCACCGCCGCCCGCGATATTGACCTGGCAACCGACCACATAGCCGGGTTTGATCTTCGAGCGGGCCGGCGCCGACAGTTCGACCTGGGCACTGGCCGATACCCAGACGTTGCGGTGCAGCGGGGTGGCGCCCATGGACGGGCTGATCGTGGCCGATTCTCCGACGATACGCACCGTGACCCCGGTGCCGTCGCCGAGAGTTTCGCTGATCGCGGCTCCGGGCAACGGGATGAAGGTGTCGGCGCCGGCGACACCGGTGGTTGCCAACCCCACCGATGCGGCCGCAACAAAAGCGGCGCGAACAAGTTTCTTGGGAGCAATCATTTCGAAAGCCTCTCCGGTTTCATGACTTTTTGAGAAGACGAGCGGTCGGAAAGCGGACTTGCTCATCCGATACTGAACGGCGCTCCATAGAGAGTGGTCTTCGAATAGTGATCGCCGATGATTTCCACTACCGTGTACGCCCGCGCCTGGGCATAACCGCCGCAACCCTGGATCTCCATTTCGAAATCCCGGTAACCGAGACTGTAGACCCCAGGCCGGAGAATATCCTTGAAGCCGATCCGGACGAATTCAACCTGACCGGGACCGATCTGGATACCGGCCGAACCGCTCAACCCGGCACCGTTGGTACTCAGGTTGCCGGACAGCCCCGCGGTGACGGCACTGTCGCCGATACCGACCTGACAACCGACGATATAGCCGGTACTCACCTGCGAAGCACCGTGAGTCGACGAATTGTTCGTCCCCGGCCAATTCTCCGGCGTCGAATAGGGACCGGGACGTTCCACGGCCGGCGTGTGCGCGACATCGGCGGTGACGGTGCCGGATACCCACACCACTCGCCCCACACCGTTGGCGGCCATCGACGGCGACACCACGGCGTGTTCGCCTGTGCGGGTGATCGTCGCCCCGGGGGCGGCCTCGTGGCCGTCGGGAAGCGCTACGAATGCATCGGCCGCGGCATGGCCGGCCGCCAGCATTCCGACGGCCGCGAATACCGCACTTATTCCGCCCATGCGCATACCACCACGGGAATACGGGAGGCGTGGGATGTTTGCTTTCATCTGTTGACCCTCATCTCGATCGAAAGCGGCCATGCCGGTATCGGCAATGTCTTTCCGGACAGTCGCCGGAAGAATTCGGTATTGTCACTGGGCCGAGTGTCGTGCCGATAATCCGAAGAATCAGCATTTGAATTTCCCGCGGGCTCACGAACCCCGGTAGGCGAAGCGACTCCGGTCGACCGAAGCAATTCATTCGGTGATCGGCACAATTGATGCTGCGATATCGCCGCGCCCACCATCGGGGCGTGGCGAGACGGCACCGCCCGGAATTCGGGTGGCGCGCGGGGCACCGCAACTACTCAGGTCATAAGGATCGGGTTGCGGTCATGACGTTCCCTTCTTCTTCCTCCGCTGCGCCGCCGGGCGCGCGAATACACGCGCCGTATGCGGAGGTCCGCGGCCACCGGCCGGCTGTTCTCGTCCGGCCGCTTCGAAGGCCTACGGAACAGCACGGACCGGCCGCCGCGTCGCGGTCGGCAACCGTTTACCTCGACCGGTTCGCAGACCTGCCCCGCGCGGCACGGACCGCTTCGTGAGGCCGGTGTATTCCGGACGATTCGATGTCGACGGTAAGTCGCCGCAACGGAAGAGACCATCGCCACTCCCGCTGAGCGAGAATCACGTCGTCGGAGCACAGTTCGGGTACCGGACGGCCAGGGTTACCGCCGTCTGTCCGATCCGGATCGCAGGGGGCCGGAGGGTTGCGCCCCCGCCCGGGGTCTCTCGGCGGGAGCGGTTTCAGAGTTCGAAACGCCCGGCGAAGCTGCGCAGGGGCAGATCCGCGCTGGTGATGATGCCCGGCCGGGCCGCGACGACGGACCGTAGGGAATGCAGCGCGGGCATACCGGTGACGGTCATACCGATCGAGGCGAAACTGGCGGGGTCGGACAGATCGACGCCCTTGCGGGGAAACACCATATGTTTGCTGTAGATACTGGGGTCGCCGGTGATCTGGGTGATGTAGCAGCCCTTGATATTCCAGGCCGGATCGGTATGCGGGGTCATCTGCCATTCGAGATGTGATTCGACCCGGGGCACGCCGTCGACGAGGCCCTGGTACTTGATGTAGTTGGCGCCGAGGGACCCCTTGGGCAGGAAGTACCAGCCGAGGTCGACATCTTCGGTGCAGGCGCCGAGTTCGTAGCCGAAGGTCACCTCGTCGAGTTCGAGGCCGAAGGCGTCGGCCATCAGATACACCGAATCGGCGAACACCGCGGTGTATTTGTGCAGCGATTCCGGGATGGTCGGATCGTCGATCGGGCGGCCGTATCCGACTGCCTTCCAGGTGTCGACGGAATGGTGGCAGGAGACATCGACCGATTCGGTGACGGTGACGTTCTCGATCTCGGCGACATCGGCGCTGTGCACGATCCCGAGGATCTGCGCCAGGCCCGGATTCATCCCCGTGCCGTAGAACGTCGCGTTGCCACGCCGGCAGGCGGCCGCGATGACCTCGCTGACCTTGCGGCCGGAGGGATGCGGATGGTTGGTGTCGCGGTGGTAGCCGGTGATCCAGTCCGCGGTGGTCACCACGTTGATACCTGCTTCGAGAACTTTCTCGTAGAGATCTTCGTCCGGGAAGACCCCGTGGAAGGTGAGCACATCGGGCCGGGCGGCGATGATCTCCTCGACCGTTCCGGTGGCGATCACCCCGACGGGTTCGATCCCGACGATTTCGCCGGCGTCGCGGCCGATCTTCTCCGGGGAGTAGCAGTGCAGGCCGACGAGTTCGAGGTCGGGATGGTTGCGGATCCGGCCGATCATCTCGGTGCCGAGATTGCCGGTCGCTACCTGGAATACCCGGATCTTGTCGGTGCTCATCTGCGGCCTTTCGGTCTGGCGGGGCGGTTCTTCGAGTGGGCTGGGTTACGAGCCGGACAGATGGTCCGCGGGCCGGACGGCGCCGCTGTGCTGCCGGTGGGGGTCGGTTCCGGCCGGCCCGCCGTCGGGGTAGAACTGCCGCGCCCATTCCCGCAGCGCCGTGAACCCCTGGTACTCCTTGCGCGACAGCGCGGGCGGATCCGAATAGCGCTGGTGCGCCCAGATTTCGATATCGGCTTCGAACTGTTCGATGACGAAATCGGCCATCGTCCTGCCGTATCGGGTGATCTCCGGGGAATCATCTCCCGGTTTACGCCCGATCCACACCGTGAAGCGGACGTCGGAGGTGTATTCGTCCACCGGCGTCACCGCCGGCATGGTGCGATTGTCGACCATGCCCCAGCTCTTGGTGATCGAACATCCCAGCCCCGCGTTGATCGATTCGACGCCGCTGTTGACCTGGTCCGCGGCCACCGATTCGTCGAAGGCGATCGTGAAATCGACGTAGGAGACGGGTCCGGAGAAATCGTGGCGGGTGAATTCCGGGACGAACGGGGTCTTGTGCACGAACTTGAAATGCGCGAAATCGACGCCGTTCTCCATGACGTACTGCGGATGCATCTCCAGTCCCGGCCGGAACAGGGTTGCCGCGGGGACCGGCGGGTAGTAGTCCGCGGCGGTGCGGCCGTCACCGAACGCGGTGAACATATCCGGCACCTCGAAATACGGCGGACGCCCCTCGACGTCGAACCAGATCCACACCGCCTCGTTGCGTTCCACCACGGGGTAGCTGCGGATGCGGCGCCCCTTGTTCGGATGGCTCTCGTACGGGATGCACACATTTCGACCCTCGCGGTTCCACTCCCACCCGTGGAAGGGGCACACCAGGTTCTCGCCCTCCACCCGGCCGCCGTATCCGAGATGGGCGCCCAGATGTTCGCAGTAGGCGTCGAATACCGCGACCCGGCCGGATGCCGACCGCCAGGCGATCATCTCGCGGCCGAAGTACTTCATCTTGTGCACCGCACCGACCGTGATCTCGCTGCACCAGGCCACCTGGAACCAGCCCGTCGGCTCCATCGACAGCGGCGGTTTCGCCATCTGAACCCTCCACGCCTTCGTGAGCTGCTCGGCAGGGCGTGCGGATCGGCCGATCCGGCCACGCGCCCACTGATGGTAGAACCCTCTACGAAAGATTACAAGAGGGGTATGTGAAACTCGGCGACACCGGTCGACGCCGGTAGAATCGCTGCTCGTGACGGAAGCGGCGGCAAGTGAACGGCGCGCCAACCGGCGTGGAATCCAGTCCCGGGAAAGCATGCTCGAGGCAGCGATCGCCTCGCTGGCCACCGGCGACCCCGCCGCTGTCTCCGGTAACCGCATCGCCCGCGATATCGGCGCGACCTGGGGCGTGGTCAAGTACCAGTTCGGCGATATCGACGGCCTCTGGGCCGCGGTCCTGCGCCGCACCGCGGACAAACGGGGCGATCTGCCCGCCGGCATCAAACCGGACGGCACCCTGCACGAGCGGGTCGCCGCCATGATCACCGCCATGGCCCGCGGTCTGCGCAGCCGGGAATCCCTGGCGATCGAAACCCTGCGCGCCGCCCTCCCCCGCGACCACGCCGAACTCGAACGCGATTTCCCGCTCACCGCCGCCGAACTGGCCTCGTGGAAACCGCACTGGGACACCGCCTGCCAGAAGGCATTCGCCGACCTGAACCTCGACCCGGTCAAGGTACGCAAAGTGGCCGCCCTCCTCCCCGCCGCGATGCGCGGTATCACCTCCGAACGCACCCTGGGCACCTACGGCGACCTCGACGACGCCCTCGACGCCCTCATCGGCGGAATCGTCAGCTATCTCGAGGAATGAGGCAGGCGAATCCGCCCCGGCCGGTACCTTGTGCTTCGCCGGAGGGTGACGCGCTCGATGGCGTGAGAGAGTTGCTCCTGGAGGACACAACATGAGCGAAACCGCAGACCCGCGACCCCTGTCCGGCCTGCGTGTGGTGGAGGTGTCGAGTTTCGTCGCCTCGCCACTGTGCGGGCTGACGCTGTCGCAGCTCGGCGCGGAGGTGATCCGGGTCGACCCGATCGGCGGCGCGGGGGACAGGAACCGCTGGCCTGTCACCGCGGACGGCGAGAGTATCTACTGGGCCGGGCTCAATCGCGGCAAGCGTTCGGTCACCTGCGATCTGCGCAGTCCGGAAGGCCGGGCGCTGGTACAGCGGCTGATCACCGCACCGGGTCCCGGCGGCGGCATCCTGGTCACCAATGCGGGCGGACGGGAATGGCTGAGCCACGAAACGCTGCGCGCGCTGCGCCCCGATGTCATCACACTGCAGATCCTCGGTACCCGCGACGGCGGCGCCGCGGTCGACTACACCGTGAACGCCGGTATCGGCTTCCCGCTGATCACCGGTGCACCCGAGCAGAACTCCCCCGCCAATCACGTACTGCCTGCCTGGGACGTCGCGTGCGGGTTGTATGCGGCCCTGGCGATCGCGGCGGCGGTACGGCGGCGTGAATCCACCGGGGCCGGCGCGGCCGTCGACCTGCCGCTGTCCGATGTAGCGCTGGCGATTGCCGGACATCTGAGTTACCTCACCGAGGTGCAGATCAACGGTGTCGAACGGGAGGCGACCGGCAACGCGGTCTACGGCACCTACGGCAAGGATTTCCGCACCGCGGACGGCGCGCGGTTCATGGTGGTCGCGCTGACGCCCCGGCATATGCGTGACCTGGTGGCCGTCACCGGCCGCACCGAGGCGGTCGCCGCCCTGGAGAAGACACTGGACGCCGATTTCTCGGCCGATGCCGACCGCTACCGCCATCGCGCGCTGCTCGACGCCCTGTTCGCACCGTGGTTCGCCGACCGCACCGCCGCCCAGGTCACCGAGGCGCTGTCAGCGACCTCGGTGCTGTTCGAACGCTACCGCGGGTTCGCCGAACTGGCCGGCAGCGGCGAACTGGCGGCCAATCCCCTGTTCACGGCCCTCGACCAGCCCCGGATCGGCACGTACCTGGCCGCAGGCCTGCCCGCCGCCTTCGACGGAACGCACCTCACCACCGGAGCGGCGCCGGCCCTCGGCGCCGACGGCCCGCAGGTGCTGCGCGATCTCCTCGGCGCCGCACAGCCCGAGATCGACGAGTGGATCGCTCACGGACATCTGGGCACCTGAAACCGATGAGCGAGAAGAAGTCCAGGATCCCGTACCGACCGCAGCGCCACGGCGCGTTATCCCCCGTTCAGCGATATCCGGCAAAGGAGGATCGATGGCTGCCGACAACGCAGCGGCACAGGTTTCGCAGGTGTCCGCCGAGGACTTCGCCGATATCCTGGCGCAGACCCGCGAGTTCGTGCGCGGCGCGGTGGTCCCGCGCGAACAGGAGATCGCCGATACCGACAGTGTGCCCGGCGATATCCGCCGGGCCGCCGCCGATATGGGCCTGTTCGGCTACGCCGTCCCGCAGGAATGGGGCGGGCTCGGCCTGGACCTGGCCCAGGATGTCGAACTGGCCATGGAGTTCGGCTACACGACTCTGGCGTTCCGGTCCATGTTCGGTACCAACAACGGCATCGCCGGACAGGTGCTGGTCAACTACGGCACCGCCGAACAGAAGCAGACCTGGCTCGAGCGCATCGCCTCCGGCGAGGTGGTGGCCGCCTTCGCACTCACCGAACCCGGTGCGGGATCCGACCCCGCCGGGCTGCGCACCAAGGCCGTGCGCGAGGGCGACGACTGGGTGATCGACGGTGAGAAACGCTTCATCACCAATGCGCCGGTGGCGGACCTGTTCGTGGTCTTCGCCCGCACCCGGCCTGCCGACGCGGACGGTCCCGGTATCGCGGTATTCCTCGTTCCCGCCACCACTCCCGGCGTGGAAGTCGGGCCGAAGGATCGCAAAATGGGTCAGGAAGGCGCCTGGACCTCCGAGGTACGGTTCACCGGCGTGCGGGTGCCGGCCGCGGCGCTGGTCGGCGGCAGCGAGGACGTCGGTTATCGGGCCGCGATGGTGTCCCTGGCCCGCGGCCGGATGCATATTGCCGCGCTCGCCGTCGGCGCGGCGCAGCGTGCCCTCGACGAATCCGTCGCCTACGCCGCCACGGCAACCCAGGGCGGCACCCCGATCGGCGATTTCCAGCTGGTCCAGGCGATGATCGCCGACCAATACACGGGTGTGGCCGCCGGACGCGCCCTGGTCCGCGATATCGCCGCCAGGTACGTCTCCGGGGAGGACCGCCGGGTGGGCCCGTCGGCGGCGAAGCTGTACTGCACCGAAATGGCCGGTAAGGTCGCCGATCTGGCGGTGCAGATCCACGGCGGCACCGGATATATGCGCGGTGTCGCGGTCGAACGGATCTACCGCGAAGTGCGCCTGCTCCGCCTGTACGAGGGCACCAGCGAAATCCAGCGCCTCATCATCGGCGGCCGGCTGGTCGGACACGCGAAACGAGAGACGAGCGGTGCGCAACGCTGAAATCGAGGGCATTGTCGCCCGCAACCGCCACGCCGCGGGTCTCATCCGTCCCGACCACGGCAAGAAATCGGTGGGCACTCTCGAGGGTGCGCGCGGTGCGAGCCGAACCCTGCTGCGACACCACCGATATCGGGCGGCCGCGGGTGACGAGCACCGGGCCTCGACGCCGACCCGCCGGACGACAATTCTCTTCCCGCACAATATGGAACGGAGCTGAGTATGGGCTTGCTGGAGGGTCGGGTGGCCGCGGTCACCGGTGCCGCACAGGGGATCGGGCTGCAGATCGCGCGCACTTTCGTAGCCGAAGGCGCCAAGGTCGCGATCGGCGATATCGACGACGAAGCGGGTGCCGCGGCCGTCGCCGAACTCGGCGGTGAATCGGTCGCCGCCTACACCCGCTGCGATGTGCGCGACAGCGCCCAGGTTGAGGCGTTGCTCGATACGGCCGAGCAATTCGGCCCGGTCGGTGTGTTCGTCAACAACGCCGGGATCACCCGCGACGCCACCATGCGAAAAATGACCGAAGCCGATTTCGACGACGTGATCGCCATCCACCTCAAAGGCACCTGGAACGGCACCCGGGCCGCCGCCTCTCGGATGCGCGAGCACGGCCGCGGCGCCATCGTCAACATCTCCTCGCTGTCGGGCAAGATCGGCCTGCCCGGCCAGACCAACTATTCGGCCGCCAAGGCCGGGATCGTCGGGCTCACCAAGGCCGCGGCCAAAGAAGTGGCGTTCAAGAACGTGCGCGTCAATGCCGTACAGCCGGGTCTCATCCGTACCGCGATGACCGAAGCCATGCCGCAGAAGGTCTGGGACCAGAAGATGGCCGAGATCCCGCTCGCACGGGCGGGTGAGCCCAGCGAGGTCGCCGACGTGGTGTTGTTCCTGGCCTCCGACCTGTCGTCCTATATGACCGGAGCCGTTCTCGAGGTCACCGGCGGAAGGTACATGTGATGGGTGAGGTGGTGACCCGCGAACCGGCCGCCGGCCGCCCAACCGTGGGTTGCTGCCGCACCAGAGTTCGGATCAGCAAGCGAATTACCGTTCCCCGGCAGGCGGCGGCGTTGCTCTAATGCGGCTATGCCGCAACCTTCTCCTGCCGGGCGACGTCGACTCGCTCTGAACGCGTTCATCTACCCAGCGGGTCACCACGAGGCCGCCTGGCGGCATCCGCTGAGCCGCCCGGACCGGATCTACGATGTGCGCTATTACCAGGAGATCGCGCGTACCGCCGAAGCCGCTGCCTTCGACGCGGTTTTCTTCGCCGACGGCCCCGCCCTGCGGACAAATGTGGCCTACAACGCCGCGCCCGGACTGGAGCCGATCACGCTGCTCACCGCGATCGCCGCGGCCACCACCCGTATCGGGCTGATCGCGACCGCCTCCACCACCTACTACGAGCCCTACAACCTGGCCCGGCTCTTCTCCTCGCTGGACCATATCTCCGGTGGCCGGGCGGGCTGGAATATCGTCACCACCGGAACCGATCTGGCGGCCGCCAATTTCGGTCTCGACCGCCACCCCGACCATGCCGAACGCTATGCGCGGGCCCGTGAATTCGTCGACGCGGTGACGGCGCTGTGGGACAGCTGGGAGGACGACGCGGTCCTGCTCGACCGTGCCGCCGGCCGCTACGCCGACCCGGACAAGATCCATCCCATCCATTTCACGGGCGAACATCTGCGGGTGCGTGGCCCGTTCTCCGCGGCCCGCACCCCACAGGGTTATCCCGTGCTGGTCCAGGCGGGCGCCTCGAACGACGGCCGCGCCTTCGCCGGCCGCTACGCCGAGGCCATCTTCACCGCACATCAGCGCCTCGCCGACGCCCAGGCCTTCTACACCGATATCAAACGCCGCGCCGCCGAATTCGGCCGCGATCCCGACCATGTGAAGGTTCTCCCCGGCCTCAGCCCATTCATCGCGGACACCGAAACCGAGGCGAAACAGCTCGAACGGGAGTTCAACGAACTCACGGTCCCCGAATACGGTCTCACGCAACTGGAGTCGCTGGCGGGTGCCTCGTTGCGGCGGCTGCCGCTCGACGAACCGGTACCGGCAGGCTTGTTCGCCGACGCCGGCGATGTCACCGACAACACCGCCAGCCGACGCCAGGTCGTGGCCGGTATCGTGCGCCGCGAACGCCCCACCCTGCGCGGCCTGCTGCACCGTCTCGCCGGGGCCCGCGGGCACCGCGTCTTCGCCGGAACCCCGGAACAGGTGGCCGACACCATCGAGGAATGGTTCCGTTCGGGCGCCGCCGACGGTTTCAATGTGATGCCGCCCTATTACCCCGGCGGCCTGGAGATCTTCACCGAAACCGTCGTACCGATCCTGCGGGACCGCGGACTGTTCCGCACCGAGTACACGGGCACCACCCTGCGTGACCACCTCGGCCTGCCGAAACCCGCGAGCCGTTTCGCGCCCGCGCCGATACCCGGTTAGCGGGAGATCCCGGCTGCGTCGGCGGAACCACCGGTGGACGAATCCGGAACGAACGCCGTCCCTGTCGTACGGGGTCCGGAGCCGCGTTACTGCCGGTTGTCGGCGAACAGCAGAGTGCCGCCGAGACCGATCATCATCGCCCCGCCCGACGCGCCCGCCACGGACAGCCGCCGGGGCGACCCGGAGAACCAGCCACGCGCGGCGCCGGCCAGCAACGCCCACACGCTGTCGCAGGCGAACGCGACCGCGGTGAAAACCGCACCGAGCACCATCATCTGCAACGGAACACGGCCCGCGTGGAAATCGACGAACTGGGGCAGAACGGCCACGAAGAAGACGATCGTCTTCGGGTTGGTCGCCCCCACCAGGACTCCCTCGCCGAACACGCGCCACGGCGGTATCGCGGTCACCCCGGAATCGGGCGTCTCGATGCCGTCCCGGCGATGACGGATGGCCTGAATGCCCAGGTAGGTCAAATACAGGGCGCCGAAGACCTTGACGATTGTGAACAGGACGATCGATTTCGCCACGATCGAACCGACCCCGCCGGCGACCAGGCAGATCGGCACCAGACCACCGACTTCGTTGCCCAGTACGCTGAGCAACCCGCCCTTACGGCCCAGCGACAGCGACCGCCCGATCACGAACAGCACACTGGGCCCGGGAATCACGATCAGAACCAGCGAAGCCAGTCCGAATGTCAGCAATGCGTCGCCGGTCGGCACCGTCCGAGAATATCAGCGGACCGCTTGCGCTGCCTCCGCATAATGAGGGCCTGACAGCCGTTCAGCGCGCTGTCTTCGGCATCCTGCTCATACTCGGCCGAATCGGCCGCGGTACGTTCTGCGCCGCTCGCCGTATCGAGATCCGCACCGGCCGGAACCCGCCCGCCGGACGCGCCGTCACCGACTCGGAGTTCCTGGGTCCGGCAGGAACCGTGCGCGGCCGTAGGTGTGGAATTCCTGTTCGAGCTCCTGTTTACCGGCCTCGGTCAGCAGTTCGTAGGTCGGCGCTCCCCGCCCCACCCGGTGGTATACGGGTTCGCCGACACGCCACAATTGCGCCTGCAGCTCGCGTTTGAGCACCTTGTTCGACCCGGTCACCGGCAGGTTCGCCGATACCCGCACGAATCGCGGCGCCGCCTTGGTTCCGAGATCGTCCTGGGCGGCGAGGAATTCCGCGAACTCGGCCGGGTCGAAATCCGCGACCTCGGCGACCTCGATCGCGGCCATCACCTGATCACCGGAACGCGGATCGGGCACCGCGTACACACCCGTCGCGATGATCTTCGGGTGGCGCCGCAGGATCCGCTCGATCGTCAGCGCGGAAGTGTTCTCCCCGTCGACGCGGATCCAATCACCTTTGCGACCGGCGAAGTAGATGAACCCGGCCTCGTCGATATAGCCGAGGTCACCGGTCCAGTACCAGCCGTGCCGGATGCGTTCGGCCACCGCGGCCTCGTTTTTGTAATACCCCTCGAAACGTTTCGCGCCGCCCTTGTCGACCATCTCCCCGATCGCCTCGTCCGGGTTCAGCACCCGGCCGTACCGGTCCAGTTTCGCGCGGGCACAGTCGACCAGGGTATCCGGATGCACGACGGCGATATCGGCGTGCGCGGGCCGGCCCATGGCTCCCACGGGTGCGTCCGGATCGGCCTTCACCGACCCCGCCCCCTCCGACGATCCGTAACCCTCGTACAACTCGGCCCCGAAACGGCGGGCGAACTCGGCTCTGTCCTCGGGCGATGCTTCGGTGCCGAAACCCCGGACGAGGGGGTTGTCGATATCGTCGGGCTGTTCCGGGGTGGCCATCAGGTAGCTCAGGGCCTTGCCGACGTAGGTGAAGAAGGTGGCGCCGAAGAACCGCACATCGGGCAGGAACCCCGAGGCCGAGAACCTGGGGGTCAGGCAGACCGTCGCACCGTTGGCCAGCGCCGGCGCCCACAGCGCCATCAGCGCGTTTCCGTGGAACAACGGCATACAGCAGTAGTCGACGTCCTCGCGGATATGCCCGTACTTCTCGGTGTTCGCGTACGCGAGCCGGGCCAACCGGCCCTGGCTGCAGCGCACCGCTTTCGAGGTACCGGTGGTGCCGGAGGTGAACAACAGCAGGAACAGGGTCGTTTCGTCCACCGCGGGCGCGGCGACCGGCTCCGCCACCCGGTGTTCCCGGACCAGGTCGGGATAGGACGGTGCGTCGACGAGCACGAAACGGTCCGCGCCGAGCCCGAGGTCGAGCCCGCGCAATTTCGCCATCCCGGCGGTATCGGTCACGATCAATTGGCAGTCGACATATCGGATCTCGGCCTCGAGCTCGGCGCCGCGCCGGGTGGGGTTGATACCGACGATCACCGCACCACTCAACGCTGCGCCGCCGAGCCAGAACAGGTATTCGGGGGTGTTCTCGAGCAGCACTCCGATATGGAACGGGCCGTCGGCCCGCAACGCCGTGGCCAGCGCTCCGCGGGCGGCGCTTTCCCGCACCGTCTCGTCCCACGTCCGATCCTGTTCCCGGGTCCGCACCCCCGGGTGCGAATCACCGAGACGGTCGAGCAGCATCTCCGCAATGGTCGCGCGTTCCACCTCAACTCCTGCCCGCATATCCCGTGCCACACGAATCCGGCAACGCCGCACGTGCCGATCCGACGCTATCCAAGTCCGGCACCGGCCCGCCGCAGCAGGTCTCAGCCAGTGGAAAGGGGCTTCCTACCGGCGGCCGTCCAGGCGGCTCGCCGGTACCGACACCGGACACTCGAATGCGGCGTTCAGTCGACCGCCGGCGCCCATTGCACGCCGTTGATATGCGCACCGCTGTCGACGAACAGGGTGTTGCCGGTGAGGTATCGCGCACCGTCGCCGGCGAGGAACGCGACGACCGGATGGTGCGGCCACCGCAGTCCCACCCAGCGAGAGACCCCTTGGGATCCGGTGCCGATCCGAGCTGAGATACGACGATGGACCCTGCCGACCGTCTCGCCCTGACCACGCTCGCGGCGCGCTATGCGCAGGCCGTCGATCGCCGGGACATCGCGGCAGTCGCCGCCCTGTGCACGTCCGAGGTGGTTCTCGTACTGCCGCCGGAACTGAACAGGGCAGACACACCGGCCGTGCTACGCGGCCGGGAGGCAGTGGCCCGGGCGGTGGTCTCGGCGGTATCGCACCTGGTGGCGACCCGGCACGTGGTCGAGCAGCAGGTGGTCGAGACCGGCACCCCCGGCCGCGCATACGGCGAGACCTACTGCACGGCCCACCACATCTACACCCGCGGTGACGGCCACCGGGACAACCGGATCGCCCTCCGATATCGGGACACCTTCGAATACTCCGGCGGCACCTGGTTGTTCTCCCGTCGCGAACTCGTGGTCGATTTCGCCGAGGATGTGCCGGTGACCCGGCCGGCCGCGGGCTCGTGAGCCGGTCACCCCGTTGACAGTCCAAACGGACTGTGAAACCGTTCTCGGTATCTTCGCCGCCGAGATCGGAGCACCGAGATGACTTTCGCCGGGAACACGGTCGCCTACGAAGTCCGCGACCATCGCGCCTACCTCACCTTGAACCGGCCCGAGCGGCTGAACGCGATCACCGGCGAGATGGCCCACGAAATCGGTGCGGCCGTCGCCGCGGCGAACGCCGATGACGCGGTGCGCGTCATCGTGGTCCAGGGTGCCGGCCGTGCCTTCTGCGCGGGCTACGATCTGAAGCTCTACGGCGAAGGCGGCGAAGAACATCAGGGCGCGGTCTGGGATCCGATCAAGGATTTCCGGATGATGAAAACCAACACCGACCATTTCTTCTCACTGTGGCGTTCGGCCAAACCGACCGTCGCGAAGGTGCACGGCTACGCCGTGGCGGGCGGCAGCGATATCGCCCTGTCCTGCGACCTCGTCGTCATGGCCGAGGACGCGCGGATCGGCTATATGCCGGCCCGGGTATGGGGCTGCCCCACGACCGCGATGTGGGTTTATCGCCTCGGCGCCGAACGCGCCAAACGCATGCTGCTCACCGGCGACACCATCGACGGGATCCGGGCCCGGGAATGGGGGCTGGTCATCGACGCGGTCCCGGCGGCCGAACTCGACACCGCGGTCGCAGAACTCGTGGACCGGATGGCCGGGATCCCCACCAACCAGCTGGTCATGCAGAAGATGATGATCAACCAGGCCTACGACAACATGGGCCTGCAGACGACGCAGAATCTCGCGATCCTCTTCGACGGCATCACCCGCCACTCCCCCGAGGGACGCTGGTTCGTCGATTTCGCCCAGCAGCACGGTTTCGACGCCGCGGTCCAGTGGCGCGATACCGGTCGATTCATCCCCGACGGCGGCGGCGATATCCCGCCCGACGACGAGATCGAGCGTATGAAACGGGATCTCGAACACCGAGCGGAGCAGCAGCGATGACCGCGCTCACCGAATCCGTGTGGCCGGTCGACAGCAGCCGCCCGGTTCTCGAGGTCACGGTGGGCGAGTTGCTCCGGCAGGCGGCTGCCGCGACGCCGGAGAAAGTCGCACTGGTCTCGGTGGCTCCGCAACGTAGCGCCCGCATCTGGACCTACGCGGAGATGTACGACGATGCCGAACGCGCGGCGGCCTGGCTGCTCGACCGGTTCCGGCCGGGTGAACATATCGCGGTCTGGGCGCCGAATGTCCCCGAATGGCTCGTGCTCCAGTACGGCGCCGCGCTCGCCGGTCTGGTACTCGTCACGGCGAATCCCGCCCTGCGCGGCACCGAACTCGAATACACACTCGACCGCTCCCGTGCCGCGGGCGTCTTCTACACCGGCAGCTTCCGCGGCACCGATATGGCGGCACAAGTCCACGCTGTGCTGCCCGCGATACCGGCGGTGCGCGTGGCGGTGACGTTCGACGGTTGGCTCGACGAGGTGCGCGGCACCGAAAAGCGCGCGCAGTTACCGGTTGTCGACCCACGTTCGGCCACTCAGATCCAGTTCACCTCCGGCACCACCGGCCGCGCGAAGCCGGCGGTACTGGCGCACCGGTCGATGGTGACCAATGCGGCCTTCGTCCGCGATCGCTGCGGCGCGACGCCGGGTGCGACCTTCGCCACCGCCCTGCCGCTCTTCCACACCGCGGGATGCGGTCTGGCGGCGCTGGGGTCGGTGTATCAGCGAGCCACTCTCGTCCTCGCCGAACTCTTCGATCCGGCGACGATGCTGACGGCGATCCAGGATCATCGCGCCGAGATCTACGGTGGCGTGCCCGCCATGCTGCACGCCCTGCTCGCGTATCCGGGGCTGGCCGAGTTCGATCTCGGTGCGCTGCGGGTCGTGATGTCCGGCGGTGACGCTGTCCCGCCGGCATTGATCGACGGCTGGGCACAGGCCTGCGGCGCCGCGATGAGCGCGGTGTACGGCCAGACCGAACTAGGACCGGTGATCTGCCAGACGAGTCCGGCCGACAGTCGCGACGACAACCTGTACACCGCGGGCCGTCCCCTTCCGGGTGTCGAGGTATCGATCCGCGATCCCGCCACCGGTGCCGTACAGCCCCTCGGGGTCGAGGGCGAGGTCTGTGCCCGCGGATACCAGCAGATGATCGAATACCTCGATATGCCCGCCGAAACCGCGCAGACGATCGATGCCGCGGGCCGACTGCACACCGGCGACCTCGCGACAATGGACGCCCGCGGGTACGTCCGCGTCACCGGCCGCCTCAAGGACATGATCATCCGCGGCGGGGAGAACATCTATCCCCGCGAGATCGAAGAAGTTCTGGCCGCGCATCCCGCGCTCCTCGATGCGGCCGTCCTCGGCCTCCCCGATGAAGCGTGGGGCGAAAGCGTGGCCGCGGTGGTCCTGCCGGACCCGGCACAACCGGCCCCCACCCCGGCGGACCTGCACGACTACCTGCGAGAACGTCTCGCCCCGCATAAAACCCCGAAATCCTGGTACGTCGCCGAGAGCTTTCCCGTGAACGCGATGGGCAAACTCCAGAAGTTCCGGCTTCGGGAACAGATCGCCGACGGCCGGCTCGGCGCACTGTGAACGGCCGGCCGGGGCGCCCGCACCACGAGCAGGTTTCCGTGCGACCGGCGCCGCACACCACCGGCCCGACCCGTCGAGAACAGCACGCGAAAACCCATGCCGCACTGCTCGATGCGACGATCCGATGCCTGGTCGACTACGGCTACGCGGGCACGACCACACAGCGAATCCAGGAGGAAGCCGGCGTCTCGCGGGGCGCACTACTGCATCATTTCGCGTCGAAATCGGAGTTGCTGGTCGCCGCGATCCACCATATCGCCGACCGGCGCCTGGCCGATTTCGGCGATCACGTCGCCGGTCTGGGCGACGGCCCCGAATCCCTTCCGCAGATGGTGCACGCGGTCCGGTCGGCGATGACCGGTCCACCGTTCCAGGCGGCAATGGAACTGTGGGCCGCGTCCCGCACCGACCCACAGTTACGCGAAGCACTCCTGCCCGCCGAGAAACGGCTGGGGTCCGCGCTGCGGAACCATTTCGAGCGGCATGCCGGCATCGCCGATCCCGAAGCGGCCCGGACAGCCTTCGAATCGCTCATGGCACTCGTACGCGGACTCGAACTCACCCGGCTCCTGCGCGCCGATTCGACCCTGGCCGACCGCGTCGTCGACGACTGGCTCGACCACATCGCCCGGCTACGCGAGGCCTGACGGCTACACCGGGGACAGCGGCGGTGACGGCGGGAAGACCACCGGCAGCGCGGTCAACGCCCGATGGAAAGCGCCTGTCCGCCAGGTGAGTTCATCGGCAGGCACCCCGAGCCGGATCTCCGGCAGGCCGTCGAGCAGTTGGTCGATGGCGTCCTGAGCGATCAGGTAGGCCAGCGAACTGGCCGGGCACACATGCGGCCCACCACCGAAAGCCAGATGCGCCCGGTTACCCGCGTGCCGGTTCGACCCGATCACCGGATCGGTATTGCAGGCCGCCATGCTGATGATCACCGGTTGGTGAGCCGGCAACCACACATCGTCGATGAGAATCGGTTGCTTCGGGAAGGTGAAACAGAAATTCGCCATCGGCGGATCGTTGAACAGCACCTCGTCCAGCGCGTCCCGGGTGGACAGGCTGCCGTCGAGGGCGCTGTCGCCGAACTGTTCGTCGGTGAGCATCAACCGCAGCGCGTTCACGATCAGATTCTGCAGTGGTTCGATACCTGCCCCGTATATGGTGCCCACCTGGTTCGCGATCTCGGGTTCGGTCAATGCGCTCGGGTGCTGCATCATCCGGGTCGTCACATCGTCACCGGGTCGAGCGCGTTTGAGCTCGATCAGCTCCGCCAGCGATTTCATCAGCAACGCGGCGCCGTCCTCCGCGCCGACACCCTCGAACATGGCGGCCATCCCCGTCGCGGCCCGCTGCGCGATCTCGGTGGGACACCCCAGCATCGCGTTCAGCACCGCGAAGGTGAGCGGGAACGCGTACTGCTTGATCAGGTCCGCCGACCCGTCACCGCAGAAAGAGTTGATCAGCGGAATGGCAACCCGCTCCACGGTCTCGTGCAGGCCGAACGGGTCGATTTCGGCGAGCCCCGCCACGATCGCCTGCCGGTAGCGGGCGTGCGTGCTGCCGTCGTTGCGGCGGGCGTTCGGCCGCCACTGCATGAGCGGCAGCACCGGACAGTCCGCGGGGATATCGCGCTGCCACGCCCGTGGGTCGGCCGGGAAATGGTCCGGGTCGTTGTAGATGCGCAGGGCCGTGTAATAGCCGATGACCAGCGTCGCGGGCACGCCCGGTGCCACCTCGACGGGTACCAGGGATCCGTACTGTTCCCGCATCGCGCGATAGGTGCTGTGCGGGTCGACCGCGAACTCCGGTACATACAACGGAATTCGCGGGCCGTCGATATCGGTCGGTGAACTGTGCGGAGCCCGGGGCGACAGGCGGTCGGAAATCGTCACCGGACGGATCCTAGGCACAAAACCGGCGGCTTTCGCACGATATGGGCAAGTACCGCGCCGGGGAGGTCTCGGTGGTCGGGAACGACGCCTCGCGCGGTGCCGGAGCGCACTAGTTTCGACGCGTGACCCGCACGAAGACCTTCCCGCACCTGCTCGCCCCCGGGACCATCGGCCCGGTTTCGCTGGCCAACCGCGTGGTCTTGCCCGCGATGGATATGAACCTGTGCGAGGACGGCGAGATCGAACAGGGCGATATCGATCATTACACCGCCCGTGCGGCCGGCGGCACCGGGCTCGTCATCACCGGCGCCTGCGCTGTCGCCTATCCGGTCGGGTGCGCGAGCACCAAGGAACCCGGACTTTCCGAGGACCGGTTCGTTCCCGGCCTCAAAGCTCTGGCCGACGCCGTCCACGCCGCGGGTAGCAAGCTCTGTGTGCAGATGACCCATCACGGCAAGATCGCCCGGATCGATACAGTCCAGGATCGGCCGCTGCTGGTTCCGTCGGCACCGGCCGGCCCCGCGGATCTGTCCGCGCTCGCCGACAACACCCCCGGCGAACTACGGAAGATGGCCGCGGTCACGGCAGGTAAGCAGGCCACATATCACGAGGCCACCCAGGACGATATCGACTGGCTGGTGCGCTGTTTCGCCGAAGCCGCGGGACGGGTGCGCGAGGCCGGCGGGGACGCGGTCGAGATCCATGTCGCGCACGGTTATGTACTCGGCGCCTTCCTGAGCCGCGCGGACAACAAACGCACGGACGAATACGGCGGATCGCTCGAGAACCGAGCACGTCTGGCGGTGGAGGTGATCCGGGCGGTCGAGGCGGAGGTAGGCGATTCGCTCGCGATCCTGGTACGCGTCGCCGGCCGGGAATTCGGCGAGGACGGCGCGCTGACCACCGACGAGGCCGTACGGGCGGCGGCACTGTTCGAGGCGGCCGGCGCCGACGCCATCCATGTCACCGGGTGGGGTCGTAACCCGTTCGCCAATTTCACCGACGGTCCGCTGCCCGACCGTGTCGGCGCCTATACGGACCTGGCGGCCGCGGTGAAGAAGGCCGTATCCATCCCGGTGATCGCCGTCGGCCGGGTGCTGCCCGAGGTCGGCGAGCGGGCGATCGCGGAAGGCACGGCCGATTTCGTGGCCATGGGCCGGCAACTGCTGGCCGATCCGGACCTGGTGAACAAACTCCGTGCGGGGACGCCGGAACAGGTCCGACCGTGTATCAACTGCTACGTATGCGTCCAGGAGAACTTCTGGGACGACACTCCTCTCTGTGCCGTCAACCCCGCACTGGGCCACGAGAAACTGCTTCCGCTCATACCTGCCGCCGCACGAAAACATGTGGTCGTGGTCGGCGCGGGTCCCGGCGGACTCGAGGCCGCCCGGGTGGCCGCCGAGCGCGGCCACCGCGTGACCGTATTGGACAAAGCCGACCGGCTCGGCGGCACGCTCTGGTTTTCCGGACTCACCACACCGGACAACCAGATGCTGCTGGACTGGCTGAAGGTACAGATGCGGCGCCTGGGCGTCGAGATCCGCCTGAAGTCCGAGGCGACGGTGGCATCGGTCCAGGGGCTACAACCGGATGCGGTGGTCGTCGCCACCGGCGCGGTGCGCGGGCGACCGGCGGTGCCGGGCAGCGAACTGCCGCACGTGTACACCGGTGATACCTTGCGCGCCTTGATGACCGGATCCGGAGATGTTTCGCAGGTGCCGCTGGTGCTGCGGACCATCGCCCGGCTCGGCAAACTCGCCGGCATCACCAGGAGCGCGGCGGCGATCCGCGCTGTCACCCGCACGTTCCTGCCGATGGGCAAGAACATCGTCGTGATCGGCGGTTCGCTGGTCGGACTGGAGCTTTCGGAGTTCCTGGCCGAACGCGGACGCAACGTGACACTCCTCGAGGAAAGCCGGCAACTCGGTCTGCCGATGGCGCTACCGCGGCGGTGGACCGCTGTGCGGCACGCGGGTGAGGCGGGTGTGGAAATCCATCGCCAGGCCACGGTGCAGCGGATCACCGGAACACATGTCGAGTTCACCGTCGGAGACGAGACCGCTACTGCCCGGGCGGATATGGTGGTCGTCGCCTCCGAAGTCTCCGCGGGAGCGCAACTCGCCGAGGCGCTGGACGGAGTCGTTCCCGAGGTGCATATCGTGGGCGACGCCGCGAAGGTCGATTACATTCAGGGTGCGATTCATACCGCGTGGCAGGTCGCGACGACGTTGTGAGCACCCGCACGACCTCGCGCAGCGCGCAGTACAAATCGGCGTTCATCTCGGATCCATTACCCTGGGGCGCAGATTCCGTGTTCCGCGGGGCGCAGGTTCCGTACTCCCGGGGGGCGCAGGTTCCGCGGGCAATACGCCTGGGCACCGAGAATCACACCGACACCGCGGATTTCGGAGTCGGTGGCAGCGTCCGAGTCGACGTTACTGCTCGGTGTACAGCAGCAGCCGAACCGAACCGGCACCCCTCGGCCACGCCGGGTCCGGACGGTGGCGTCCCGGCCTAGCGCCGGCGACGATCGGCGACCAGGTCCGCCAATGTCTGCCGGACCGGCCGGAAGGCGATGCCGAGATCGCGTTCGGCGGGGCCGTCGTCGGTGGGTGGCGAGTCGGTGAGGTAGCGGATCGAGGTCTCGCTGAGCTGGCTCATACCGGCCGGCAGCAGGTGCCGGAAGCGGTCCGCGAGCTTACCGGCGCCGACGAGCAGGCGGTCGGGAACACCGTAGTAGCGGACCCGCCGGCCCGTGATATCCGTGAGCAGACCGGCCAATTCGGCGCCTGTCACATGATGTCCGCCCAGAACGTAACGCCGCGGTCCGCGGCCGGGTTCGAGAAGCCGCACATGGGCCTCGGCGAGATCGCGGACATCACCGATCGTGAAGGCCGCGCCGCGCCCCGGAATGCCGACGCGGGTGAAGGCGGCGATGGCTTCACCGGATTCCCCGAACTGATCCCCGGCCGCCGGTCCCACAATGCAACTCGGATAGGTCACCACCACGGGTGCGCCCTGCTGTTGCAGTTCCCGGGCGTACTCCTCCACCCGCGCCTTCGAGGTGGCGTAGCCGTCGCTGCCGCCCGCCGGCGGTAGATCGGGGTGCAGCAGCGGGCACCGCGGATGCCACAGCGCCGTCATGCTCGATACGTACACGATCGGGTCGATACCGCGGCCTGCTGCCTGACCGAGCACATTCCGGGCACCGGCGAGGTTGGCCCGGATCATCTCGTCGGCCGCATCCGCCCGCAGCGCTACGACTGCGGCGGCATGCACCACCGCGTCGCAGCCGTCGAGCGCTTCGCGCACCCGATCGGGGTCGGTCATATCCCCACGCACCACGTCGGAGGCATCGAAATCCAGTGCCGACGCGATCGGGGCCAACCGAGCGGGGTCACGGACCAGCAACCGCACCCGGTGCCCACGGTCGTGTACGGCTTTGGCGGTCCAGGCGCCGACGAAGCCGGTAGCGCCGGTGATCAGCACCCGCATATCCGGCCTCAGTATTTCAACGCACCCGCGTCGACCGGGATCTGCGTACCGGTGATGGCCACCGACGCGGGACCGGCCAGCCATGCCACCACTTCGGCGACGTCCTCGACCGGCATGAAACCGCTCTGACCGTCGTTGGCCGACCGCAGTGGCACCGGCGGGAAACTGTGCAGGAACGACGGATGCTTGCCGAACATCGCCATCATGTCGTCCGGCTGGATCATCGGGGTGTCCACCGAGTAGGGGTGGATCGAGTTCACCCGGATGCCGAATTCACCCGCCTCCAGCGCCAGCGTATTGGTCAATGCCACCAGCCCGTGCTTGGAGGCCGCGTAGTGCCCGTTACCCGGTGTCGCTTTCAAACCGGCCGACGAACTGACGATCACCACCGATCCACCGTTGCCCGCCTCGATCATCGCCGGTAACGCCGCCCGGATCGTGCGCCACGTACCACTGAGGTTGACGTCGACGACGGTGTCCCACTGTTCTTCGCTCATCTCCCACAGGCGAGCCCAGCTCAGCACCCCCGCGTTGGCGATCAGCACGTCGAGGCGGCCGAACTGTGCCATACCGTCGGCCACCAGCTGTTGCAGCGCCGCCAGATCCCGGATATCGACCGCACGGGTCAGGATCTTGCGGCCCGCGGACTCGACCAGCCGCGCGGTCTCCGCGAGATCCTCGGCAGTGGCGGCGGGATAGGTGACGGTGCCGGAGATCTGCGCACACGCGTCGACGGCGATGATATCGGCGCCCTGCTCGGCCAGCCGGACCGCATGCGCGCGGCCCTGGCCGCGGGCCGCGCCCGTCACCAGAGCCACCTGTCCCAGCAGCGGCTCGGTCGGATTACTCATCGTGGCACCTTCGATCATCGTTGTCGGGCGGAGGGCCGGCTCCGGCCATTCGCGGTACGGGCGTACTCGCCGAGGGGCCCGAGCGGGTTCCGACCGGTCCACGTCTCTCGGCAGCTGAAACGAAGTTAGACGGGTGTCCATACAACAGTCAAGGCCGCTGGCAGCGCGCGAACCGGCGACGGGCGCCACCCCACAGGCACACCGGCCGGGGCTGCTCAGGCGCGGCCGGTGGCGGGAATCGCGCGCTCGACCGCCATGCGGACCAGTTCACCGGCCCGCTCCTCGGTGAACACCCCGGGCAGGGTGAGTCGTTCGAGAATAAGCCAGTTGAGGGCAAGGAAGAGCAGGACGACGGTGTTCTCGTCGCCCGGCATCCCGTTGTCCACGTGGTTGCGGATATTGAAGTCCAGATCGGCTCGGACCCTTTCGGTGAGCAGAGCTTGCAGTTCGGGCCGCCGGGTGGCTTCCAGCCGGAGTTCGAGGAGCGCGAGATAGCCGGTGCGGAACCGGGTGACACGTCCGACGACTTCGGTCATGAGTTCGGTGACGGTCTCGCGGGACCGGGGTCCCTGGAGTTTCACCATGACCGATTCGTCCGGGACCAGCCTCTCGTAATACCGGTGTCCCGTCTGAACCAGGAGGTCGTCACGGTTGGCGAAGTAATTGGAGGCGGTGCCGGCCGGCACCTCGGCCTCTTTGTCCACTGCGCGGAAGGTCAAACCTCGGGCCCCGTCCCGGGCCAGGACCTCGATCGATGCGTCCAGCAACGCCTGGCGGCGCTGGGGGTTGGTACGAACCACTTGACACCACTCCATCTGTAGTACTACGGTTCAAATCACTTCGTTCAGAGTACTACAGACGAGGCGGTAAGAAGCAAGGGCGGCGCCCGTTCTGCTCCCACCGTCCTCGCCGAAAGGCGGAACCGATATGCGAAAGCCACACGGCACCTTCCCGATTCCGGACAACCACCAGCGCCTCGCGGCTCGGCCCACACCGCCGCGCGCGGCAATCACCAAAAAGAGCCTGCCCCGGCACACCCGGCGCGGCGCCCGGTAGCACCGCTCCGGGGTCGCCCCGGAGCCAGCTCGCACAAACAGAACCGGCCGGTTCGACAACACCGAAAAGATCGGCGCTCGGCAGTGCCGCAGAAGAGGACGATATGTGTGACGTGAAGATCTGGAGCGAAGAGTTCGGCACCGCCACGGATACTCCGATCCTGTTGATCATGGGGTCGATGTCGCAGGGCATCCTGTGGCCGGAGGAGTTCATCGACCGTCTCGTCGCCGGAGGTCGCCGGGTGATCCGGTACGACCACCGCGACACCGGAATGTCGGACACCGTCGACTTCGCGACCCAGCCGTACACCTGGGAGGACATCAAGAACGATGTGTACCGCGTGCTGGACGCCCACGGTCTGGAAAGCGCGCATCTGGTGGGGCATTCGGCGGGCGGCCTGCTCGCCCAGCTCGTCGCGGTGGAACGGCCGGAACGGGTGCGCTCACTGACCGTCATCGGCTCCTCACCGCTCGGCGGCGGCGAGGGCCAGGTCCTCATGCGCGCCCTGCTCGGTGAACCCCAGGACCAGGGAAGCCTGCCCGCGCCGTCATCGGAATTCGTCACCTTCTACCGCGAGCTCATGGCAGCACCGCCGCCGGCGGACCGGCGCACTCGTATCGACGGCATGGTCGCCGAACAGCGCGTACTGCACGGAAACGGCCTGCCGTTCGACGACGCGGCGGCACACGAACTGCAGGAACGGATCCACGACCGGGCCCGCGACCTGTCGGCCGCAGCGAACCACCGTCTGGCGGCCGCCGCCCGGCCCGATTTCGAGCCGACCGGCGTACTACACCGGGTACAGGTACCCGCTCTGGTCGTGGAAGGCAGTCACGAACCGGTCAAACGGGGTCACGGGGCGGTGATCGCCGAACAGATCCCGGGAGCTCGGCTACAGATCGTCGCCGGGATGGGCCATACGCTCCCACCACAGGTGCACGAGGAACTGGCGACCGCCATCCTCCTACATACGGCGAAGGGATGAATCCGCGCAATGCTGTCCGCCGGGCCGCGCACAGACGCTCCCGAGAAACCGCACGGCCCGCCGGATTTCTCGCCGGACGGCCCTCGGAGCTCATCGGAGACCGCACTCGTCAGTAACGCTCGTTCAGGTATCCGAGCAACTCGTCGTGGAGCAGTCCGTTCGAGGCGGCCGCGCTGTCGCCGAGAGGCCCCGGGCTACCGTCCAGTCCGGTGAAGGCGCCACCGGCCTCGGTCACGATGACGGCATGTGCGGCCATCTCCAACGGCGAGAGGTCCGGGTCGGCGCAGATATCTACCACGCCTTCGGCGACCATCATGTAGGGCCAGAAATCGCCGTACGCACGCGTACGCCACACCTCCCGGGAAAGCGCCAGCAGACCGCTGAGCCGGCCCTGTTCCTCCCAGCCCGCGAACGAGGAGTACGCGAACGACGCGTCCGGCAATTTCGAAACACCCGAGACGCGCATCCGGGTGGCCGAGGACAGATTACGGCCGGTGAATGCGCCGTGGTCCTGCGCGGCCCACCAGCGGCGGCCGAGCGCGGGGGCGGATACGACGCCGACCACCGGCCGGTAGCCACCCTCCGATGCTTCGATCAGCGAAATCTGCGTGGCCCACACCGGTACTCCGCGCGCATAGTTCTCGAGACCGTCGATGGCATCCACTACCCAGCAACGCGGACCGGTGCCCTCCAGCCCCTCCCCCTCGCCGAGCACAGCGTCACGCGGACGGGAACGCTGCAGCTGACCGCGAATGAGCTTCTCCACCTCGGTTTCCGATTCGCGCACCGCTTCCAGATCCGGCTTCGACTCGACAACGAGGTCGAGGGCCTTGAAGCGTTCCATGCTCGCCGCGGCCGCGGAATCCACGAGAACATGGGCGAATCGGAGGTCGTCGAGGTGGTCCTGCACCCATTGAAGCTATCCGCAGCAAACGGGCAGCGCCACCGGGCGCTGCGCCACCCCCGCAACGAAACTTGCGCCACCTGCACCGATCTCCGCACCTCGCATGCGGTGAAATCGGGATCGGCGATATTGTCGACTGTGTTGTACGGGTGTAGTTCTCGGATCGGAGTGTGCTGTGGCGAGAAAATCGTTGGATCTGCAAACCGACAAACCGCACAGCGCCCGGATCTACGACTACCTGCTCGGCGGTAAGGACAACTATCCGGCAGACCAGCAAGCCGCGGCGAAGGTGGAGCAGGCGGTTCCGGACGCGCGTAAGGTCGCCCGGGCCAATCGGGACTTCATGCACCGCGCCGCGCGATTCGCGGCCGAGTCGGGGATCGGCCAGTTCCTCGATATCGGCACGGGGATTCCGACCGAACCGAATCTGCATCAGGTCGTCCAGGAGGTGAATCCGGCCGCGCGGGTGGTGTATGTGGACAACGATCCACTGGTCCTCGCCCACGCGCGGGCACTCATGACCGGCACCCGGGAGGGGCGCACCGGCTATATCAACGCCGATCTCACCGCACCGGACACGATCCTGTCCGCACCCGCGCTGACCGACACCCTCGACCCGGACGTACCGACCGCGCTGAGCCTCATCGCGATCGGCCACTTCGTCGCGGGTGACGCGATCTACGACGCCGTCGCGACCCTGCTGGATGCACTGGCGCCGGGCAGCTACCTGGCGATGACGCATCTGACCGCGGAGATCGACCCCGAGGGCGTCGCCGGCACCGTCGCGACCTACACCCAGAGCGGTATCGCGATGCAACCTCGCAGCCGTGACGAGTTCGAGCGGTTCTTCACCGGCCTGGAATTGATCGAACCGGGGGTCGTCCCGTTGCACCGGTGGCGGCCGCGGATGGACCAGCCCGCCGCCTACGACCAGACCCTGCCGTTGTATGCCGCAGTCGGCCGTAAGCACGCACCGGCGTAGCCGGGACCACTCGGCACCGCCCCGGACATCCCGAGCGGGCGTGGCCTGAATGTCCCGCGACGAACAAACACGGCGGAACCGAGAACAGCCGGTCGGTCACGTCGAGCGGTACCGGCGTCGTGGCCGAGCCGGCCCGACGGTTTCTCAGCGGGTCACCCGCGTGTGCGCGGCGCACCGGCAGATCGCAAGTACACAGCCCCGGTCCGGTTGTGCGTGGCGAGTCCGGTGACCGGGTCGAGCTTCCTCCGGCCGTGGGCACCGAGGGTGACATCGGAAGGTGCCACGACGTGTGCCTACCCGCGGCGGTCAATAGTCGAGGGCGTGCTCGGGTTGGCAGACGTGCAGGGGCGACGGCAGGTATCGGACGATCGCGTCCAGGAGTGGGGCGATATGGCCCGAGGGCGTCGTATCGCAGAGGACCGGCGCGATATCGCCGAGGTGAGTGAGGTGGCGGACGCGGTCGTACAACCGGTCGGCCCCGATCTTCCGGAAGCCGGGAACTTCGTCCGGAGCCAGTGCATTGTGCTCGCTCACCGTGGCCAGGAGGTCGCCGTACCACTCTTCGGCGACCGTCCGATGACTCCCGTGGAAATCGGCGACCATGGGTTCGCACGCCCACATCGGGATCAGGTCGCGCGCACCTTCGAATTCGGCGCCCAGGCCGTGCGGCACCTGGAGCGCCAACGGCACGGCCCCATGGGTGCCGGCGATCGTCCGGAGGCAGCGGTCGAAGTCGGCGGCGGGATGGTCGAGTCGGGTCACCAGGCACAACCGTGCCACCTGGTGGTCGTCGGCGACCCGCAGTAGCGTCTCGAGCCGGGGAGCGCGCGGCGCGGCGGCGTTCATCACCGCGATCACCCCGTCGGCCACTCGGATGGAGCGCTCCAGGGTCGCGATGGGTAAGCGACTCGACAGTTCGGCGATCCTGATCGTGTGATCGCTGTGGTCCGTCGTCCACCGCACCGTGGTCGAGATGCCGGTTCCGGTTCTGCTGAAATTGCGCAGCAGGCGGTGCACGACGCGGGTCGTCTCATCGGGTTCCCCGACGACCGTGACGTTGCGGATCGACTGCGGTTCGATGACTTCGCTACCCATCGTGTGTATTACTCCAGATCGACCCGAGGACGGCTGTTGCCTCCCCGATCCGGCTCACGGTACCTCCGGTGGCGCGCGGATGGTGCGGGTTTCCGGCCCAAAGTAGAACGTGTTCCTATACGGTCGGGTCTGTGCAGAAAGAACAACGCCCCGCCGTGGCCGACTGGTTCACCGCGGATGACGGCACGGTGCGCCTGAAGGGAAGTCGCTGCACTACCTGTAGCACGCCGTATTTCCCACGGAACACTCTCGCCTGCCGGAACCCGCAGTGCACGGGCCCGAAGGACGGCTCCGAGCTCGCCGAGTACCTGTTCTCCACCCGTGGCCGGATCTGGTCGTATGCGGACGCCCGGTACAAGCCGCCACCGCCGTATGTCTCGCCCGAACCGTTCGAGCCGTACGTCGTGGCGGCGGTAGAGCTCGAGGTCGAGCAGATGGTGATTCTCGGGCAGGTGGTGCGTGGCCTCACGGTGGACGATCTGGCTGTCGGCATGCCGGTCGAGTTGACCCTCGGCGTGCTGTACGAAGACGAGGAAGCGGAGCACACGGTGTGGATGTGGAGGCCGGTCGATGCCTGAGTCGAATGACCGCGATATCGCCGTCCTCGGTGCGGGTATGCACCAGTGGGGCAAATGGGGACGCAATTTCGTCGAATACGGGCTGGTCGCGGCGCGGGCCGCACTGGCCGATGCCGGGGTGGACCACCGCGACGTCGGCTATATCGCCGGCGCGGACACCATCCGCAACGGATACCCCGGATTCGTCTCCGGCGCGACGTTCGCCCAGGCACTGGGCTGGTCGGGCGCGCGGATCTCGAGCAGCTACGCCGCCTGCGCGTCGGGCGCCCAGGCCGTCGCCAACGCCCGCGCCCAGATTCTCGCCGGATTGTGCGAGGTAGCGTTGGTGGTGGGCGCCGACGCCACCCCCAAGGGTTTCTTCCAGCCGGTCGGCGGCGAACGCCGCGACGATCCGGACTGGTTGCGTTTCCACCTGCTCGGGGCGACCAACCCCATCTACTTCGCGCTGTACGCCCGCCGGCGGATGGCACTGCACGGCGCCACCCTCGACGATTTCGCCGCGGTCAAGGTGAAGAACGCCCGGCACGGCCTGCACAACCCGTATGCCCGCTATCGCAAGGAGGTGTCGGCCGAGGAGGTCGCGGCCTCGGCGATCGTCTCGGACCCGCTGCGCCTGCTGGATATCTGCGCGACCAGTGACGGCGGTGCCGCGTTGGTGCTGACCTCGATGGAGTACGCCCGCCGCCACGGAGTGACCGATCCGGTCCGCATCCGGGCACTGTCGACGGTCACGCCGACGTTCCCGAAAACCGTGATCGATCTGCCCGATTTCGCGACGGATTCCGCCGTGGCCGTCCAGCCGCCGCCGCGCGAGTTCCGTTCCGCCGTCGCGCACGCCGCCTACGAAGAGGCCGGGCTCGGTCCCGCCGATCTGTCCCTCGCCGAGGTCTACGATCTCTCCACCGCACTGGAACTGGACTGGTACGAGGATATCGGGCTCTGCGAGGTCGGCGGCGCCGAAGACCTGCTGCGCAGCGGCGCCACAACCTTGGGTGGGCGGATCCCGGTCAACCCCAGCGGCGGGCTGGCCTGTTTCGGTGAGGCGATTCCCGCGCAGGCGATCGCGCAGGTCTGCGAGCTCACCTGGCAGTTGCGCGGCGAGGCCGATGGCCGCCAGGTGGACGATGCACGTGCGGGTATCGCGGTGAATCAAGGCCTCTTCGGTCACGGCTCGGCGATTATCGCCACTCGCTGAACAGGGGACCCCGTTCAGCTCGCCGGCCCCGGGCGACCACTCGTCACGACGGGAGCGAAGACGGCGGGCTGTGCAACCTCGCCTGTGGCCTCGCGGTTATCCGCGGAGCCGCAGGCGTTGACCGTGCGGCGCCGGCCACCCGGCACAGCCCGGACGCCTGTCGATCTGCCCCGTACCGCGGTCCCTCTCGACGAACAGGAGGCTTCACAGACTCATCGCCGGCCGGCAGGTCCCGTACGTATCGGGTCACCGAGGGACGCCGCCGAGCACCTCTTTTCGCCCGCTCGAGCGGGCGAACAGCGTTGTGGGCCAGTCTCCGGCAGTTCGCGCCACTACCGAAACGATTACCCGATATTGCCCGGCTATCGGGTTATGGTCGGCTTCCGGTGTGTATGCCGGACGCGAGTACGACGGGGTCCGACGGCAGGGGCATGCAGTGGTTCGTGACAACGGGCATCGAAACCGCACAGCGCCGGGCCACGGACCGGCCGTGAGCGCTGTGCCCGCACCCCGCCCCGGCCGGCGTCGCACCGGAACGGTGCGCAATGTCTACGGCAACGCGTCCGCGGAGACGTTCCTGGTCATTGCGATCACCACCATCCTGGTCACCCGCGCCTACCTCGCGCTCACCGATTATCCGCAGGTCGGCGGTGGTTCGCTGCATATCGCGCACGCCCTGTACGGCGGTGCCGCAATGATGGTGGCGCTGCTGGTGGGCTGGCTGCTGCTCGGGTTCACCGCGCGGTCGGTGGCCGTGGTGATCGGCGGTATCGGCTTCGGGTTGTTCCTCGACGAAGTCGGCAAATTCGTCACCGCCGACAACGATTATTTCTACGGCCCCGCTGCCGAGATCATGTATGTGCTGGTGCTGGTGATCCTGGTCGCCAACCGGCTGCTGCGGATCGTTCGGGCACCGACCGTGGACGAATATCTCGCCAACGCCGCCGCGATCGCGGCGACCGGGATGGTTGGCGGGTTGCCCGCGCATCGGCGCAGTGCTGCCCGCGCGATGCTGGACCGCGCCGCGGAAGGCGGAGCCGATCCGCGCGCCGTTCACGGTATCCGGTTGTTGCTGGACGCGGCCGATCATCGGGTGGACCGGTTGTATTCGGTCCGGCAGTGGTTGCCGCGTCTCGTTCCCGGTTTCCTCCGCAGCCCCCGATGGGTACCGGTCATCGGCTGGTTGCTGGTCGCGTCTTCGGCGGCGGGGGTGATCACCGGGATCGTCGTGTTGCTGACCGGCGGGCTGTCGCTGCGGGCCGCCGACACCGTTGTCGATCTGGAGCGAATGGGGATCGCCGAACTGATCCTCTTCGTCAGCGCCTGCCTGACCTTCGCGACAGCGGCTCCGGCGGTGTTCTGCTATCGCCGGGCGGGTCCGCTGTGGCCACTGCAGACCATGCGCATCGCGGCGCTGATATTCACCGTGCTGAACGCATTCGCCGATTTCGCGACCGATGGATTCGGGGCGGTGGCGGGCGTAGCGGGGGGTGTTTTCGCGATGGCCGTCCTGTCCCATCAGATTGCGGAACGCGTCGGTATGCCCGCACCGGCAGCGGATCGGCCGGACGAACAGCCTGGGCTCGCATAACTTCGCTGCCGACCCGCCGAGCCGATTTTGACCTGGACCACACTCCAACTTCTAGCCTGGGTCTCATGCGATTCGCGTTCAAGACCTCCCCGCAGGACACGACCTGGGCCGATATGCTGGCCGTCTGGCGGGCCGCCGACGATATCGAGATCTACGAATCCGGATGGACTTTCGACCACTTCTATCCCATCTTCTCCGACTCCACCGGGCCCTGTATGGAGGGATGGACCACCCTGACCGCGCTGGCTCAGGCCACCGAACGTCTGCGCCTGGGCACGATGGTGACCGGTGTGCACTACCGCCATCCGGCAGTCCTGGCCAATATGGCCGCCACCCTCGACATCATCTCCGGCGGCCGCCTCGAACTCGGTATCGGCGCCGGGTGGAACGAGGAGGAATCCGGCGCGTACGGCATCGAACTGGGCAGCATCACCGAACGGCTCGACCGGTTCGACGAGGCCTGCCAAGTACTCATCGGGCTGTTGAGCCGGGAGACAACCGATTTCGACGGCAAGTTCTATCGACTGACCGGCGCCCGCAACGAGCCGAAGGGCCCGCAGCGCCCGCACCCGCCGATCTGTATCGGCGGCAACGGTGAGAAACGCACCCTCCGCACCACCGCCCGTTACGCCCAGCACTGGAACTTCGTCGCCGGGACTCCCGCGGAATTCGCCCGCAAACGCGATGTGCTGGCCGCGCATTGCGCCGATATCGGCCGTGATCCGAAGGAGATCATGCTCTCGGCGCAGAAGCGGCTGGACCCCGACCTGGGCTACGGAGAGCTCATCGACTGGGCGGCCGCACTGGGCGCCGAGGGCCTGGAACTCGCGATCATCTATCTCCCGCCGCCGCACGACCCGGCCGTGCTGGAGCCGCTGGCCGAAGCTGTTCGTGATTCCGGGCTCGCCGCATGAGTTCCACCGGACATCATCGATACCTCGACCCGAGTACGAGTCACCCTGTGTAGTGGGCCCGTCCCGGCGAGCAGGGACTCGGCAGGGCCGATATCGTGGCCAGATCGCAGACACCGTCGGTCAGCATCTGGAACGGGGTGACGCCGAGCAGCACGATGATGCCGATGATATCGCCGTTCCCGACGAGTACCCCGGCCGTTCGCGCGGCGGCCGAGCCGGAGTCCAATGCCGAGGACCCGGTTCCGGATTCGCCCGCGGCCACCGGCGCGACAGACGGGGACGGGCCGGGTTGGGCCGTCGCGCCGGCCGCGGTGCCGACGAGGCCGGCCACCGCGATCGAGGCGGCGGCAAGACGAATGATTGTGGGCGTCATCGCGCTCCCTTGATGGTGGGTGGATCGAAGTCTTCGGAGTGACGGGTTGCGTGCCGGATGGTTCAGCGCGGTGGAACGCTCATATCGCGGTTCATGGTGGGGATTTCGATACTGATCGGCATCCGCAGTTCCGACAGGTACATCAGGGCGGCCTTGCGCAGGAACTCGTCGAGCAACCAGTAGGGATCGGCGGCCGGCGGGACGGCGGTGAGAATGCCCTCGCGTACGGCGATGAACGGACCCCAGCTGAACCGCAGCAGCGGATCCCAGACCGGTTCCCGCGGGATGTGCAGGCCGTCGGCGATCTGGTCACCGAGCAGGAAGCGGGTGAACGCGCCGAGAACGGGCTTGCTGAGGATCGTGAGGTCGATATTGGCGCCCAGGCTCAGCAGCCGGTCGGCCAGCTTTATCCCTTCGGGGGTCGGCGCCAGGATGGGGTCGAGAACCTGCGCCGCCTGAGAGTTGGCTTCCGGCCACGATTTCGGGATGTATTCGTCGCGAACGCCGAGCATATGTCCGGCCACCTGCCAGGAGTGCAGGAACGCTTCCGATTCGTGCACCGGGATGGGCACTTTCCAGGAGGTCAGATGCTTCATCACGGTTGTGGGCAGGCTGTGCCAGGTGACCATGATGTCGTTCTGACTGATCGGGATGTCCTCCTCCGCGGAATGCACCCAGTGCGGTGACTGCGGCAGCAGATGCCGCACCGCCGCATGCACCAGCCTGGTTTTTACGCAGGTGACGATCATTTCGCCGTCGGGCGCGTAGGCGTTGTTGCTACCGATGTCGTAGCCGAGTTTGGCGGTTTTGGAGATACGGTCCTCGAGGTCGTGACCGCCTTTGGAGTAGTAGACCGAGCGGGCTTCCTTGGGGATGACGGTGCTCATCATGCCGCTGGCGAAGCCGTACAGCACACCGAGATACAGTCCGCGCTTCTTGTTGAACTCGATCGCAGTGTTCAGCTTGCCCGGATCGGTCCACTGCGGCAGTTGCCGGGCATATTCCATGAAGTCCCGCAACTCCGGCGGCAGACCGGCGGGCAGCGGTTGTCCGTTCCGGGTCCAGGTCCGCAGCGCATCGTTGATCCTGGGCACTTCTCCCCGGTCGATCAGCCCGGCGACCAACTGGTCCGCCTCGGGATCCCACACCGTCAGCGGGTCGGCGCCGGAACCGGATCCGGCTACCGAACCCTGCGGTGACCATGTCCACGGCTGCGCCCGACCGGTGGATGTCGCCGCCACCACCGCGAACGCCCCGGCAGCTCCCGCCACCCCACCGGCTTTCAACGCGTTTCGCCTACTGAGTCCATCCATGCCGTCACTCCTCATTGAGTTCGATCACCGCCGACAAGGTGCAGCCTGCACGGTTCATCACGGCGGAATACTCAATAACTTACCAGCTGTACCAGACAGCTGTCCAGGACTTCGAGTTCCAACTGCATTACGGGAATGCGGTCGGCAAAGGCGGGCAGACACGGCCACAGGCTGACTCTATGCCCACAATCGACGCAGGTCGCCGAAAGAAAGGCGCACCGAGGAAGCGAATCTTCTCCGCTCCGGCCGAGCCGGAGAAATACAGAATTACTGGTTACATCGTGGCGCCTGGCTTGGCCGCACACACAGTCGGCGACCGACCGTCCGCGCTCGGCACGGTCGGATGACGCGCGGTTGAGGGGGCGCACCCGCGCAGCACAGCATGACCCGGCGGTGGGCCGGGCACCCGATCCGACGCAACGATCCACCCGGCCGTCCGCGACCGGCTCCGCAATGAGGGGAAGCGGGCGTGCAGGCCCGGCAGCGAACAGTCTCAGCGGGTGGTGGTCAAACCGCCCGTGACAGCAAGGATCTCACCGACGGTGTAACTGGAATCCGCATCGGAGGCCAAGTACACATAGGCGGGTGCCAGCTCCTCCGGCTGCGCCACGCGACCCATCGGCCCGTCGCTGCCGAGCTGGGCGAGCCCCTCCTGCGGCATGTTCGGGTCGGCGATATTGAGAACGGTCCAAGTGGGGCCGGGAGCGACCACGTTCGCCCGAATACCGTCCTTGACCAGGTGAAAAGCGATGGATTTGGTGAAATTGACCAGCGCGGCCTTGCTGGCCGCGTAGTCGATCATCGTATCGCTGCCCTTCAGAGCTTCCTCCGACGCGGTCGCGATGATCGAATCACCCGCCTTCAGATGGGGGCGCGCGGCCTGAACAAGATGAAAGTAGGCGTACGCGTTCACCTTGAACGACCGATCCCAGTCTTCGAACGACAGCTGTGACAGGTCCAGCTGACTGTTCAGATGAGCCGCATTGTTGACCAGGATGTTGAGACCACCCAGTTCCCGAACTGTCCGCTCGACGATGTCGTAGCAGAACGACGCTTCGGCGAGGTCGCCGGGCAGCAGCAGACACCTACGGCCTTCGGCCTCCACCGCACGGCGCGTCTGCTCCGCGTCCGACTGCTCCTCGGGCAGGTACCCGATGGCGATATCGGCGCCCTCGCGCGCGTAGAGCACGGCCACCGCCCGGCCGATACCGGAGTCGCCGCCCGTGATCAGCGCGATCTTGTCCCGGAGTTTGCCCGCCGCGCGATAGCGGTCCGACCGGTAACGCGGGCGCGGCCGGACATCCTCTTCGCTGCCGGGGGCCTGTTGCCGCTGTTCTGGATAGGGAGGCGTCGGTTCCGAGAGGACCTGGGGCTCGCTGGCGTGCTCGTTCTTGTCGTGCATACGAGAACCTCCTGGCGTTTCCGTGTCGAGGAGGCTATGCCCGGGAACGTCGGCGGCAAACTCGCCGAGGTACAGCGCGGCGGAGAATGCCACCACCGACGTTTGCCACGCGGCGATGGGGGCATTCGCGACGGCATCCGGTTGCCGATTCGCGAGACGGTCTTGCGAAGACAGCGGGAGGGAGGACACCACCATGTCGGACCGCACCAGTTCGACCCGCACTGCCCGTTCCCCGGTTCAGCTCGCCGCGATGGCGGTCGGCGCGGTATTTCTCCTGGCCGGCGTGCTCGGGTTCATTCCGGGCATCACCACGAACTACGACACCATGGAATGGGCCGGCCACCATTCCGAAGCACAACTGTTCGGCCTGTTCAACGTGTCGATACTGCACAACATCGTGCACCTGATATTCGGCGTGGCCGGCCTGGCCGCGGCAGCGAGCGCGGTCCTGGCACGCGCCTACCTGCTGGTGGGCGGCGTGATCTACCTGCTGCTCTGGGTCTACGGCCTGCTGATCGACCAAACCAGCGACGCCAATTTCGTTCCGCTCGACACCGCCGACAACTGGCTGCACTTCGGCCTCGGCCTCGGCATGGTCGCGCTCGGGGTGATCCTGCCCCGATGGATGAACACTCCCGGCCGGCACCTGTCGGGACAGCAACCCGGGATTATCGAATAAGCCGGGCAACGGCCTCAGGAGTCTGCGGTGCGATAGATGACGATCGGGCGGTCGGCGCGGTGCAGCACGTTCTGGCCGGTCGATCCGAGCAGGGCACCGCGGACGCGGCCCCAGCCTTTACTGCCCACAATCGCCATCTGGGCATGGTCGAGGGCGTGCAGGAGTTCGCGCGCCGCAGACCCCCGCCGGGACCTCAGTTCCACGGCCACGTCGGGGAACTGCGCTCGATACGGGGCGATGATGTTCGAGAGTTCGTTTTCTTCCGAGCGGGCAATCGCGTCCCAATCGATGACCAGCGCTGTCCGGCCCCGTTTCTGTATCGCGCCGGGGTCGGCGGCTGCGACCGCCGAGCTGCCGGTCCAGGTCCGGACCGCCGTCACCGGCACCGACAGTAATCGGGCCCATTCGAAAGCCAGCCGGGTCGCGGCTTCCGATATCGGGCTCCCGTCGGATCCGACCGCGATCGGGCGGTCGTCGGGGGACGCGTCGGCGGGGTCACCGCGCCATATCGCGACCGGGCACACTGCCTTGTTGGCCACCCGCAGAACGGTCGATCCCAACAGCCAGCGTTCGACCGAGCCCGCGCCGGTCGCGCCCAGCGCGATCATCGCGGCCTGCCCTGCCGCTTCGAGCAGGCCGGCCGCGGGGGTTTTGTCGTCGGCGATCAGCTTCAGCTCGACCTCGGGCGCCCATTCTCGAAGCGCGGCTTGCGCCGAGTTCAACAGATCGGACCGATAGGCCTGCTGCATTTCTTCCAGTTCTTCGGCGCTGAACGCCACATCGGGTATCGGACCCGACGCCGGCGACGAATGCACCAGGTGCAGAGGCAGCTCGAGCTTGCCGGCGAAAGCGGCGGCCCATCCGGCGGCACCCAGCGAGGCCTCCGAGCCGTCGATACCGGCCACGATGTGTTTTCCGGGAAGCACCATATCCGCGCCTTTCGTACCGCGATCCTCGCTCGGAGACCGCCGTGGAGGGGGGCGGCGCCTGTCGCGAGATGAACGAGAGGCCACGCCGGTCGTACGCACGCATAGGAGATTCTCTGTGAAGCGGGGACCGGTGGCAACCATCCCGCAACCGGATCTCACTGGCTCCGCAACCGAGATGGTCCGCGTGTGGCTGGTCCATGCGACGCGTTCGGATAGGTATGGTCGAGCATATGAGCGCTGGTCCCAGCGGGTCGACAATCGCGGAAGCTGTCCGCCTCGCGGCGCGGGCTCCCTCGTTGCACAACAGCCAGCCGTGGCGGTGGCAATCCGATGGCGAAGTACTGCGGCTGTTCGCGGTACCCGAGCGGATGCTGACCACGACCGACCCCAGCGGCCGCCAGATGCTGATCAGCTGCGGCGCCACGTTGGACCACTTGCGAACAGCCATGGCGGCTGCCGGTTGGCGTCCTTCCGTGGCACGTTTCCCCGACCCCGGCAATACGACCCATCTCGCGGACATCACGTTCGAACATTCACCGCTCGTGACCGATGCCGACCGTGCCCGCGCGGCGGCGATCGACCGCCGCTACACAGACCGCCTGCCGTTCGGGCCGCCGCCCGGCTGGCCGGATTTCGAACCGATACTGCGGTCGGCGGTCGATACCACAGACACCGCTGTCAGCATCCTGCCCGAGGAAAGCCATCCCGCCCTGGCCCACGCCACGCGGATGACCGGCGCGCGCCGGCGTTACGATTCGAACTATCACGCGGAGCTGCACTGGTGGACCGGGCACGTCATCGGTGCCACCGGCGTCCCGAAAACCTCCCTGGTTTCACCTCGGGAACATGAGCAGGTCGATATCGGCCGACAATTCCCGGCCGCGTCATCGGATACCGGGACCTCCGGCGAGAACTCGTCCGACCATGCTGAGGTGCTCGTGGTCTCCACGGCCGGCGATACGCCCGAAGATCACCTTCGATCCGGTGAAACGGTGTCGGCCGTACTCCTGGAGTCCACCCGGGCGGGATACGCGACCTGTCCGCTCACCCATCTGACCGAGATATCCGACAGCAGGCACGTGGTCCGGCAGTTGATCGACGGCGATCAGTCGCCCCAGATCCTGGTCAGGGTGGGAGCGCCACCGCAGCGCGACCGGAGACCGGAGCGCACTCCGCGGTTACCGCTCACCGAAATCCTGTCCACCGGGCGGTCCGGGGACTGATCGGCGCCGGCAGTGTGGAAATCGACGGTGAGGTCGATTCTGTGTGTCCGCGCGAAGACGGGAAACCTGCGGGTCGCCGGTGACCACGGGCACCCATGATCATCGAAAGTAGCGATCGATTCGGGCGGGTTGTCTCGAATCGGTAGCAGCTCGCCTCCAATCTTGTGACGTATCAGGGCAACCTGCTGCCGGCCACGTAGCCTGGGCTCAGGCCCCGGTAAAACAGGGGACATTTCGGGGGACGGAACTCCACATCTCCTCGGGTGCCGCATATTTCGACATCGCATCCAGGGGCGTGTGCCATGAGATGTTTACGTGCCGGCGCACTCGCGTTGCTCGTCATCATGCCGTTGCTCATCGGGCAGGCCGCCGCCCGACCCCCCGCGCCGCCGGGCTTGCCCTTCCCCGCACTCCCGGGCTTCCCACCGGCCGCGGATACCAGCGGTGCGCTCCTGCCCGGTATCCAGCAGTGGATCGACCAGGTGCTACCGCCACCACCGATCGCGCCACTGCCCCGGCCGGTACCGGGGGGCGAGACGACGGGCCCGGAACCAGGTCTGGCGGCACTGCATCAGGCGGTGTTACCCGCGCCCGCCGGCGATCCCCTGTTCGACCAGTGGCCACCGGACCTCGCCGGTTTCGCGCCGGGTGCGGTAATCGAGGTCCGCGACATCACTGCCTCGGCCGCGCCGCTGGTTGTGGTGCCGATCCGACAGGCAGTGTTGTTCAAGTACCGGACCACCGACGCGCACGATCGCCCGTCCTTCGCCACTGCCACGCTGGTGATCCCGGCGACCGCATCGCCGGTGCCCGGGGCGCGGCCGGTGGTGGTCAACAATCTCCCGATCGACGCTCTCGGCCGTAAGTGCACACCGGGTTACACACTGGCGCACGGTATCTCGGGCGACAGCGCGCTCACCGATTTCGTACCACCCACCACCCAGCTGGCCGCCTTGCGTGGTTACGCGGTGCTCGTCCCGGACCATGAGGGACCGTTGATGGCCTATGCCGAGCCCTATGTCGCGGGCCACGCCGTCCTGGACGCGGTACGCGCGGTGCGCGGCTGGCGCCCGGCCGAATTCGGCGCGAGCAGGTTCGCGATGACCGGCTATTCCGGCGGTGCCATCGCCACTCACGGTGCGGTGAAATTGATCGAGAGTTACGCACCCGAACTCGCGCCGGCCCTGGCCGGGGCGGCGCTCGGCGGAGTGCCCGCCGACTACGAGATCCTGGCCCGCAGTATGAACGGCAATCTGGCCTCGGGTGTCTTCATGGCGGCAGTCTTCGGTATCGCGCGGGAGCGGCCCGAGATCCTGGCCCGGATGAACCACCTGGCCCAGTGGGTGAGCACCTCACCGATAAAAGACCAGTGCATCAGCGTTTTCGCGCTGCCGGGCGTACTGCACCTGCCGATCGATATCGCCGCGAATATCGCCGACCCGCTGCGATCGACGCTGGCACACGACATCTACACGGTCACCCGGATGGCTGGACTCGCGTCGGCGACGCCGCTCTACATCTACAACGGCGAACAGGAATTCTGGATACCGGCCGAGGGTGCCCTCAACCTGTATCGCGAACAGTGCGCCTTGGGCGTCATCGCGGTGTATCGCAGTGTGCTCGGCGAGCACGTCATCGCGGCGGGTCTCGGTTATCCCGAGGCCGTGCTCTGGCTGGACGAGCGTCTGCGCGGTATTCCGGCGCACAGCGAATGCTGAACGCCCTCCGGAAGCTGTCTGCGCCGTGCCGGCCTCCGACGGCAACGCCGATTGATCGAAGCCGGTACGCGTGCCAGGCTGTTGACGTGCTGTTAGCCGAGGTCGCCGCCGCATCCACCGAGATCGCGTCCGCGTCGGCGCGGCTGGCCAAAACCGACCGTCTCGCCGCACTGCTGAGCCGTATCGCGGCGGACGGCGACGCGCGACTGGTCGCGGTGGCCGCGTCCTGGCTTTCCGGTGAACTACCGCAACGCCAGATCGGTGTGGGCTGGGCGGCACTGCGCACGCTACCGCCGCCTGCTACCACTGCGACCCTTACGGTCGCCGACGTCGACGCGCGGTTTTCCCGGATCGGCGCGGTCGCCGGGAAAGGTTCCCGGACCGCGCGCGCCGATCTGGTACGCAAGCTGTTCGAAACAGCGACCGGCACCGAGCAGGTATTTCTGCGCCGGCTGCTCAGTGGCGAGTTACGCCAGGGCGCCCTCGCGGGCGTGATGTCCGATGCGGTCGCGAAAGCGGCCGGCATACCCGCGGCCGAGGTGCGCCGCGCAGCGATGCTGGCCGGCAACCTGCCTGCCGTGGCGGCCGCGGCGCTCGCCGGAGGGCGGCCGGCGCTGGCGGAGTTCCGGCTGCGGGCGGGACAGCCGGTGGGGCCGATGCTCGCGCAGACCGCGACCGGGGTCGACGACGCACTGGGGCGACTCGGCGGAACCGCGATATTCGAAGCGAAACTGGACGGCGCGCGCGTGCAGATCCACCGGGCCGGATCAGCGGTTTCGGTGTACACCCGCAGTCTCGACGATGTCACCGCCCGGCTGCCCGAGGTCGTCGCGGCCACCCTGGCTCTTCCTGCTACCGATCTGATCGCCGATGCCGAGGCCATCGCGTTGCGCCCCGACGGACGGCCGCAGCGGTTCCAGGTCACCGCGGCCCGGTTCGGCAGCAAGAATCCGGGCGACCTCGAACCGCTGTCGGTGTTCTTCTTCGACCTGATTCATCTCGACGGCCACGACCTCCTCGATCTACCCACCCGGGAACGGCTCGCGGCACTCGATGCGCTCGTCCCCGCCGACCAGCGCGTCGACCGCCTGGTGACCGCTGACACCGCTGCAGCGCAACAGTTCCTCGACCGCACGCTCGCCGCCGGACACGAGGGCGTGATGGCCAAATCACCGTCGGCGCCGTACGAGGCGGGCCGCCGCGGCGCCGGCTGGTTGAAGGTCAAACCCGTTCATACCTTGGACCTGGTCGTTCTCGCTGTCGAATGGGGTTCCGGCCGGCGCACCGGCACCCTGTCCAATATTCACCTGGGCGCTCGTGACCCGGCCACCGGCGGGTTCGTGATGCTGGGCAAAACCTTCAAAGGGATGACCGACGCCATGCTGAAGTGGCAGACCGAGCGCTTCACCGAACTCGCCGACGGCCCGACCGATGGGTACGTGGTGCGACTGCGGCCCGAACAGGTCGTCGAGATCGCCTTCGACGGGGTGCAGGGTTCGACCCGCTATCCCGGCGGCATGGCACTGCGCTTCGCCCGCGTGGTGCGCTACCGCGAGGACAAGTCGCCCGCCGACGCCGATACGGTCGATACTGTTCGCGCGCTCTACGAACGGGGCGGTTGAGGGGCCACGACAGCTGTTCCGGGCCGCGACCGGAAGACCCGGTGCGAGGTCCCGGCGGGTGTGTCGGCCGCTCGACGTACCCTGAGCGCCGATGAGTATTCGAGGCGTAGAGGGTGCGTACCAGGGGGCTCTTCGGGCGTTCAAGACCCCGATGCTCGATTTGCTCCACCAAACATATGCGCCGTTCGTGGTGACCATGCTGGCGACGGTGTTCACGGCCGAACGGGCCGCGGTCGCGGTGGCGGATGCGCACGCGGAAATCGGTGCTGCGCTGACCCAGTTGCGGGCCGCGGGCTACGGCGAAGAGGACAGGTTGCCGCTACCCGCGGGCAATGCGCGTGATCTGTGCCGCCAGTGGGTGAACGCGGGCTGGCTGGTGCGTCAGGTGCTCGACGACCAGGTCGAGGTGTATCGGTTGTCCGCGCACGGGGTGGGCGCCCTGGAGGTCGCGGGCCGGGTCGGTGGTTCCCGGACACGGGTGTCGGAATCGCGGGTGCGGACCCTGCTGGAAGCGGTGGAGCGGCTCGCACAGGACGCCGACCCGGACGTGATGTCCCGGATCGCCCGGCTGGAGCTGGAGATCCGGGAGCGCCAGCAGGAACTACACCGGCTCGAGCGCGGTGGCGCCGTGGCGACGGTCGACGACGACCGGCTGGTGGAGGAGGCGGAAAACGTTCTGCACCTGGCACGGGAATTGCCGGCCGATTTCGCCCGGGTAGCCGAGTCGATCAAGGCCATGCAACGCGATGTGGTCGCCGACCTGCGCCAGGATGCCCGCCCGACCGGTGAGGTGCTGCGCGAATACCTGGAGCGCGGCCGGCAGATCATGGACGCGACTCCGGAGGGCCGGGCGTTCGCGGGAGCATTGCGCCTCATCGGCGACCCGGAGCGGATCGATGATTTGTCGAGCCGATTGCGCACGGTGCTGCGCCACCCGTTCACCGCACAGTTGACCGAACCGCAACGGCGCGAGTTCACCGATATCGCGCGCCGGATCGAACGTGGTGTCAAAGACGTGCTGGCCGCGCAGCGGCAGGCCTCGCATGTGATCACGACCCAGGTCCGTAATCACGACCCGATGCGGGACCGGCAGGTCGACGATCTGCTGCGCGACGTCATGACCGGTCTGCACCGCTGGGTCCCCCGTTCACGACACCGGGAGCCGATCCCACCGCTGCGCCGCCTACCGGCCGCGGCTATCGAGCATCTGCGGCAATCCTCGAGTGATCCCCGCCCACCGCAGCCGCCCGCACCGCTGGCCGAATGGGACGAGGACATGCTGCCGGACACCGATACGCGGGCCTGGGGCGGCCCGAAATACGCCGCGCTGGACGAACACCTGGCCCGATTCGCCGCCGCCGCGGACACCATCGATATCGCGGCTGCTTTCGGTGCGGCGCCCGAGGAGATCCGCCGCCCGGTCGACCTGCTCGGTTTGCTCGAGCTCGCGCACCGCACGGGGATGACCGAAACCGAGGCCGTGGTCACCGTCGAAGCGATCCGCCCGGACCGGACTCGGCGGCGGTTCGCGCTCGGCGGTGTGGTCGCGGTGAGGAACGCCGAGGCAGCCGATGAATGAGCCGAACACGGCCGGTGAAGTGGGGCCGGAGGACACGGGTTTCATCGACCCGGTCTCGATGGAGGAAGACCCGGCGGAACTGTTCGCCGGCGACAGGGGGACGCTGGACGCCGAAGTGCGGCGGGTACTGGTCCGGCTGCTGCAACGCCGGTTCCTGTCGGCGGACAAGCACCCCGCGCAATGGCGGACGCTGCTGGAGAATCAGCAGCTCGTCGAGTCGCGCCTACACGATCTTTTCGTCCGGCTGGTGGTCGACCACGAACGCGGTATCGCCTACAAACAGCAGGTGCGTTCGGCGGAACTGGATGTGCCGATCCTGTTGCGGGACGACCCGTACAACCGGGCCGAGACGCTGGTGCTGGTGCATCTGCGCACAGTGTTCCAGCAGGAACGGGTCGCGGGTGAGGTCTCGGCGCGGGTCGATATCGAAGAGCTGGAGCAGACGGTACTGACCTACTTCGACCCCGACGACACCAATATGGCCCGGGGACAGCAGGAGATCCGGAGCGCGGTGACTCGGCTGGCCAAGGAAGGGCTGATGGAGGAGGAGACCACCGGCCGGTACCGGATCACGCCGCTGGTGGAGGTCGTGATGAGTACGGAGAAACTGAGTGAATTGAGCCGCTGGCTGCGGGAACGAAACGACGGCCCGGACCGCGGTGCCCGCGAGGAGGTCGCGCCGTGACCATGATCGACACGCTGTTCGGGCTGGTTCCCGAGGCGTCCCGCGGGCAACAGTGGGTGGCGCAGGATCTGCAATTGGTGAACTGGGGCGGATACGACGGTCACCACCGGGTGCGGTTCGCGCCCGGGGCGACCCTGCTGTGCGGAGAGTCCGGCTCGGGCAAATCGACCCTGATGGACTCCTATATCGCGTTGATCATGCCGCATACGATGCCGTTCAACGGTGCTTCCAACGGCGGTGTCGTGGGCCGTCCGCGTGGCAAGGACCAGCGCAACATCCTGTCGTATGCGCGGGGCAAACTCGACGAATCGCGCACCGGGGGTGAGACGAAAGCCCGGGTGCTGCGCGGCGACGGCCGCGACACCTGGTCGGCGATCGCGATGACCTGGGCCGACCCGTCCGGCGCGCGATTCACCGCAGTCCGCGCCTGGTACGTGCCGTCGGCGGCACGCTCCCTCGAAGACCTCGTCCAGGTCCGCGCCACCTGCGACGAGCCGTTCGACCTGCGCACACTCGCGGGACCGGCGAACAAACGACTCGCCGAACCCGCGGTGAAAGCACTCGGGCTGACCTGCTACCCCACCGACCGCGAATACACCGCCCGGTTGCATACCGCGCTCGGAATCGGCGCCGCCGGTGACGGGAACAAAGCGGTCGCGCTGCTGGGCCGGATTCAGGCAGGTCAGCAGATCACCACCGTCGACGCCCTGTACAAGACCATGGTCCTCGAGGAACCGTCCACGCTGGCCACCGCGGACGAGGTGGTCAAACAATTCGACGAACTCGCCGGGACGCGCACCCAGATGACCACCGCACGCCGTCAGGTCAGGGCACTGACGCCGATCCGGGAGCACCGCCGCATCATCGTCGACGCGATCGAACGCGCGGAGCTGATCGACGGCCTCGGTTCGTTCACCGACTCGGCCTCGCCCGCCGGGTTGTGGCGGCACGAACGCCGTGCCGAATTGCTGCGAGCGGCCGAGGAAGAGCTGGGGCGACGGCGCAAACAAGCCGAGGAAGCCGTCGCCGCGGCCTCGGCACTGGCCAAGGGCGCCGAGGCCGAACTGGGCGGGATCACCGAGACATTGCGCGCTTCCGGCGGCGACAGGCTGGAAAGGGCCCGCGGTGCGCTGCGGGACGTGGACAAACGGTTCGATGAGGTCGAGCAGGCGCGGCACCGGCTCGACAAAGCACTGGACACCATCGGCGCCACGGTTTCCGACGGCGAGGACTTCGCCGCCCTGGTCACGCAGGCACACCGGCTGCTCGGCGACAAGAAGGCCCGGGAGACCGCACAGAACCATTTCGCCGAAGCGAAGACGCACCAGACGAGCGTGACTCGTGAACTACAGGAGCTACGGAGCGAACGTAAGGCTGTCGCCGCCCGCCGGGACAATATCCCCAGCGAGTTGCATCGTGCGCGTGCAGTCCTCGCGGAGGCCGCCGGCCTCACCCCCGAACAGCTTCCGTTCGTCGGCGAACTGATAGAGGTACGCACCGAATTCGAGCCGTGGCGCGAAGCGTTCAACCTCGCGCTGGGCGGATTCGCCACCAAGATGCTGATCGATATCGCCCACCTCAACACATTCCGCGAAAAGATCAACACCGTGCGCACCGCCCGGCGTATCCAGTTCGAAGGCGTCCGGACCGGGCTCCGCGACCAGATCGGGCTCGACGATCGCCGGCTGCCCGGCCGCCTCGACTACCGGCCCTCCCCGTTCACCGCATGGCTGAAGAACGAACTCGTCGATCGGTTCGACTATGTCTGTGTCGAGACGCCGCGTCTGCTGCCACAGCACCGCAAAGCGCTCACGATCACCGGCCAGATCTCGGACGGAGCGCGCGGCGCCCACGGTGGGCAGGGGCGGGCCAATGTCCTCGGCTTCACCAACGACCGGTTGCTGACCCGCCTCGACGAACAGATCCGTGCCGCCGAGGACCGCAAATCCGCCGCCGACGCACAGGTCGAGCAGACCCAGGCCGATCTCGATTCCTTCGAAGATCGCCGCGGCGCCTACCGGGCCCTGACCGAACTGACCTGGGACCGAGTCGATATCGACTCCGTCGCGGCCGAACGGGACCGATGGACACAGATCATCGACGAAGTCCACTCCGGCAACCCGGAGATCGACCGGTTGCAGAAGCAGGTAGACGAACTGACGGACAAGGTCGAACGTCTCAATGAGAGAGCGGTGCGGGCCAAGCTCGAGCAGGAGGACCTGGAGACGGCCTGGGAGCGCACCACCACCGAGGCCGAACGCGCCCGGCGGGAACTCGATACCGCCCGCCGCTCCGGGCGCGAGGTCACCGCCGATCACCGCGACTACCTCGAGGGACTGTTCGACAACGCCGACACCGGCACGCTCCCGGCCGCCGAAGCCCTGAAGGCATTCGACGCCGCGACCCACCGGGTAGCCGACCGGCTCACCACCGATCGCCAGGCCGCGGAGAGCGCAATCGGCAACGCGCGGATCAGACTCTCCGAAACGTTCTCCACCTTCGTCGAACGCTGGCCGAACCCGAACCTCGGCACCGACCCCGACGATTCCTACCACGATTTCGAACGCCTGCTCACCGACCTGGAAACCAGCCGCCTGCACGAACTGGAAAACCAATGGCGCGACAGCCTGCTGAAACTGTCCGGTAACGATCTCACCAGCCTCGACAGCGAACTGGCCTCGGCCATCCGGGAAATCCGCGACCGCATCGAACCGGTCAACCGTATCCTCGCCGAACTGCCCTTCGCCGACGACGACCATCGGCTGCAGATCGACCCGCAGGAAAGCCATTCCACGGTCCGCGCTCGCTTCCGCAAGGAACTCCGCGACGTCCGCCGCCTGATCGACCAGGCGAACACCGATACCGACCGGGAACGTGCCTACAGCCGGATGGCCAAGGTCATCGACCGTATCCGCCGCACGGCCCCCGACTTCGCCGACCTGATCGACGTCCGCAACCACATCCGAATCAGCGCCGAAAAACGAAACGCCGCAGGCGAACACGTCGCGCTCTACGACCACATCGGCGAGAAATCCGGCGGCGAATCCCAGGAACTCGTCGCCTTCATCGTCGGCTCGGCGCTGCGCTACCAACTGGGCGACGCCGGCGCCGAACGTCCCCGCTACGCCCCCGTCTTCCTCGACGAAGCACTCATCAAAGCCGACGCCCGCTACACCGGTCGCGCCATCGGCGCCTGGCGCGGCCTGGGCTTCCAGCTCATCATCGGCGCCCCCAACGACAAGAACAGCGCCATCGAACCCCACGTCGACGCCGAATACCTGGTACTCAAGAACGCCCAGAGCCGCTCCTGGGCGAAACCGATCATCGGTATCCCCCCGGAGGGTGAATGAGCCCTGGACTTGTGACATCGAAGGCAGCTCTCGAGGTGCTCCGGAACAGGATCGAACAGAAGTGGGCGGAAGCGATCTGCGCCGACTACGGCGTCGCCAGACCGGCAATCTTCTCGGTCCCGCTGCGTCCGGGCCTGTCGAGCGGGAAAGCAGTCGAACGAGCAAACGGCGGCTCCTGGCACGAATGGCGCACCACGTGGCGCAACTTCGAACTCCGAACGATCAGCAAATTCGCAGGCGTCGGAATCATCCTCGAGCCGGTGACCATCCGCGGTGTGACCTACGACCTCCCGGCCACACTCGTCGCCGAGAACGTCGGTGCCGCCGTCGAACTCATCTCCCGAGCCGAAGAGAAACCTCAGGCAGTCGACCTCGGTCGCGCCCGATCGCTGGCGAAGTCGCTCGATACTGCCGGAGTGACGCCCACCCCGGCTACCTTGAAGGCCACCTACCGGCTCACCGATGCAGACACCGAGATCCTGTTCACCGCCATCGCTTGGCTCTCCGCTCACCCGGACGTCAGCGCTTGGACCGCCCGCCAGCTCCCCGTCCCGGGCATGCACTCGAAATGGCTCGAAACCCACGGCGGGCTCCTGCAGACAGTGACGGGACGTGATGTACGCGCCGAAGTCCGGCCACGACTCGCCGTCGTTCACCTGACCTACGTCGATCCCGATTACACCGCCTCGGGAAAACGCAGGCACGACGCCTGGACCACCGGCGACACACACGACTTGGCCTACACCCCACGCGTGGTCCTCATTGTCGAGAACCGTGACTGCCGCCTCTGGTTCCCGCACGTCCAGAACACAGTCGTCGTCGAAGGGAACGGCAAAGCCGCCGCCTCCCTGCTCGCCGAAATCACATGGATTCGTACGGCCGAACACGTCGTCTACTGGGGTGATATCGACGCAGACGGCTACGCGATCCTCGACCGCCTCCGCGCCACCATGGCCGTTCCCACCTCCGACGGTCTACCCGCCAAAACCGTCCATTCGATCCTCATGGAGGCCACCGACCTGCACCACCACGCCAACCACGGCGTAAACCGCGACAAGGCCGGCTGCCCGATCAAACCGTCCTCGACGAGGCTCGTGCATCTCACCAGCGCCGAATCGACCGCCTACGATGCCGTCGCCACGGCAGGGCCCGCCCAGTTCCGGCGAATCGAGCAGGAAGTGATCCCACTCGCCCAGGCGGCTGCCCGGTTGGAAGCACTGATCAACACCCACGGGTGACCACATTCCGACGCTGCATCGGTCCCAGCGCGTCACAGCTCACGCTGATATCGGTGCCGATGTGTCGCCGCGGCGGATCAGGCGAGCGCGGCCGCGAGGCGGCGCCACTGTTCGCGGGGAAACACCTGCGGGTCGGCTTCGAGAACCTGCACGCAGACGTGGTCGGCGCCGGCCGCTCGATGTTCGGCGACACGACGCAGGACCGCTTCCTCGTCACCCCAGGCGATGATTGCGTCGAAGAGCCGGTCGCTCACGGTGTCGATATCCTCCTGCGTGAAACCCGACCGCAGGATGTTGTTCGCGTAGTTCGGCAACTGGAGATAGTTGCGCAACCAGTCGGTGCCGATCGACCGCGCCTTCTCGGCATCGGTGGTGAGGATGGCCGTCTGCTCCGGCAGCAGCAGCGGCCCGTCGCCGAGGGCGGCCCGGGCGGTGGCGGTGTGCTCGGGCGTCACCAGGTAGGGGTGGGCGCCGCCGGCGCGTGTCGCCGAAAGGTGCAGCATCTTGGGTCCCAGCGCGGCCAGGACCCGGGACTCTGCGGGGACGGGCCGGTCGAGGACGTCCAGCGCGTCGAGATAGGCCCGGGTCGCTGCCAACGGCTTCTGGTACCGACCGGGGTCACCCGCATCGATCAACGGTGCGTGGCTCACGCCGATACCGAGCAGGAACCGGTCGCCGTAGGTATCGGTCAGGGATGCATACCGCGCCGCGACGTCCGACGGTTCGTGCATCCACAGGTTCAGGATCCCGGTCGCGACAACGATGCGCTCCGTCGCCTGCAGCAGGTTGTCCACGGCATCGAATACCGGTCCGCCGACGTCGGGGATCCACACCGCGGCGAAGCCCAGCTGCTCGAGTTCGGCCGCCGCCTCCGCAGCTACGGCCGGATCTCCGTAGCGCAACTGCGAACTCCAAATTCCCACGCCCGAAAGCTGCACAAAACCCTCCTGGAGCCGTGATACGTACGCCGATACCGGAATCCGGCCTTGCGGAAAGGATGCTACTGCACGACAGGTCGAGCGATCAGTTCCTCTGGACGGTGCGACAGCACCATGTCCGGTCCCGACCTGCGGCCATTGCCGCGGTGTCGGTGATCGCCCTCGGTACGGTGAACCCATGCTCGACAACTCCGCCGGCCCCCGCACCGGCCGTCCCCGCGACAGCCGAGTGGACGCCGCGCTGCTCGAGGCTGCCGCGCAACTGATCGCCGAACGCGGTTACGGCGCACTCACCCTCCAGGCTGTCGCCGACACGGCAGGGACGAGCAGGCCCGCACTCTACCGCCGGTACAGCTCCCGGGCCGATCTCGTGGTCTCGGTACTGATCGATCGGTACGGTCTGCAACCCGGCGCCGAGGATTTGGGTGGGATCGAGGCAGAGTTGCTCGCGATTCAGCAACACCAGCGGGACCTGTTCAACGACCCGGTGCTGCGCCGGGCCGTGCCGGGCCTGTTGGAAGAACTCGGTCGTACTCCGGAGGTCGCGCAACGGTTCCAAGAGCAGTTCCTACGACCGCGCCGACGTTCCACGGCCACAATCCTGGAACGCGCGACCGCCCGGGGCGAGATCGAGCCCGGTGTCGATTCCGAATGGGTATGTGACCTCATCACCGGGCCGATGCTCATGCGTGCGTTGTTACCCGAACTCGGGCCGATCGACGAGGAGTTCGTGCGGCGCACGGTGCAGTCCGCGCTCGACGCCGTGGGGCTACACCAGCACTGATCATTCTGTAGTCGATGCCTGCCGCGCTACGAAGGGGCGGCGAGCTCCCACGCGGCCGGAATGGTTCGCAGATCCACCGCCGCGAGACCGAACGCGTCCCTCACGAAACGAACTCGACTCACTCGACGGCTGGATCGTATGCCGCGATCTGCTTCTCGATGTCGCCGGCGACGACGAGATAGCAGCAATCGGAATCGCTTGCCTCGATCCGGGCACCGGCCCGCTCGCCGACCCCATACCGGGTTCGACCGCGCCCTGGCCGACCGGCAGCGAGCTGAAGAACGCGGTGCAGCGCACTTTCCGGCCGCAGTGATCTACACGGCTCCATATCGCATATGTGTATCGCTCGCCGAATCCCATTGCGGCGGGCTGCCTCCAGAGGAATTAGCACTGGTAGGGGCCGGCCTTCTCACTCAACTCGCAGCTGAGCGCCGACTCGTCGCCATCATGCGGCGCCCGGGGGCCGGTACTGCCGGCACCGTGGAAGGTTGACAGGTCCACTCCAGGGCCTGCCCCCATCCGAGTATTCGACGGCGTTATCAGGATCGGGGATACCCATGATGGACAACGCTGTGCAGGAGACCACGCGACACCGCGGTCCAGGGCGAGATGGCCCCGGACCGCGGCGTTCGATCACCCACCGGCCCGCGTCGAGGCGGGCCCGGCCGTGATCAGGATCTGTGCAACGGCGACGACGCCGGGAACTCCACCCGCAACGCGGTCAGCGACCGGTGGAACGGCCCAGGTCGCCAGGTCGGGGGTTCGGTCGACCGGATCTCGGGTAGAGCGTCGAGCAGTTGGTCGATGGCGTCTTGCGCGATGAGATATGCCATGGACTGGGCTGGACACGTGCGTGGACCGGCTCCCCACGCCAGATGGGAGCGGTTGCCGGTGCGATCACCACCACTGACCGTCGGATCATTGTTGCATGCCGCGATACTGACGACGATCGGTTGATGGGCGGGCAGCCAGGCGTCGTCGATCAGGATCGGCTGCCGCGGATAGGTGAGCAGGTAGTTCGCCAAGGGCGGGTCGTTGAAGAGCACATGATCGAGTGCTTCCCGGGTGGACAGGCTCCCGCCCAGGACACCGCCACCCAACCGGTCGTCGGTGAGGATGAACAGCAGCGTGTTGACGATGAAATTCTGCTGGAATTCGATCCCCGCGCCGTACTGACTGGCCAGCTGGTGGACCATCTCCAGATCGTCGAGCTCGGCCGGATGCCGCAACAGCGCCGAGGTTATATCGTCGCCGGGTTCGGCCCGCTTCAGGGCCACCAGTTCGAGCATCGCCTCGCTGATCATCGTATTCCCGTGATCGGCATCGATACCCTCGACGATCGCCGCCATCCCGGCCGCCATCTTCTGCCCCACCTCCGGCGGGCAGCCGAACAGCACATTGAGCACTCCGAAGATCAGCGGAAAGGTGTACTGGCCGATCAGATCGGCGCTGCCGTCCTCGCAGAAGGCGTTGATCAGCGAGATGGCGATCTCTTCCACCGTGGTGTGCAATGCGTAGAGATCGACCTCATCGACACTCTCGGTGGTGGCCCGGCGAAAGCGGGCCGCCTCCGGCCCGGCGCTGCGGGTCGCCATCGGACGCCATTCCATCATCGGCAGGACCGGGCAATCGGCGGGCATACCCTGCTGCCAGGTGCGTGGATCGGCCGGGAAATGCTCGGGATCGTTCAGGATCCGCACCGCGGTCCGGTAATCGATCACGAGCGTCGCGGGTACGCCGGGCGCCAGTTCCACCGGCATCAACGAGGCGTACTGCTGCCGCATTTCGTGGTAGTGGGCGTGTGGGGCGGCGGCGAATTCCGGTGCGAACAGCGGCATCCGAGGATCGTCGGAGTCGAACGGGGAGATCGGACGGGCGGGGCAGGAAGGGGCAGGCGTACCGGGTGGGACGTTGCTCAAGAACTGAACTCCAGACAGCGGTTGCGGACAGCGAACGAGGGGACGAGATCTGCGGTGGGGTTCCTGCGCGCGGCGTAACCCCGGCGAGACTGCTTCCGGACCACGGCAAACCGGACAGCTACACTCTGTCCGGTGCTGTCCGTGCGGAAGATGTGCCCGCCGCGAGCTGTCGCTCCAGGGGGCCGGCCGGGGCGGTATGCCTGGCGGAGACAGCACTTGGGAAGCAGCCGACGAGAGGTAGCGCGGTGATGACCGGCTCGGCAGCGCGACCCCGCCGTGGCCGCGGGCGGCCGCCCGGATCGGACGGAGCGCAAACCCGCGACTCCATCTTGCGGGCAGCGCGTGAATTGTTCAGCGAAGTCGGCTACGACCGGGCGACATTCTCCGGTATCGCGACCCGTGCCGGGGTGACCCGCACCAATATCAACCATTACTTCCGGAGCAAGGACGAGCTCTACCGCACATTGTTCGAAGCCGATAAAGACAGTGTGATCACCGCCGGTATCGCCGACGCAGGGTCGGCGACCGACCTCGCCGACCGGATGGCCGCATTCCTGCGCATCACCATGCAAGCTGATTCCGAGAACCGTACCTACGTCAGGTTTCTCGCGGCCTCGCTGTTCGATGCGCTGCGCAATCCGGAGCTGGCCGACTGGGCCGAGGAACAGATCGATAATGTGCGCGGCTTCATCCGGCCGGCACTCATGGCCGCCGCGGCCGACGGGACCATCGGACCGGAGGTCGATATCGCGACCGCCACCGAGGTGCTCATCGCCGTGGTGTGGGGAATGAGCATGTACGCGGGGTTCGTCGGAGACGAGGACAGGCTCGAGCCGATGATCGACCAACTCACCGCGCTGCTGCGCGGCGCTCTCTGGTAGCCGCCGGTGCGTATCGGATCCGCCCCACCGGCCGGCGGGCCGGATCCGATACCGCACAGTCGGGCTCATCCGATGAGGGTGACAGTGCCCGCATCGCCGTCCAGACGGATGTGCTGGCCGTCGCGGATCCGGTAGCTGCCGTTCTCGGTGCCACAGACACAGGGGATTCCGAGTTCGCGGGCCACGATCGGCCCGTGGCTGAGCAGGCCGCCGTAGTCGGTGACGACGCCGGCCGCGACGAGGAACAGCGACACCCAGCTCGGGTCGGTCGCCTCGCAGACGAGGATGTCGCCGTCGTCGAGTTCGGTGGTCGAGGGGTCGCGGACCACCCGGGCCCGGCCCTCCACCACACCACCACTGGCCGCCACCCCGGTCACGACGCCGGAGACATCCAGGGCGGGGGAATCGGTCTCACCGGACTTGATCAGCTGCGGTACACCGGCCCAGGCCTGCGGCAGCCGGTACTCGCCACGCTGGTCGTACTGTGCCTGTCGCGCCGCGACCAGCCCGCGTTGATCACCGGTGACCCCTGCGCACACATCGTCGTAGGACAGGTGGAAGACGTCATCGATATCGTCGATCACGCCCGCTGCGACCAGCAGGGCGCCCTGCCGCCGCATGACGGCCCGGGCGATATCGAAGGTCAGCAGATACCCGGCCTTGCCCTGCTCCCGCAGTGCGATCCAGCGAGCGGCCCACCGCACATACCTGGCCGCGCCGCCACGCTTGTGCCGGGGCAGCGCCGCCTGAACCTCTGCCAGCGCCCGCTGCCGGATCTCGATCTGTTCCCGGCTCCGATTGCGCGGTGCCCGTGGGCTGTCCGCGGCGATGGCCCGGTAGTCGGCGAGCCGGTTGAGTACCGGGGCGGGGTCCTCGCGCCAGGTGACACCGGACAGCTGGCCCTCGTTGTTGCCGTGGTAGCCGTGCCGGTCGGTGAACTCGCGCAGCGAAATCTCGTTATGTGCCAGCGCCCACAGATCGTTCGCGATCTCGCTCTCGTCCGATCCGACCCCGGACAGCAGCGCCGGCGCGAGGTGGTCCAGGTCGAGCCCGGCCAGCATATCGGTGACCCGGTCCGCGAGCCCGGAACTGACGAACGCGACGAGCATATGCGCGGTCAGCATGCGCTGGAAACGCTGTCGCGCGTCGTCGAGCAGTTCGACGCACCCCGCGTGGTCCAGCGTGTCGATACCGTCCAGATGAGCCAGCCGCCAGCGGCGCAGCCCGGCGAATTCGGCATCGTGGCGCTTGGGCAGCCGGAGCACCGCCGACGGCGCTTTCATCATGATGACGGGATAGCGCCGGGCGCTGTTCGCGTCGACCGTCTCCGGCCGCACATAACCGAAGAGCTGCTGTTCCACCGCCGTCGCCGAGGTGCCGGGGGTGATGTTCGCGATCTCCCGGAACTTGTCGATATTGGCCGCCGCCCGCCCGGCGAACAATGTCCAGAACATATCCTCCGGCTGATCGGGAACATAGACCTGTTTCCCGGTGAGGACACCGAGGTTCCGGAATGTGGTGCGGGTCGCCAATTCCACCGACGCGTTGATGAAGGTGAACCCCAATGTGGTGAACACACCCGGAAACGCCTCCGCGACATTGCCGGTGGTCCAGGTGACCGCGGGATCGATCGTCGTGTTGTCGAGCGTTTCCTCGACCATTTCGCGGGTGCTCATCGAACTCTCTCCATTTTGCGTCGCAGGAGCAGATCGGGTAGCGAACCCGTTGCGCCGTAGGGGTTTTCCGCACGTGCCCATCGGGTGAGCAGCGCGATATCGGGATCGTCGGCCGGGGCTCCGGAGACAACGGTGAGCTCGCCGGGATACACCGCTCCGGCCGTCGCGTCGACGGTGACCGTTTGCCCGGTGAGCGCGGTGAGCGATCCGGTACCGCAACCGACCACGCACGGTACGGCCATCTCCCGGCAGACCACCGCCGCGTGCGAGGTCGACCCGCCGAGTTCGGTGATCACCGCCGCGGCCACCGACATGGCCATCACATCGTCGGGGTCGGTGGTCGGCCGGGCCAGTATCACCACTTCCCCCCGGTCCGCGCGTTCCTCGGCCTCGGCGGAGTCGCTGACGACGCGACCGGTGGCAATACCCGGACACGCCGGTTTGCCGGTGGCGACCGCAGCGGTCGCGGCCAACTCGGCGCGGTCGAGTCGCGGATCCAGGACAGCGCGAACCTGCTCGGATGTCACCCGGTCGAGCGCTTCGCCCTCGCTGATGAGCCCTGCCTGCCGAAGCAGTACCGCATGTCGGACCGTGGCCTCCGGAGTACGTTTGGCGACCCGTGACTGCAGCAGCCACAGCGCGCCGTTCTCCACTGTGAACTCGATATCCTGCACGTCGCGGGCGTCGGCCTCCAGCCGGTTCGCCGCGGCGAGCAGATCGGTGTAAACCGCCGGCATCGTGTCGGCCAGCTCCGCGACCGCCAACGCGTCCGCGCGGCCGGACACCACATCCTCGCCCTGGCCACGTGGCAGCCACTCACCGTAAGGTTCGGCAGCGCCGGAGAGCGGGTTGCGGGTGAACAGCACGCCGGTCCCCGAGCGGTCGTCGAGATTGCCGAAGACCATCGCCTGCACGGTGACCGCAGTTCCGGCGTCGTGGGACAGGCCGCGACTCTCGCGATATCCGACAGCACGCGGCGAACGCCAGGAACCGATCACCGCCTCGATCGCACGACGCAACTGCTCCCACGGGTCCGCGACCGGCGTCCGCCCGACCACCTTTTCGTACTGTGCGCGGAATCGGCGATGGGTGTCGGCGGCGAATGCGGTATCCCCGAACTGATCGGCCAGTGCCCGTTCGACCTCGTCGTTCGTGCCCAGGTTGAGCACGGTGTCCATCATTCCGGGCATGCTGGTCGCCGCGCCCGAGCGGACCGAGACGAGCAGCGGCCTCGGTCCGGCGCCGAACCGGCGGCCGGTGGCCGATTCCAGCTCCGCCACCGCGGCGGGCACCGAATCCCACACTTCTCCGGGAAGTACCGACTCCCCGGCGCTGTGCATCCATCGGCACACCTCGGTGGTGATGACGAATGCCGGCGGAACCGGGATTCCGAGCGCCGACATCCGCTGCAGGCTCCATGCTTTACCGCCCAGCAGCTCAGGGCCCGCGGTAGTCGCGGGACCGAGCGGGAGAACCGACGGGTGTGCGCCCGCGCTCACTCGGCCCTCCCCGCTGCCTCTTCCCGTGCCCGGGACACCCCGCCCAGACCGATCAATTCCTCGTGCAGTTCGAACCACACGGTGTGATAGCTGTCGACCAGCGGCCGCGCCAGCCAGGCCGGATCACCGGAACGAATCTTTGCCAAGGCCCCGGCGAACCGGTCCGGGTACTGTGCCAGACGCGGCACCAGCTCGACGAATTCCGCGAGCAGCGGTGCGAACCGTTCGTGCAGCTCGCCCAGCCGCGCCACGATCCGCGCATCGTATTCGACGTCGGTGTGATCGTTCGGGCGCGCACCGTCGATCAACTGCCAATCAGTGACCAGCTGTTTGAAGTCCTCGTTCACCGCGCCGAAGCCGAGATACCGCTGCCGCAGCAACGCCTGGTCGACGGTGCTCCGCTCGATGGCCAGCAGTTCGTCGAGCCGTGCCCGGCCCACGGGAGTGATCTTGACGCGCACACCCACACGCTCCAGCTCCCCTGCGTGCAGCAGCGGCTCCAACACGGCCGTCAACGCGGTATCGGTGAGACCTGCCGCGGCCGCGAGATCGGGCTCGGTGGGACGGCCTTTGAATCGCGCAGCCTGGAGAACGCGCAGGACATAGGACATGGTGTATCCGCTCCTTCTCGTCGCCGCCGGTCAGGCGACCCGGTGCAGGATCGCCTGCTCGAAAATGCCCTCACCGGCATCGAACGACAGGAAGTCGTCGTAGACCCCCAGCGCCGGCCCGTCGGTCTCGGCCGGCCCCGCCGGTACCCGGAACCCACCGAGTCGAGCGCCCAGCGATACCATCCTGGTCGTACCGTCCTCGAGTTCGAGCCGCGCCCAGCGGAATTGGGCGGCCGCGTCCCGGGCGAAGGTGACGGCAGTGATCGCCCTCGAACCCGTGCTGTCGATGACGAAACCATCCGCCGTCAGCGAATCGTCGGCGTTCCGGAACTTCATCGCCGTGACGAACGCCGAATCCTGCACCACGAACAGGGCCGCGAATTCGACCCACTGCGACGATTCGTCCCGGAATCCCCACGTCCGGTCCCGCATACCGCGCCCGGAGACAGCCACCGTCTCCCCCTCCAGCGTGATACTGCCCGCGACGGTGCACGCCTGCTGAAAATGCTGTAGTGGCGCGGCGGCTCCCAGCGACGGGATAGCGTTGTTGCCGGCGTAATCGGCGGCGGCGAACAGTGGCGCGTTGACGAGTTCGGCGGAGACGAGCGGGTGTTCGACACGTACCCGGCCGTCCAAGCCGAAATGAACACTCTCACCGCTGAAGGTCCCCACCTCGAGCGTTTCGACCACTTCGGTCACCCGCCCCGCTACAGACACGCTGAACCGGGCCCGCCGGGTGTCCGGCGCGTTCGGCGAAGTCGACACGTGCACCGTACCGAAAACCGCTGCGGCGGAATCCCAGAACGAAAGGTAGGCGTTGTCCTTCCACACCGGGTCGTCGGCGCCTGCGGCGTCGGAACGAACCGGCTCGGACAGCTTGCCCCAACTCTGTTCGGTCGGGGTGGCGGTAACCATCGGGGGTCCCTTCTGATCAGGATGCGCGGGATACGGATCAGGCCCGCGGCCGGCCCGACCGAACGTACATCGGCGCCCACCGGCCCTTTGCCGACGCGATCTGCGGTGTGCGGACGTCGACAGTGAACGACCACACAGGACCGCAGCCGCGACGCCCGATCACACCAGCGCCCGGGCGCTGTGCAGATGATGAGGCTATACGAAATGACGGTCGTGTCAATTTATGTGGGGGCGTCCGGTCGACAAACAGACGCAGCCGAATGCAGCGAAATCCGGTCCGATGAGCCCAGGCCAGCGCACGACGGCTCCCGGCTGACCACAGATGTGCGGAACCTCTGCCGCACACTGACGTTCGACGTAATCCTGAGGCAGAGCCAGGAGGCCGGCACCACTTGTCCGACAGCACGCCGGACTGCGCCGGTCCGCAGGCAGTTCCTCATCACCCATCGGCGAGGCCGGGCCGAGGATGCCGCGACCGCATCAGCCCCGACACCATGAGGTAGAGCGACGGCCTGGCTACACCTGGACCCGATCCGCACCGAAGGCATCCCACCCCCTGCTCTTCCGCACGCACCGGCGGACGGCGGAAACTCCACGCCGCGACGAGGACAAGGTCGTGCACCCTCGTCGCGACACTCTCATTGCCGTGACGGCTCCGGATCGAACATCCGACGGCGCCGAGACGATGAACATTCACGGCAACCACGGACCGGACAGCGCACAACCGTGCGCTTGCGGCTTGCCTGCCCTCCTTCCGGCGAAACACACCCGCTGCGGTCATCGACCTACTCCACGATCCGCGACCACCCGATCCCACCCCTGCCGCGGTCCGACACCCCTCGACATCCTCCAGGCGCCGGTACGGCGAGCAGCAATCCACCCCTTCCATACCGCGTACCCCGTGTCGACATTTCCGCAGGTGAGGCCCACGATTTTGCCTTGCCCGCGCGATCAGATACTCTTGCTGGGCACACCGGTCCGGGTGGCGGAATGGCAGACGCGCTAGCTTGAGGTGCTAGTGCCCGTTATAGGGCGTGGGGGTTCAAGTCCCCCTCCGGACACAACCAATAGGCTCACCGATGCGGCGATCACCCTGCTGGCCGAAGACCGCCAATGGCTCCATCAGCACCTCGACGACCTCCGAAACGCATGGTCGCACCGCATAGCCGGACGGCAGTGGGGACCGTCCACGGAGATGCATGGGAAGGGAACGTCGTCACCGCCGACGACGGCACGACCCTCTTCCTCGACCTGGCGGCGCACATCCATCGGCCCGCCCGAATGGGATCTGACCTCGACTGCCATCGATTCAGCTCATTCGGATGGATTCACGCGCAGCAGTACACCGAATTCGTGGCCGCCTACGGCTACGACGTCACGGAACAGCCGGGGTTCGCGCTGCTGCGGGACATCCGCGAAATGCGGATGACCTGCATGGCTGCGCAGGCTGCCGCGCAGGAACCTTCGCGGCTCGCCCAGGCGCAGCTGCGCGTGGATTCCCTGCGTGGCCGCCGCGGTCAGCGGCCTTGGGACGGATGGGAAGCTATTCCGTAACCCGACGGCAACAGGTCAACGCTGAAACTCGCGAAATGTGCAGACCACTTCGAAGTACCGACACGAGACGAAGGCCCGCTTATCGTCGTCTCCGGAATGACGGTGGCGGAAATCCCGCAGTGGCCATGAGTGAGAGGACACTCTCGAGCGCGTCGTGAGTGCTGGATCAGAGTCCCAGGAATCTTTCCGCGTTACGGTGGGTGATCAGGTCGCGAGTTGTGTCACCCAAGAATTCGCTCTTGCGCACCACCTCACCGACGGGCCGCTCACCCAGTGGGTACGGGTAGTCGCTGCCGACCATGACCCGTTCGGCGCCGACGGTGTCGACCAGCACCCGCAGGGCGCGCTCGTCGAACACCACGGAGTCCACGTAGAAGCGACCGATGTAGTGAGACGGCGGAAACTCCGAGGTTCCGATGATGTCGTTGCGGCCGTGCCAGGCGTTCTCCGTGCGACCGAGCCAGAACGCGAACGAGCCGCCGCCATGGGCGAAGGCGATCTTCAGGCGTTCGTCGACGCGGTCGAAGACGCCGCCGAGGATCAGCGCCAGGATCGACAGGTGGGTCTCCGCCGGCATCGAGGTGAGCCAGCGCGACATCCACCGTTCCAGACGCGGGGAGCTGGGCATGTCCCACGGGTGTACGAAGACGGGGACATCGCGGTCTGCGCAGTGCTGTAGGAACGTAACGATGCCCTCGTCGTCCAGGTCCCGGTCACCCACGTGGTTTCCGATCTCCACGCCGCGATGCCCGTTCTCCAGACAGCGGTCGAGTTCCGCGCACGCCAGGTCGGTGTCCTGCAATGGAACCTGGCAGAACGGGATCATCCGGTCGCCCGCGGGCGCGGTGATTTCGAGGGCAATGTCATTGAAGATGCGGGCGATCTTTGCCGCCTGTTCCCCGGTGCGCCCGTAATTGAAGAAGGCCGGCGTCGGCGAGACTACCTGAGTGCGCACCCCGTCTGTGTCCATATCGCGTAGGCGCACCGCCGCATCCCAGCAGTCCGACTGGATCCGCCGGAACTCCCTGGTGCCCATCATGATCATGGCGTCGTGTTCGGATTCGATCCGCAGCCACGGGGCGTCGGCGCCGGCCTCTGCACTGATATCCGGCCACCCTCGGGGGACATAGTGGGTGTGGACGTCGATGATGTTGTTCACCTTCAGCCTTTCCCGGGGTGGATGGCACCGCAGTTCGGGCACTTGTGCGCCGCCTCGTCGGCATAGAACTGCGTAAATACCGGAGGAAGGTCGTCGACGATGCTGCGCACCTGCAGCTCGATCTCGTGGACCAGTGCGTCGCATTCGAGGCAGTACCATTGGAACTTCTCGAGGGTGCCCTCCCGGCGTACCCGTTCGATCACGAGGCCGACCGAGTCCGGGTCGGGCCGCTGCGGCGAATGCGGCACGTTACCGGGCAGCAGCCAGCACTCACCTTCGCGGATGTCGATCCTGCGCGGTCCCTCGTCCGTCATGATGTTGACGTGGATATCTCCCTTGATCTGGAAGAACCACTCCTCGTAGGGTTCTCGGTGGTAGTCGGTGCGCTCGTTCGGTCCTCCGACGATCTGGACGATGAAGTCCTCGCCCAGCGCCATGGTCCTGTTGTTGACCGGTGGTTGCAGCAGGTGCTCGTGCTCGGCGATCCAACCATGGAAATTGATGACCTCCGGAATGCGGGTCATGGCGTCTACTCCAAATCGCTTGTGGGGGTGGGGCAGTGAGTCGGTGCCGAATCGACTCAGGTGGTCGTACGCCGATGCGCGATCGCCTGGATCTCGATCAACAGGTGCGGATGTGGCAGCTGGTGCACGGCCACGGTTGTCCGGGTCGGCCCGGATTCGTCGAAGTACTCGCTGTACGCCTCGTTGTAACCACCGAAATCGTTCATCGAAACCAGGTAGGTCGTGATCTGCGCGACGTCTTCGAGTCCTGCGCCGACCTCGCGGAGAATCCCGCGGATATTCTCGATGACAGCGCGGGTCTGTGCGCGGATGTCGAGGTCGGTGGTACCCATCTCGTCGACCTCGACACCGACGAACGTGTTGTCGGGCCGGCGCGAGCTGGTACCGGAGACGAAGATGAGATCCCCGACGACCTTGACGTGAGGGAATCGTCCGCGGGGCGCGGCGTGGCCGGTGAGGACTGCGCTACCGGAATCGGCTCCCTGCCCCGGTAGACCGCCGGCGGATACATCGGCGTTGTTCGTCACGATACGTTCTCCCTCATCGTTCTGCGTCATCGTCGAACACCGGTCAGGCTCACGGTCCCGATCCCGGCGATCTCGCACTCCACGGTCGCTTCGGTCAGCGGCATCGCCGCGGTCGCCGCGCCGGCGAGTACCACGTATCCGGCATGTAGGGGGATCCGCCGCCGGCGGCACATATCCAGTAGCGCGCGGAGCGCTTCTTCCGGGTCACCGAGGATCGCCGCTGTCGTTCCGGTGATCTGCTCGTCGCCGACCCGCAGTCGCACCGCACGGTCGGCGGCCTCGCGCATAGGGAGCCACGTGCCCACGGCGAAGCCGGATGCCGAGGTGTTGTCGGCGACGACGTCGGCGTAGGTGAATCGGAAGTCGCGGTAGCGCGAGTCGATGATCTCGAGGGCGGGCGCGATCGCGTCGACACAGGCCACGATGTCGGTGTCCGGGTTGTCGAGGTCGGCCAGCGGGATATCGCGCCCGATCCGGTAGGCCACCTCGGGTTCCACCTTCGGATGGATATAGCCCCGCAGATCGGTGTCACCGCCGTCGGCCACCTGCATCGCATCGGTGATGCGCCCGACGATCACGTCGGACACTCCCATCTGCGCCATCTTCGCCTTGCTGGTGAAGCCCAGCTTCACGCCGACGACCCGCTCACCGCGCATGGTCCGCAACCCGAGCAGCGCCTCCTGCACCAGGTACGCGGTGTCGACGTCGAGGTCGATGCCCAGCGAGGTGTCCTCTTCGAGGCTGCGGGTGTCGGTCCTCGACGTCTGCGCGTTGTCGAGTCGGCGCGCCAGCGTCTCGATATCGCCGGGGCCCGCTGTTTGGGACTTCGTCATCTCCTGCTCCAGGTATTTCGTGGATGGTCCGGCGCCGTCACAGCTGTACGCACACGTTGGTCGACTCGGTGTAGAAATGCAGCGACGACTGGCCACCTTCGCGCCCGAGGCCCGAGAGCCCGACGCCGCCGAACGGGGACCGCAGGTCGCGGAGGAACCAGGTGTTGACCCACGACATGCCGACGTTCATGGCTTGCGCGACGCGGTGTCCGCGTCGCAGGTCGTTGGTCCACACCGCGGCGGCCAGCCCATAGTCGGTGTCGTTGGCGAGCGCGATGGCCTCGGCCTCGGTGTCGAACGGGATGAGCGCGGCGACGGGGCCGAAGATCTCCTCGCGCAGCACCCGGTCGCGGTTGGTGAGGCCCGTCCACAGCGTGGGCTCGATCCACGAGCCGCCGTCGAGGTCGGGGCCCATCGCCGGGATGCCACCGCCGGTGCGGATCTCGGCACCCGCTGCCTCGGCGAGTTCGAGGTAGGCCTGCACTTTCTGCCGGTGCTTGTGCGAGATCAGCGGACCGGTGGTGGTTGCCGCGTCGGTGGGCCGGCCCAGGCAGAGCCGCCCGGCGCGTTCGACGAGGCCCGCCGCTATGTCGTCGAAGACCGCGCGCTGGATGTAGACGCGCTCGGTACACAGGCACACCTGCCCGGTGTTGGTGAAGATGGACCGGCTCAGGCCGTCGATCGCCTCGTCCAGGCAGACATCGTCGAAAACGACGGCCGCGTTCTTTCCGCCCAGTTCGAAGGACACCGGCCGCACCCGGGGTGCCACCGTCTTCATGACCTGTGAGCCGGTCGACGATGATCCGGTGAACGTCACGCCGTCGATGTGCGGGTGCTCGGTGAGGAACGCGCCGGCGGAGCCGGCACCGAACCCGTGTACGACGTTGTAGACGCCGCGCGGGAATCCGACCTCGGCCAGGACCTCCGCGAGGAGGGTCGCCGTGGACGGGGTGTCCTCGCTGGGTTTGACGACAACCGCGTTGCCGCATGCGAGGGCCGGTGCGACCTTCCAGGTGAGCAGCAGCAGTGGGAGGTTCCACGGCACGATGACGGCGACGACTCCCAGCGGCTTGCGGACCGCGTAGTTGAGGGCCCGGCGGCCCCCGACCATTTCGGTGAGGAACGACTCCTGCCCGGCGGCGGAGACGACATCGGCGAAGGTACGGAAATTGGCAGGCGCCCGAGCGATATCGAGTTCGCGCGCCTGTGTGATCGGCTTGCCGGTGTCGGCGATCTCGGCGGCGACGAACTCGTCGAAACGCTCCTCGATACGGTCCGCCGCGCGCCGCAACAGGTCGGCCCGCTCGCGGACCGGCCGATCGGCCCAGCCTGCGGCGAGTGCGGCGCGGGCCGACGCGACAGCGCGGTCGACGAGGCCGCGGTCCGCCTCGTGGACCTGCGCGAAGGTGGCACCGGTGGCGGGATCGACAGCGGCGAACGCCCGGTGGGGATCGGGGTCGACGAACGCGCCGTCGACGAAGTTCCGGATCCACTCTTGCGGCTGTGCGGTCATACCTCCACTGTGATCGAGATCGTCATGTCGGGGAAATGCAAATTCGAACGCTACCTATGCCCGAATGGTCATGACGTCGGGGGTATTTCTCGGGACGGCGGCGTGCTGTATACCCGAATACATCCCCCGCATCGTGCTGTGCGATATCCGCCGGCCTATTGCCACCGAACTCCCCGAAGGAACACCAGTGTCCGACCCACGAATCGATGCCGATTACAACGTTCGCAACTCCGTCGCCCCCGAGGTCTTCGACAGGGTGATCGCCGACTACCGCGTGCGCTCGGACGAGGCCGTGCGGGGCCTGTCCGGGCACGAGGGCATCACCTACGACGAGGCCGGCGGCCAGCAGTTGGACATTTGGGGGGTGGGCACCGAGCCCCGGCCCGTTTTCCTCGCCGTTCACGGCGGCTACTGGCGGATGCTCTCTCGCCACGACACCGCATTCATGGCACGGGTGCTCGACGACGCGGGCATCGCCACTGTCACCGTCGACTACGGCCTGGCGCCCGCCACCCCGCTGGAAGAGATCGTCAGGCAGGTGCGGGCGGCCGTTGCCTGGATATTCCATCACGGCAGGGGATACGGACTGGCCCCGAACCGGATCGTCGTCGGGGGCAGCTCCGCGGGCGGGCATCTGACCGGTACGACGATGATGCCCGGCTGGCAGGCAGAGTTCGGCCTACCGGCCGACGTGGTCCGCGCCGCGATGCCGATCAGCGGCCTCTTCGATCTGCGTCCACTGGTCGATTTCACCTCCGAGTGGCTGAACCTGGACCTCGGGCGGGCCGCCGCGCTGAGCCCAGCGCTCGCTCCGCCGCGCCCGGAGGGCGTGGCGGAGCCGGTTTCGGTGATCGCTGTCGCCGAGAACGACGGCGCCGGATTCCTCGAACAGAGCCGGCACTTCCACGAGCTCTGGTCGGCACGGTCGTCGAGCCGACTGCTCACCGTCCCCGGTCGTAACCACTACGATGTCTTTCTCGACCTGGCCGACCCCGATTCGGAACTGACCGGCGCGCTGCTCGAACTCATCGCGGCAACCGGGAGCCAGCGGGGCCGGCGGCCGTAAAACACCACTGAGCCCGGCCCCCGCAGAAGGGGCCGGGCTTCGTCATCGTGTCAGAGCCTCGCTGCGACAGACTCCTCGCCGAGGGCTGCGGCCGGCTCGGCACCACCTGACGTCGGCGACTCGTCGTGCTGTAGTCCACGCGACGAATCCGGCACCACCCGGAACAGCGCGATGGCTCCGCACAGACTGATCGCGCACATGACGGCGAGGTACCACGTGACCCCCGCAGACGATTCGGTGGCATCGAGCAGTGCGGTGGCGATCATCGGCGCCAGGCCGCCGCCGAGGATGGCGCCGCTCTGCAGGATCAGGGACGACCCCGAATACCGCACCCTGGCGGGGAAGGTGTCGGCGATAATGCTGCCCTGTACACAGTGGGTTATGGGAATGATCAGCCCCATGCCGACGAACGCGATCGCGGATACGGCCGTGTTCGCCGTGTCGAGCATCGGGAAGAATGCCACACACCAGATCAGGATCGCCGCCGAGCCGCCGATGAACATCGTGCGCCGCCCGTATTTGTCGGCCACCATGGTCCACACCGGAATCGACGCGAACCACAGGGCAGCAGCCGCCATGACCCCCAGGATCAGGAACTGCTTGTCGTAGCCGAGTTCTTGCGTTCCGTAGGACAGCGCGAAGACCATGAACACGTAGGCCACCGCGGAGTTGGCGACCACCGCGGCAAGCGTCAGTGCCAGGCGAACGAAACCGACGTCGAGGGCCTCGCGGATCGGCAGTTTCGCGACCGCATGGTTCTGGACGACCCCGGTGAAAGAGGGTGACTCGGTGATGCGCAGGCGGATGGCCAGCCCGATGGCGACCAGAACGAAGCTGAGCAGGAACGGGATTCGCCAACCCCAGGCCTGGAACGCACTATCCGGTAGGACATTGCCGACGAGGAGGAAGATGCCGTTGGCGAGCACGAGCCCCGCGGGTGTTCCCATCTGGGGAAACCCCGCATACAGGTTCTTCTTCCCCGCGGGGGCATGCTCCATCGACATCAGCGTCGCGCCGGCTCCCTCACCGCCCAATCCGATGCCCTGGACAACACGCAGGACCACCAGGAGAACAGGCGCCCAGACGCCGATCGCGTCGTAGTTGGGGACAAGACCGATCAGCGTCGATCCGACGCCCATCATCACGAGCGAGACGACCAGCGTCGCCTTGCGCCCGATACGGTCACCGAAGTGCCCGAATACCAGACCTCCGAGCGGCCGGGCGATGAATCCCACCGCGAACGTGCTGAACGCGGCGAGGGTGCCGGCCGTGGGACTCAGATCGGGGAAGAACTGTTTGTTGAAGATGAGTGCGGCCGCCGTGCCGTACAGGAAGAAGTCGTACCACTCGAGTGTGGTGCCGGCCAGAGTCGCTCTGGCGACGCGGCCGCGCGCAGCGGCCCCGGGGATGGCACCTCGGTCTCGGGTCGTGTGGTCGGTCATGGAAGCCGCCTATCAAGTCTCGGGTCTCCGGTCGGATTCCCGTGAACCGTTCGTCGTCGTGAGAATCCGGCGGATCAGTCGGCCGCTGCCGCGGCTTGGTGTGCGTATCGGATCGTGTGCATCGAATTCACTGCTGAACGTTTCACGTGTACGCAATGAGCGTGATCTGGCTCTCCATGCAAGGCAAATGTGAATACTCGCCGTAGACATGCCTCGATGGCTATACCTCGAGGTCGCGCCGCCGCTGCGACCGGAATGACTACGCCCGAACGCGTCGCGCCGCTATACCCTCGAGGCCCGTTCTCCGTCGCCTACTATGGTTATCCGTTCATAGCCCTGTCCGCGGAATCGCCATACGACCGCACCCTGGGAGTCCGATGTGGATCAACCACGATTACTCGATGGTCGCTTGAAGGTCCGGCATCTGGTCCTGATCGAAGCCCTCACCCGGCAAGGCAGTGTTATCGGTGCCGCCGCGGAGCTGCACATCACCCAGCCCGTCGCCACCCGCAGCCTGCGGGATATCGAGACGATTCTCGGCGTCGAGCTCTATGAACGCGGGCCGCGCGGAATCACCCCGACGATCTTCGGTACAGCGTTCACCGAACACGCCCGCGCGGTGCTCGCGCAACTGAACCAGGCGAGCCGCCACGTCGTCGAACTCGCCGAGGCCGATCGGGGAACCGTCCTCGTCGGCACCCATCTCGCCGGATCGAATGTGCTGCTCCCCCAGGCAATCGCCCGGCTGAAGCAGGCGCACCCATTGCTCACGGTCGCGGTCCGCGAGGGGTCGCCGGAATCGCTGCTGGTCGAACTCGAGGCGGGCCGCATCGATGTGATCGTGGGCCGCCTGACCTCACCGACGACAGCGAGCACGCTCCGCACCCCACTCTACGAGGAGCAGATCGAGGTGTTCGCCGGTGCACACCATCCGCTCACCGACCGGACCGGCCTGGCGCTGCGAGATCTCGAGCAGTACCCGTGGATTCTGCCCGGCACAGAGACCGCACTACGGCGGGAACTCGAGGAAGCATTCGCCCGCGCCGGAATGGCGTTGCCGGTCAATCGCGTAGAGGCGACCTCGTTCCTCACCGTCCGGCAGCTGCTGCTGGATACCGATATGATCGCCGTGTTACCGGGCCTGATCGGCCGCAGCGACGCCCGGATCGCCGCACTGCCGGTCGCGCTGGGTCCCATCGGCCACAGCGTCGGGCTCACCCTGGCCGCCGGTCGAACGTTGAGCCCGTCGGCGATGGCCCTCGTGGAGAACCTGCGGTTCATCGCCGGCGAACGCCTCCGTTGATCGACCGCGCTCGTCCTCCGGCTCTCAACAGCTGCGCCGTAATCCTACGAACCCCAGCACAAACTCCCGTGCTGGATCCGATGAACGCGCCCTGACTTCGGTGGTGACGTGTCCGGGCGTGTGCATTACGACCTGCCGAGTGGATAAATCGCCACGATGACCAGGCGTTTTCCGGTTGCCCATGTTTTGCGTATTCTGCCGAGGGCACCGACCTTCGACAGCGAGCGACGCCTTCCCATTCGCTCACGCGAGGTGAATAATCAGCGAAGCGGCGCGGGGCAAGTCGCACACACCAGCGGCACCGCCGATACCGCCGAACGTATCTATCGAAAAGTCGCGATCGCATCAGATCCGCGGCGAGCGCCGGCCCAGCAGCATCGGCTGCTTCGTCGAAGAGTGCGCTTCTGCTTCGTCGAAATCCGTGGCGGCCGGTGAGTTCCACGAAGATCCGCAGGAGGTACTCGATAAGCGCTTCGCCGTAACAGGTATGGGCCGCCCATGCGAACAGTGCGTTCGGCCGGCGGTCACTCGCGTGCACCGCGGAGATTCCCGCAGCAAACGCCTCGGGCAGGTCGCCCCGCGCAGTTTCGATCCAGCAAGCAACTGCCGTGGCTGCATCCAATCTGGTCGACGATTGGAGGAGAAAGCCATGGTTCACCATCGAATTGATCCACGACACCATCGAGGAATACCGACACCTACCACGCCTGCCGTGGGAACGATTGTTCGTCGGGCCATGACGAGCAATCGAACGGTTGATCGAGATCATGGTGGACGCAGACCGCGTCGATGACCTGCGGCTCCTGGCACGCGACGGTGACGACCGGGCTTCCACGACACTCATGGAATACCTGGTCCGCACCAACAGCATCGACCGACTGCGCGCGGAGGCATCCCGGGACGCAAGCGCCCGATTATGGCTGGCACACCTGCACTTCCGCCGCGGGGAGGACAAGGCCGGGCTCGCCGAGCTCGAAGCCATGGAAAGCGATCCCGTCAACGGTTTCTACGCACACTCCGAACGAATAGCGCAGTTGATCCGGCTCGGCCGGATCGCCGAAGTCCGTGTGATGGCCCAGGCCGGCGACCGGACGGCCACCCGACATCTGAAGCAGATACCCGCCAGCCCGGACTGACCAGAAGCCGATCATGCGTCTCCATCACCACGCGGCCCGCGACCAGACAACACGGTCCATACCCCGTGGCACACCAGTGGTCGCATCACTCTGGCAAGCGACACACGGTCACCCGCGGGGGCCTCAACGCCCACCGCCACGAAACCGCCGGCGGTGGCCGGTGCGGGCACGACAAGCGCGACCAGGGTTCTGGAGCATCTACGAGAAGAGTCACGCCAAGCCTCGAGCCCGGGAACCGGCTGCAGCCGCCCTGCATCCGGCGGATCGCTCTGAGCTGCTACAAGAAACTGTCCACGTTGGACACCTGATTCGATGACATCGGTGCGATACGACCGCTACCAGCTGCCGGCGCTCGTGGCCACTCGCCACCGCACTGCCGGCGCGGTCGAGCCGACTGTGCCGACCGACCGATGTGCGGCCGGTGGCGCGGCGGTCAGCGGCAGCCACGATCGGCCGATCGATGAAAATCGTTGCCGAAAAGGTGCATCGGCCCGCCGCGACATGCAGAATATACCGGTCGAAGCGCTCCCTGGTCGTCGCCGAGCAAGGCTGTCCGGCAGCTCGAGACGTGAGGGTGAGCTGTGAACCGCGCGCGGAGGAGAATGTGGGCGAGTCGTTTCATATCGATCCGGACGCCGCGCGCCTGCTGACCGATGAACTGCGCGGTATCGCGGAGAGCGCGGGCCGGACAGCCCGCGATCTGCAGGACGCGCTCACGGCCGCCGGAATGACCGAAGCCGCCGCAAGCTGGGGCGATGACGAGATGGGTCAAGCGTTCGCGGAGTACTATCTGCCGGGCGCCGAGGAGGGTGTCAGTGCATTGGAAAGTAGTGCCGGCGCCCTCCACGAACTGGGTTCGATCCTCGACCAGTCGATTTCGGCGTTCGAAACAGTGGACAGCGACGGCGGCCGGCGCTTGCGAGCCGATGCCGCGAGATTGCAGTCTCCCCTCCCGGGGTCGGGGGCATTACGGTCGGCCGACCTGGTTATCGGGGAGGTCTCCTCTGCTCGTACTCCCGCACCGGCCGACGTACCCGATCCCGGTCTGGGCGCGCCGGTGCCGGCCGGAGCCGCGCCGGGGACAGGCGACCCGGTGGGTTCCAGTACTTCCGAACCAGGAACGCGGACCTCGGGTGAGGCGAATGATCCGTCGACCGGTACTTCCGCACAGCCGGAAGCGGGCCACCCCAACGAGGGTGACGGTCCGACCGGCCCGTCGGCGCCCGCCCGGCCCGCGAATGACCCCGCCCGCCCGGAAACCCCACCGGCGCAAACCGGCCGCGGCGCCGCGCCCGGTGACCGCGGTACAGCCCGTTCTCCGTGGTCCGGGCCGGCGCCGGCCGTTCAACCGATCGCCGAAGGCCGCGGTGCTCCGGCCGCCGTCACTCCGCGCGTCTCCGCACCTCCCCAACACGGCGGCCCGCCTCGGGACGTTCCACCGACCCCGCAGCGCGGTGTCTCCGCGGACACCCCACCGAATCAGCCGGGCAGCAGACCCTGGACCAGCTCACCGGGCCGCCGAGACGACCGCAGGCAAGAGCAACCGCCCGCCGCAGCTATACCGAAGTCGCCCAAGGCAAGCCGCGAGCCGGTCCGGCCTCCGCCGCCCGTCACAGAGCCCGCCGCACTACGCGTCATCGAGGAACTGGCCGCCCGGCACGGACTCCAGATCATCGGATTCGACACCGCCGGGCTGGACGAACCCGCAGCACGCGAGATAGCCGCCGCCGTCGATCAGGTACTCGAACAACACCGCACCATCGACCTGCGTGTTCTGGAGATCGCCGACTCGGCGGACGGGCTGCCTGCCCGCCTGGAGCGGGCGGCTGTTTCCGACGCTGATCAACTGGAACTCCGGGCAACGCATATCGTTCTCGACCGGGCCGCGGCCACCGATCCCGGCCTGCGTGCCGCGGCGATCCAACGGGCGATCGGCGACCGCCGGCCGGCTCCCGGCGCCATGGACCGGTCGCTCTACGCGATGGTGGTTCGTGAGCTCGGCCGCGCCTTGTCCGCTGCGGGAGATCACGCCGCACACCGGCCGGCCCAACGCACCCTGATCGCCGAATATCTGCGAATAGCCGGCCCCGAACATGCCGGCGATCCGCTGGGCCGGATCGTCAGCGGTTACCGGCACTGGCGCGATCGGCTCAGTGGATGTTCGCCCACCACGCGCTTCGACCCGGGCGCCGCGCTGGTGGAAGCGTTCACCGAGGTCGAGCTGCACTCGGACCGGGCAAGCCCACCGGCCACGGCGCTACATCGATTGCTGGTGGACACCGCGAAGCAACGAACCTGACCGGGCTCCTACTCCCCGGTCCACGCGGGTGTGCCAGTTACTCGCCGTCCCGGATACGGCGTGTCGTCTCGATCCGACGCGCCAGATCCTCCCGTCGGCGTCCGGTATTACTACCGTCGAGCTGACCGGCGAAGGCCACCTTCGCTGCCGCCACCAGTTCGTCGGAGACGCCAAAACCTGCTGGTTTCGACCGCGGTGTCGCCGGAAAAACAGTCCGGCATCGACAAGGCCATGTTCTCGAGGCCGTCGGCTTCGGAAACCAGCCGTGCCACTCTCGGGAAGGTTGTGCAATCAATACAAGAAATATTCGCGCAATGCGCACTGCGCACTATATGTAGATGTTCGACTACCTCGTTCAGCCGAGCCCCAATTGTTTCGAGTTCTTTCCCGTCATGACAATCCTGCAGACCGGATGAGCGTTCCGATACAGGATCGGCCGACCGAAGCGCCCCGGAATGTGCGTTTTACGGGCTCCCGGGCGGCTGAGTAATCATCGAGGGCTACGGTGAGTATCGGGGATATCGGCGCATTCGACACTGAGCACCATCCGCTTCTGCCCGGGGGCGTACAGTTGCCACCTACCGGAATGGATCGCATATGCAAATTCAGATCAACACCGATAGCAACATCGACAGCGGCGACAAGCTGATCCGGCACGTCGAGGAGGAGATCGCTTCGACGCTCGAACGCTTCAGCGACCAGATCGTCAGCGTCGAAGCCCACCTCAGTGATCAGCACGCGGGCAGAGGCGGACCGGGCGACAAGCGATGCGTGTTGCAGGCCCGTCCCACCGGTCAGCAACCGGTCGCGGTGACTCACAACGCCGCGACGATCGACGACGCCTGCCGGGGTGCGGCCGAGAGCATGGCGCATCTGCTCGCCAGCCGTTTCGGTCGGCTGCACGATACGAAGGGTGGCGATTCCATCCGGCACCCGCACAAGGACCACCAGCACCCGAACTGAGTCGGCAGCATCGGGTCTCCGGCACGGTACCGAGCAGGCCGGTGGCCCATTCCGAACCGGCCTTCCAAAGCTGTCGAAGAATGGCCCCGTACAAAAAAGGCTGCGAGGGGACATAGCACCGACCGGCTGCTCCGTACCAATTCGGGCCGGTAACGGGCACTATCTCCAGCTTGTAGGCGATAGACCGCGGGCATACCCGAAAGACCTCGGAAACGTACGACCCGCACTCCTGCCCAACCTTAACTCCGTTCGTCTCGGCGGTCTTCAGCATGACCGTACTCGGGATGCCCCTGTCACGGTGACTGTAATGGACCTTATTACCCATCCACCGCCTGAGCGGGGGCCGCAGCCATGAGGCCGGTGAAGGCAATGGAGGCGATCAGACAAATGGAAGTCAGAATTACCCCGCAACAGAAACACTCGACCGTCTTGCCTTCGCACCTCGACGACCACCCGATGTGGCCGCGGCTACGGCATCTCCTGCTCCCGAACCCGTCAACCCGACCAGGACGTGCAGTGGATCGAGGTGGCATCCGTGGTCATCTCTCGGCGATCGGTAGTAGTAGAAGAAATCGCGGTCCGCACGAACAGTCCGGCACTCAACGCACACCCTCGATGAACTGGTGGTCGAACCTGATGCGGCCGTCGGCGTCGAGGCCGATGACCTCGTAGCCGCCGCCGGCAACAGCGCCGTCGGCGCGCGCGACCATTGACCACGGCAGGCCGATCAGACCGGCGGGCAGTTCGGCGGCCTCGCCCACCTCGAAGAGGTACTCGCCGGGTGCGACGAACATCTCGTAGGCACGAGTCACCCGCGCCTGCATCGCGTCGTGGCCGCGCACTTCGAGCGCGGGCACGACGAAGCTCAGTTGCGCGGCAGCCTGCCGGATCTCCACCGGCGGATCGACCAGGGTCTGCGCACCCGACGGCGCCCAGATCTCCTGGATCAGTTCGCGGCGCAGCTGCGGGTCGGCTTCGTTCCACTGGGCCATGTAGCGTTCGGCGAAGGCGGTCAGGTCGTTGTCATCGAATCGCTTGCTCATGGCTCAGAGCTTGACGAGAACAACCCGGCAGCGCGATTCCCTTCAGGGAATGACCCCGCTGCCGTGCCGATGCGGTTCGGTCATTCCCAGCGGGGAATGGCGCGGATGCGGCGGGTCGGATATCACTGGATTCATGACCACGGTGGTAGAGCCGAGTCCGTTCGCGCGGCAGTTGCGGCATTGGCGAACCCAACGGCACGTGAGCCAGCTCGACCTGGCCATTCGCGCCGACACCAGCCAACGCTATCTGAGCTTCCTGGAGCAGGGACGCTCCCGACCGGGTCGCACCATGGTGGTGCGACTGGCCGAATCGCTCGAACTGTCGCTCCGCGAGCGCAACGCATTACTGCTTGCGGCGGGATATGCCCCGATCTTCCCCGAATCCGATCTGGACACGCCGGAACTGGGTCCGGTCCGCACCGCGCTGGAGCGCATTCTCGACGGACATCTGCCCTACCCCGCGGTCGTCACCCGTCCTTACGGCCGGCTGGTAGCCGCCAATGCGGCGATCGACATCCTCACCGAAGGGGGCGCGGCGGAGCTGATCACCCCGCCGATCAATGTGCTCCGCTTGGCCCTGCATCCCGATGGGCTGGCCCGGCGCGTGCAGAACCTGCCCGAATGGGGCCGCCACGTCACCGAAAGCCTGCGCGGTAAGGCGCTGCGCAGCCCCGACAGCCGCCTCGACGAGTTCATCGCCGAACTCGAGAGCTACCTCCCCGAGGCAAACCTGGGCCCCGACCACCTCGGCTTCGCCGTCCCTCTGCGCCTGAGCAGCCCCGACGGCGAAATCCGACTGATCACCACGATCACCAGCTTCGCCACCGCCGTCGACATCACCCTCTCCGAACTCAACCTCGAGGCCTTCCTCCCCGCCGACGACCGAACCGCCGAAATCCTGCGCCGCCGCGCCGAGCAGCGCCGAACACAGTCCACGAAGCGTTAGTGTTCGTGAACGACGAGAGCGACTGCGCCGCCAGGCGAGTAGCCGGCCGGCGAGCCGGCACATCGCGGCTGACGGTGACACCGGCGGCTTCGCCCACGGGACCTCGACGAGGTTATCCGCCGTCACGATGTTCAGACCCTCCCTGATCGATCCGGACCCCGTCAGGTCGCCGTCGCTACCCGCGCCGGGGACACCAGGCACCTCGTCGCGGAGTTCGTCGAGTCCGCGAAGAAGCTCCTGATCCGTCCCTGGTACTGGTGCTGCCCGGCGCACGATCTGCTGCAGCTTCCGTCCCCCTCGGCCGGTGAGCCTGCGCATACGGACGGCTCGGCCACCGCACCTACAGCGATCGGATCGGACGCACCGCATATCCAACCCCACGACCGTCGACCCGGCGAACCTGTGCGGTCACAGCACCAGCCGCCGGCGCGTGCGTTATGCGACTCCCGCATGACGGGTTGCGAAACAGGTCTTGGACGAGGGCACCGACAGACCCGTTTGCTGGTTACATGACCGTCGACTACCACGCACAGACCGTTCTGCTCACCGGGGCCAGTTCCGGGATCGGAGCCGCCTTCGCCACAGCCCTGGCCGCCCGCGGTTCCAACCTCGTCATCGTCGCGCGCCGCGCCGAGCGGCTGGAATCGATGGCCGACGAGCTGCGCCGCACCACCGATTCCCGGATCGAGGTGATCCCGGCCGACCTCTGTCACCCGACCGCCGCACACGATCTTCACCAGGCAGTCGCTGATCGGGGCATCCAGGTCACGAGCCTGATCAACAATGCCGGATTCGGCTCGTTCGCCACGTTTCCCGGCGCGGATCCTGGACAGCTCACCGCCGAGATCGCCGTCCACACGACCGCGCCGGTGCAGCTGACCGCGGCGTTCCTGCCCCAGATGGTTGACGCCGGAAACGGCTTCATCATCAACCTCGCCAGCGTCTCCGCCTACCTTCCGTCTCCCCGGATGGCTGTTTACAGCGCTACCAAGGCATTCGTGCTCAGCTTCACCGAATCACTGTGGACGGAGCTGCGCGGCACCGGCCTCACCGTATTCGCCGTCGCGCCCGGCGCTACCGCCTCGAACTTCACCACCGGGATGGGATCGGACGCCCGGGTGCTGACTGCCGGGAAGCTGCGCACGCCCGAGGATGTCGTCACCACCGCGCTACGCCACCTCGAGCGTCGCAGTCCCGGCCCGACCGTCATCGACGGGCCCCTCAACCAGCTCAGCGTATTCATGAGCCGATTCATGAGCCGACGCCGGAATGCCCTGATGATGGCGCGCGTCTTCGACCCCGGCAGGCTGCCGGCTTCGCAGCCTGCCGGGTAACTCATGCCGTGCCGGCGGCTCACTGGATACCGGGAACCTCAGAGGCCTGAGCACCTGGTTGCCGCCGGGGATGGGCTACCGCAAGCGCTGCCGACGGCGCCCTTTGGGCCTTCCCCGCAGTGCTGGCCTCACGTGCGCAGGGCCCGTTCATCGGGAGATACCGCTCATGGCAGACGTGGCGGGTGGAGCCGGATGGGTCGATGTCCGGCTCTTGGATGAGGCCGGCATCGGCCTTGTATCCTGCGCCGTCGAACGCGGAGAGGATCGGCGCAACCTGAACCAGGGTGATCGCCGATCAGACCGGTTCCGGACTGCGAACCGGTCATCGATTATGCGGCCCTCACCAATTCGAAGTCACAAACATCTCGGGCGAGTCACCGATCTGGGTGGCAGGGGAAGTGTGAATTATTCTGACTGACACGCATAACTGCGGCTCGGTCGCGATATTTGCCACCATGGGAACCTAGGTTGGCATGTGGCTCGCCGTTGCGCCGGGCCGGCCGTCATTGACCGGGGCTGCTGCGAACTGGACCTGTGTGGCCAGGTGGAAGCAGTCGACGGGTTCGGTGGTGTCGATGATCAGGGTCGACGTGAGTTCCAATGGTGCGGCGTGCTCGGCCCATGTGTCCCAGTCTTCGGCAAGCCGTTGTCGGTCTTGGTAGAGAGGCAGGCGGTGGCGGCCCGCGTAACGCGCTTTGGCCAGCTCTGCGGGGACCTCACACCAGATCTCCACTGCGCGTGTAGCTCCGGTTCTGCCGATTCCAGTTCGAGCGAAGTGCAGGTCACGCGGTTTGAACCACCACGAGTCGACAACGACGGTGCCCGAAATGGCTTGTGCCAGGTCCCATACTGCGTCCATCGCGATGCCGCCCAGGAGGGGAAGTTCTTCGGCGTTGTCGATGCATGCTGCGAGGGCTTCTTTGATGAGGTCCTTCGACAGGAACTGGGCGTTCAGCGCCTGGGCCAACGAGCGGCCCACCGTCGACTTGCCCGAGCCTGGCAGTCCGTTCACCAGTACCAGGAGTTCGGCCATCGAGTCATCATGCCGCATGGATCGACGTCACCACGGAGGGTGCTCCGCCGAGCCGACAGTAGCTGCGCGGCGGACCTGGGCTGCGCTCATCGCCGCCTCGAAGGTGTCGCGCCCGATGGGCTCCGGGCCGTCCTCGCCATCCGGCGAGGGGCGGGATTCCGCCATCTCGGACGGTTCGGCCGCGCTTGATCCTCTTTGTGGGTCTCGATACAGTCATCGGCTTCGAGCGCAGGTTCGTGAGCACTCGTACGAAGACGGCAGACCTGATCGGGTACTGATATGTTTGGGTCATGTCAGCGTCCGACGCCTCCGACCACGCCCAGGACGCCGTACCGCCCCGCCGTACCGCCGGGCGCATCACCGGTGGCATCGTCCTGATCCTTTGTGCGATCGCCTTGTTGGCCGCCGGGATCCAGGCGATTGTCGATCCGGCCGCTGTCATCGCCGGTTCCTCGAACTCCGCGCGCAGCCCGGACACCGACGCCGAGGCACAGATCGGTGGCCTGCTGCTTTGTCTCTTCGGGATCACGGTGCTGGGCTTCGGCATCGGTCTGCTCGCGAAGAAGTCCGCACCGGGCACACCGTCCAGCACACCCTGACGCGGCCGCCGGCGCTGCCGATGGCGGCCGTTCAGCAACCCGCGCTGTCGATGAACCAACCAGCCACACGCGGCCCGAACGTAGCGTCGAGCCGCCGCGCGCGCTTGGCCCCCAAAGGCCAATAGATGCTGTAGTAGAGCCGCCATAGGCCAGAAAGCACGGGGCGGTTGCGGATATCGTGGTCGATCATCGCAGCCACGACCTGTCGCCCCATCACCTCGGCCACTCTTCGGTCGACGCGGTAACCGATGCGCCGGAAGCGCAGCCCGAAAGTAAGCAGGTGGCCGAGCACGTAGAGCGCTATGAACACGGACAGGTCGCCCATACCGGATTGCCGTAAAAGATGGAGAGGAAGAGCAACGGGTAGCCGACGGCTACGAAAGGTATGGCGTAGGCGAGGGCGGTCTCGAGCTGTCCGGTCCGCACGAGGTTTGTCACCACGAGTGTGTTTGCGAGCGCACCGTCCTGCTCGATCGCCGGGAGGTCTTCGAATCCGGCGCCGACAGTGAGAACCTGGCGACACCTATGGAGCGAGTGCCGCAACCGCTCGGTTGCGTGTGCCGGCACTTTTCCCGCCACGACGCATGGCGGCCGCACTCCGAAGCTCTCCGCAAGTTCTGCAGCTCGGGTGCTGATTCGAGCCAGATTCACGCATGGATGATCTCTCACCGAACCCGAGACAAAGAGACCGGGTGGTACTTTCTCGGCCTGGCCCGCGTTCCGTCAACTCCGGTCGGCAGCTCTACACAGCCGCGGAGGAACCCTTCGAGTTCTACGCCCGGCCTTCCCACACTCGGCAACGCGAGCGGTGGCAGTGGGGGGAGTTTTGCGCGAGTCTGATGCGGCACTCACCGGCAATGACAGTGCCCGGCCGGCAGTGCCGCAGACAGGAGTCGCACGTGAATACGAGCCGAGAACAGACGGTCGCCGACTCGGCGGAATTCCTGGCTGCTCACCCGGACTACGAGACCACCGGCGCCTTGGATCTGCTGCGCAGCACCGAGTACCGGTACTTGGACGACGGTGGTGTGGTGTATCTCGACTTCGCCGGCGCCGGGCTCGCCGCGACCGCTCAGCACCGGGCCCACGAAGCCAGGCTGGCCGAACAGTGCTTCGGCAACCCGCATTCGGAGAATCCGACCTCCCGGGCGGCCACCGATTCGGTCGAGCAGGCGCGCCGCGCGGTGCTGGCGTATCTCAATGCCGACCCGGCGGAATATTGTGCGATTTTCACCGCCAACGCCTCCGCGGCCTGCCGGCTGGTGGGCGAGGCGTATCCGTTCGCCCGCGGTTCGCGATACGTCGTGGCCGCCGATAATCACAACTCCGTGATCGGGATCCGCGAATTCGCCCGGGCACGCGGTGCGCGGGTGGTGTACGCGCCTATCGACACACCCGACTTGCGCACCACCGACGAGGCGGTCGACGCGGCGCTGCGCCCTCGCCGCCTCACCACCACCGGACGTCGTGGACTGTTCGCGTATCCGGCACAGAGCAATTTCACGGGCGTGCAGCACCCCCTGGACTGGGTGGAACTCGCGCACCGGCGCGGCTACGACGTACTACTGGACGCCGCCGCCTACCTCCCCGCCAACGCACTCGACCTGAACGTGGTGAAGCCGGATTTCGTCCCGATCAGCTGGTACAAGCTGTTCGGCTACCCCACCGGCGTCGGATGTCTCGTCGCGCGCCGGTCCGCGCTGGCCGGGCTGCGCCGGCCGTGGTTCGCGGGCGGAACCATCGCCGCGGCGAGCCTGCAGGGCAATTGGCACGTCGGGGCCGACGACGAGTCGGCCTTCGAGGACGGGACACTGAACTTCCTGTCCATCCCGGACGTGACCTTCGGTCTCGATTGGCTGCGCGAGATCGGCCTCGATACGGTGCGCCGTCGCGTCACCTGCCTCACCGGCCGGCTGCTGAACCGGCTGAGCTCGCTGCACCACGACAACGGGGCGCCGATGATCCGCATCTACGGTCCGGTGGATACCGCGCGCCGCGGGGGCACCGTCACGTTCAACTTCCTCGACCCGGAAGGCGTCGTCGTCGATGAGCGCCTGATCGCCACCGAGTCGGCAGCAGCCGGTATCTCCCTGCGTACCGGCTGTTTCTGTAATCCAGGGGCAGGTGAGGCCGCTTTCGGGATCAGCCTGCCGGTCCTGAGCCGCCTGTTCCGGACGCGTATGGCGACAATGGAGGAATACATCGCGGCGCTGGGTCTGCCCAGCGGCGGTGCGATCCGGGTCTCCTTCGGTCCTGTCTCCGACATCGCGGATCTGCAGTACTTTCTGCGGTTCGCGGAGAACACCTACCGAAACCGCCCCGCCACACAGCACGGACTGCGGCCACGGGAACGCTGCTGACCGGGTAGTACGGTCGGCCCGCTCGGGCGATCGGCCGGTTGTTCCGCGCGGAAACAGGAAGGTACCGACTCCGCCGGGTCGGCTGGTTCGCCTGGCCGGGATGATCGGGTCCGGCGCCGCGACGCCCGGCCCGGGTCTTCCACCGTGGCGAGGCGGGAAGACAACCCCTGGACCGACAGTTACACGCTGTGTGCCGAAACCATTCACAGAAGCCGAGCGCCAAGAGTTCCTCGCGGGTAAGCATATTGCGGTGCTGTCGGTCGCGGCGACCGACGGCCGACCGCCCGCGTCGGTTCCCATCTGGTACGACTACATGCCCGGTGGCGACATCAGGATCAATACCGGTGCGAACCGGCGCAAGGCCAGGCTCATCCGGGAAGCCGGCGTGGTGACGTTGGTCGTCCAGCGCGAAGAGTTGCCGTATCAGTACATCGTCGTCGAGGGCACCGTGGTCGGCGCCGTGACACCTTCGCCACGGGAAGTCCGAGCAGCCATCGCTACCCGCTACCTCGGTCCCGAAGCCGGGCGAGCGTTCGCCGACCGGATGGACGGCAACGAATCGGTCCTGTTCACGATCCGCCCCGACCGCTGGATCACCCAGGACTACTCGGGCGACTTCTGAATGTGACTAAGCAACAGACACGGCCGGACAGCGTGCGGCGGCAGTGGTACGTGGACACACTTTCGGCGAGCCTGCGAAGTGCCGGCCGGGCACAGGCCGTGCACCGAGGCATGATCGGGAACGGGGCGTCTTCGACGGAACAGTTGTCGTGGTCCGCTGATAGCGTGCCGCTGTCCCGAGCCAGGCCGAGTGTTGTCCGGGTTCCGCTGAGGTTCAGTCGAATGCGCAGGAGGAAAGAAATGTTCGACTTACCGTCGATGCCACCGAGCGCTGTGGCGCTTGTCGAGTCGGGAAGGCTGCCCGAGCCGTTGGTCGAGTACTTCGATCCCTCCCATCGATCATCGACCGCGCCGAACCGGTGGAACGACGTCGCCCGGGTCAGCTACATCCATATCGACAATCCGGCACTCGGTCCCGAGGTGCGCGGCCCGCTGGCGCTGCTGGGCGCCTATGCCTTCCTCGAAACCTGCGATTACGAGTTCCAGGAGTTGGTGAAGCGCTCGGGACTGGCGATGGAGCTGCTGACTCGGGCGGAGGAGTACGGCATCAGCGAAGAGGAGATCGACCCCTTGAACAAATGGGCCTACGACACATACGAGGCCGCCGCCGGTCTCAGATGAGGAAACCGGCGCGCTCGCAGGGCCCGCGCATCCCCGCTGTTCAGGTGTTCAGGTGTTCAGCGCATACAACGGCCGGCCTGGCCGACGCTTTTCGCCCGATCGTCGAAGGCTCGACGTGACCGACTATTGCCCGACGGCTCGGACCGAGTCATGTTGAGTAGATTGGGGCGGTGTCTGCCGAACTGATCGTCCATATGGTGCGTTTGTCGAGACTACAGGCAGCAGACCGGGTGATTTCCGGTGCGCCTCCGGACACCGAGGATTTTGTGCAGTGCGCGCCGGACGAGGCGGCCATGGTGCAGTTGGCGAACGCGTCCTATCGGGATGAGGCCGAACCGATGGTGGCGTTGCTACTCGATCCGGCGAAGATCGGCGCACCGATCCGATTCGAGAGGCCGGGCTTCGCGGTGCCGGGCATCGGGAATCAGCTGTTCCCGCGCGTGTACGGGCCCGTCGAGCGCTCCGCGATCGCCGGAATCCGCTATGCGCGCCGAGACGTCACCGGAACGTATATCGGCCTCGACCGTCGCTCGCCGTTGGTCGAATCGCTGGACCTGCTGCCGCATCCCGAAGGTGGATGGTTCCGCGAAACCTGGCGCAGTACACATACATTCATTCCCACGGGCTATTCCGGCCCCCGGGCTGCCGGGACGGCGATCTACTACGTGCTGGGTCCCGGCGAGCGGTCGGTGTGGCATCGAGTGCGGTCCGACGAAATATGGCTGTGGCATGCCGGTGTCCCTCTCCGCCTGACCCTCGGCGGAGACGGGCCGCAACCGGAGGCCGCCGAGCACCATGTACTCGGCGGCGACGTGCTCGCCGGCGAGCGGCCGCAAGTGCTTGTCCCGGCGGGTTCGTGGCAGTGTGCCGAACCGGCGGCCGGGGCAGCGGGCGAGGTTCTGGTCAGTTGTGTCGTCTCGCCGGGTTTCGATTTCGCCGATTTCGATCCGGACGCAACGTTGTGATCGAGCGGCGGTGGGCGTCGACGGCTACCGTCCGGACTGTCATGATCATCGAGAACCTGTGGGATGCGGGCGAGATGCCCTACCGTGACGGCCTCTACCGCCCCGGTGATACCGCCGTCGAGTTGCACGTGGAAGGGCCGGGTGCCTACCACCCCGATGCGGGACAACCGATCCTGTTCCGGCTCGGCGGGCCACTGGACGTGGCCCTCGCGGTGGAGGAGGACGGTGTCACCGAGGCGTATCCGAACTTCGATGCCTGCCTGCCCGACGGCACCGGCCGGATGACCGGAGGCGGCAGCGGGGTGGGGAACGTCGGCTGGCTCGCCCGGCTCGGCGCCGACGGTTCGCTGTGCTGGATCGCGCCGATGTTTTCCGCCAATCCGTTCATCGGTGTGCGCTACGAGGGGACCTCGGCGATTTTCGTCAACGATTGGCGCAACCTGCTGACCCTCGACCTCGCCGACGCCGACCTGATCTGACACCGGGATCTGTCCGACTCTCGTCGCTCTCCACTCACACTGCCACGGGCCGCCGCCGATTGCCCGGCGAAGGTCGCCCCGACGCCGTCGGGGGGCACCGGCGACTGCCTGTTGCCCGAGTGGGGGCGTTCGCGTGCGCCCGCCACCGCGCCGGCCGCCGTCCTCGCCGGGCGATCGTCGCGCCGGCGCATCCTGCCCGCCTCATATCTGCTGAACAGACCTACTGGGCGGGCACCTTCGTCGCCGACGTCTCATAGGAGGACGGCGGGCCGATCGGCGCGTCGATATCCGCGCACAGCTGTGCGACCAGCTCGCCGATCCGGGCGGCCATCGCCTCGATGGTCGAATGCTCGAAGAGTTCGGACGCATAGACCAGTTCACCGCCGATTCCGGTGGGGCGCCGGTCGGCACCGTACCCCTCACGAAGCTGTAACAGTAGGTCGAACTCGGTGTGCCGCGGCGGGATCCGCAGTTGCCGGATCGTGGCCCCGCCGAACGGGTGTTCCACGGCGATATCACGATGAAAGGTCGAGGCGATCTGGAACAGCGGGTAGTGGTGCGGGGTACGCGGCGGGTTGAGCAGGGCGACGAGCCGGTCGAAGGGAAATTCCTTGTGTTCGGTCGCGCCGAGCAGGCTGTCACGCACCTGGCGCACCAGGTCCCGGAATCTCGGGGCCTGCGCGATATGCGACCGGACCACGACGGTGTGCACGGCGCAGCCGACCATGGCGTCGAGCGATTCGTGATCGCGACCGCTCACCGCGACGCCGACCGGGATATCCTGGCCGGCACCGAATCCGGCGAGTGCACAGACGAGCGCGGTGTGCAGTACCACGTAGGTGCTCGCCGAGCATTCCTGTGCGGTCCGGACGATCGCACGATGTGTCGCGGCGTCGAAGTCCAGCGGCACCGTACCCGCCCGGTTCTCCACGCGTCGTATGCGCGGGTGGTCGGTGGGCAGGACAGGAGACTCGGGAATTCCGGCGAGTTCGGTCAGCCAGTAGCGCGCCTGGGTGGCCGAACGGCTGCCCGGCTCCGCCTCCGCCCCCATCCGGTCGCGTAGCCACAGCGTGTAGTCCGCGAACTGCACCGCAGTCGCAGGCCATTCGGGGATGTGCCCCGTCGCGCGGGCGGTGTAGGCGAACCCCAGCTCCCAGGCCAGCCGAACCAGGGATTCGACGTCGCCGGCGATATGGTGCAGGACGAACAGGAAGATATGCCGGGATTCACCGAGCCGGAACAGCCGGGCACGTAGGGGCAACTCGGTGCGCAGGTCGTAGCCGCGGGTGAGTTCGGTGGTCAGCGCCGCCTCGAATTCGGCCGGGGTGCAGGGCTCCACCTCGAGCCGGAGCCCTGCACCGAGGTCATCGCCCGTGTCCGCCGGTGCGGGCAGGATGCGTTGCACCGGGCCTGCCTCGGTATGCGGCAGCACGGTCCGCAGGATCTCGTGCCGCGCGATCACATCCATGACGGCCGCCCGCAGCGCCGGCACATCCAATGGCCCGGTGATCTCCACGGCCTGCGGGAGCAGGTATCCGGGTGCTCCGTCGGAGAGGTAGTCGACGGTCCACAGCCGCTGCTGGGCGGGGGTGAGCGGAATCGGTTCGGATGTCCGCGGCGTATCGGGCATCGGTCCGGGGCCTGCCGGTCGCGCTGTGCCGGGCGGCCGGTCCGCGCCGGCGTGGGATGCCAGGCGTTCGGCCAGTTCGGTGACCGTGGGCGCATCGAATACGTCCCGCACGGAAATCTCCGTGTCGAAAGCGGTGTTCACGGCGTCGACCAGCCGGATGGCGGACAGCGAGTCACCGCCGAGTTCGAAGAAGTCGTCGGCGATACCCACCTCCTCCAGCGCCAGCACGTCGCCCACCACTCCCGCGAGCATCCGCTGGTTCCGGGTCGCGGGGCCACCGGCCGGGGCACGGCGCGGCTGCGGCAGGGCCGCGATATCGATCTTGCCGTTCGCCGTGAGCGGCAGTTCATCGATCGCCACGATCGTGGCCGGCACCAGATAGGAGGGCAGAGTCCGGGCGAGCCGGGACCGCAACTCCACCGGATCGGCAGCGTCGCCGCGCGACACCACATGGGCGACCAGTGTTTTCCCGTTTCGGCCCGGCCGTACTGTAACAACCGCCGCCGCGATATCGGACTCCCGCAGCAGGGCCGCCTCGACCTCGCCCGGTTCCACGCGATAGCCGTTGATCTTCTGTTGCCGATCGGCCCGCCCCAGGAAATGGAGCCGGCCGGCGCGATCCCAGGTGCCGATATCGCCGGTGCGGTACATGATCGCGCCGGGACGGCCGTACGGATCGGCGACGAACCGCGTCGAGGTGAGGCCGGGCCGGTGCAGGTAACCCGCGGCGACACCGGTGCCGGACAGATAGATCTCACCGCTCACCCCGGGTGGGACCGGGCGCAACGCCGTGTCCAGCACGGCGACTCCGGTGTTGTCCACCGGTACGCCGATCGGCAGCGGACGGTCGTCCGGGACGCCGGGCGGGATCCGGTGCGCGAGCGCGAAAGCGGTGGCCTCGACCGGACCGTAGAGGTTGGTCACCGTGAGATCGGGCCGGACGGCGCGTAGCCGGGCCACGGCCGCGGGGGCCAGTACATCGCCGATCGCGGCGATATCCGTGGTTCGGGCGAGATCTGCCGGAATGGTTTCGGCGAGCACGTGCAGGAGCCCGGTGGAGATCAACGGCGAGGTCACCCCGGCCGCGTCGAGCACTCGGCGATAGTCTGCCGAATCGAGCCGGCCGGGCGGGGCGATAGCCACACTGCGTCCGGTGAGCAGCGGTAGCCACAGCTCGTAGACGACCATGTCCCAGGTGTACGCGGAGTGGAACAGAAAACGTGCGTGCTCGTCGCGGGCTCCGATCGAGTCCAGTGCCCGCGCCACGATATTGCGATGGGTGATGCGCACCCCTTTCGGGGCGCCCGTGGACCCGGAGGTGAACATCAGCCAGGCGGTGGCCCCTGGGGATACGGGGCTTCCGGGTTTCGTCCCGGCCGGTCCGGGTTCGGCCGTATCGGCGAACCGCGTGTCCCGCAATACCAGTTCCGCCCCGGTGTACCGCAGGAGCCGGTCGACGCGCTCGGGCGGATAATCGTCGTGGATCGGCAGGCATATCGCACCCAGTTTCAGCACGGCCAGGAATGCGATGACCAGTTCCGGGGAACGCGGCAACGCTATCCCGACCGGAGTCCCCGGTCCGGCGCCCTGGTCCGCCAGCCACCGGGCGGCCCGGTCGGCGCGAGTATCGAGTTCACCGTAGGTGATCTCGGTTCCGTCCCACCAGAGCGCGACCCGATCGCTGTGCGCGGCGGCGACGGATTCGAATATTTCGGTCACGGAGCGGTCGGGGATATCGCGTGTGCTACCCCGGCCCTGTTCGAGCACACCGGCGACCGGCAGCCGCAGCCGCCCCACCGGCCGATCGGGCTGTGCCGCCACGGCGCTGCACAGTTGCGTCAGCACCGACCGGATATCGGCGGCCGTCCCGAACCAGTCCAGGAGTTGCGGACGCACCGCCAGCCGGAAGGTCAGCACGGGCTGTGGGAACACTGTCACCGCCAGCGGGTAGTGCGTGAGGTCGCGGTGTTCGGCCGCCGATACGGAGAATTCCGCCGACGGATCGGTGAATGTGGCGGTGTCGATCGGGTAGTTCTCGAAGATCAGTGCGGTATCGAACAATTCACCGGTGCCGGGGACGGTGCGCAGGATATCGCTCAGTCCGAGGTGATCGTGTTCGAGCATGCCGGTGCGCTGGGTCTGGATGCGGGCGGCCAGTTCGAGCACGGAGATACCCTGCTCGATCCGGACCCGCAGCGGGACGGTGTTCATGAGCATTCCGATCACGTGCTCGGTATCGAAACCCGCGTCGCGACCGGAGACCGTGACACCGAAAACCACTTCGCGGCTACCGGTCATATGCTCGAGCACCAGGGTCCACAGGGCCTGTACCAGCGAGTTCAGCGTCAGCCCGCGGGCCGCGGCGGTTTCGGCGAGCGCGGCGGATACCGCGGGTTCCAGGGTGAACAGTTGCAGTTCGGCGGGTTCCGCGCGTTCGCCACGGGTACGGCCGACCCGCGTGGGTTCCGCGTCGCGTAGCAGCGCACCCCACGACCGGCACGCGGCCGCGCGATCCAGTGTCGCGGTGCGGGCGAGTACATCCCGGTACGAGGGCGCCGGAGCCAGTGGTACACCGTGGTAGAGCTGGAACAGTTCTCGCAGGAACACCTGGGTGGACCAGCCGTCGAGCAGTGCGTGATGGAAGCTGAACACCAGGCGCGGGTCGCCGGTGGCGGGGCTGACGAGCGTGACCCGGAACACCGGCGCGGTCCGCGGATCCAGTGGCCGCAGATCTTCCCGGGCCACTCGCTCCACCGTGTTCTCGATCTCCGCACCACCGGACTCGACCACCCGGACGGGAAGCGGCAGGTCGGCCGGCACCACGAGCAGCGGCCGGTCGACGCCGCGCACGGCGAAAGCGCCGGTGAGCTGCGGGTGCCGGGACAGGACCGCCGCGGCCGCGCGGCGCAGCCGTCCAGGGTCGACGTCGCCGTGCAACGTGAGCAGGATCTGCACGGCATACGGATCCGATTCGGCCTCGTAGAGCGTGTGGAACAGCATTCCCGCCTGCATCGGGGTCGCGGGCAGTAGATCGCGGAAAGCGCCGTGCTCTCGGCCGATCTGTTCGAGCGTGTCCGGATCGACGTCCACCAGGGGGAAATCGGAGGGTTCGTATGTAGGTTCCGCAGGGCCGCCGTGGTGGGTGACGAAGGCCGTCAGCACGGTCGCCCACAGATCGGCGAGCTGCTCCACCGCGGCCCGGTCGAACAGTTCCTCCGGCCACGCCCATTGGGTGACGAGGGCACCCGATTGCTCGATGTGCACCTGGATATCCAGTTCGTGCAGTACAGCCGCTTCCGGACCACGGGCGCTGCCGAACGCTTCCAGTTCCGCCGAGCCCGGCACATCGAACCGGCCGAGATAGTTGAACCCGATCGGGGCCCGGGCCGTGAGCCGGCCGGTTCGATACAGCGTTCCGTAACCGAGGCCGCCGTTCGGAACCGCACGCAACCGCTGCCGTACCTGCCGCACGGCATCCGCCAGTCCCGCGCCGCCGGCCACCATCTCCGCCCAGTTCGCGACGGCCGAATCCATCGGCACCGGGTAGACCACCGTGAACCAGCCCACTGTGCGCGACATGTCCAGGTCCGCGACGCTATCGCGTCCGTGCCCCTCGACATCGACCAGTACCGCCCCCGCGCCGCGCCATTTCGCGAGGGCGATCGACAGCGCGGTGAGCAGGATTTCGGTGGTGCCGACCCGGTAGCGGTCCGGTACCACGGTGAGCAGTGCCCGGGTCGGCTCCGGCTCGAGCCTGCCGACGACGGCCACGGCATCGGCCATCAGGTCGAGCACCGGGTCGAGTGGCCGCCGGCCGATCGTCGTCGCCGCGGCGGCCGTGGTCTGCAACCACCACTGTTCCTCGGAATCCGGAAGTTCCTGACGGGCGAGAGTATTCGACCAGGTGCGCAGGGAGGTGGGCACCGGGTGCAGCCGCTCGCCGGCGAGTGCACGCGCGAGATCGGGCAACAGGACCTGCCAGGAGACGTGGTCGACGACCAGATGATGGATCGCCAGCAGCAGTACCGCACCGTCGGGCTCGTCGAGCACGACGACCTGCACCATCACGCCTTCGCGCGGCAGCAACCGGCGATGAGCCGCCAGCCGCTCGATCTCGCGTTGCCCGGTACCACCCGCGGACCGGACCCGGCGGAAAATCGTCTCCGCCTGCACCGCACCCGGTTCGGGGATCACCACCTGCCACCGGTCCTGTGGTGTCCACTCCGCCCGCATCCGCAGCGCATCGTGGTGGTCGAGCAGTGTTTGCAGCGCGGTGAGGAGCTGCGGTTCGGTGACCGCGGCGGGGAGCCGGGCCATGGCGAACTGCGCGAAATCGTCGGTGACCACCCCGGCACGGCCGTACCTGTCCATGATGGGGGTGGCGGTCATCGCGCCGTAGGCGGCGCCGATGTCCTCCGCCGGGGTGGTTTCGGCGACCGGGACCGCTATCGCGGCCACCGCCCGGACGGACTGGTGTTCGAAGATATCCTTCGCGCTGATCGCCAGTCCGGCGGTGCGCGCGAGGTTCACCAGCCGGATCGCGAGAATGCTGTCACCGCCGATGGCGAAGAATCGATCCTCGAAACCGAAATCGCTACGGCCGAGCACCTCGGCGTACAACCGGTACACGGTCGTCTCGCGCTCGGTGCCGGTCGGGTCGGGTCCGGCCGCCGGACCCTCGGATTCGAGAGCGAGCAGGCGCCGTTCGTCCAATTTCCCGTTCCCGGTCAGCGGCAACTCCGCGAGGCCGATGACCACGGACGGCACCGCATGCGCCGGCAGGCTCGCCGCGATCCGCTCCCGGATCACCTCCGGGTCCAGGTCCGACACCACATACGCCGCCAGTCGGCCCCGCCCGTCCACCAGGACGGCTGCGGTGGCGACCTCCGGCAGCGCGCACAATGCCGCTTCCACCTCGCCGCGTTCGATCCGGTATCCGCGAACCTTCACCTGGCGGTCGGCGCGGCCGAGGTATTCGAGTTCGCCGTCGACCCGGCGGGCGATATCGCCGCTGCGGTACATGACCGCACCGGCCGGACCGGCAGGGTCGGCGACGAATCGGGCGGCGGTCAGGGCGCGCCGGTTCAGATACCGGGCAGCCACGCCCGGACCGCCGACGTAGATCTCCCCCGGTACGCCCGGCGGAACCGGCCGCAACGCGGCATCCAGCACATACACCCACAGACCGGGCATGGCCCGGCCGATCAGGTTCGCGTCCGCGTGCGGGCCCAGGAGGTATCCGGTGGTGAGCACCGTGGTCTCGGTGGCACCGTACATATCGACCACCGCACGACCGGGATGGCGCGTGTACCAGGCCTGTACCCGGTGCGGCTCGATCGGCTCGCCGCCGAGGATCACCCAGCGCACCGCGAGATCGGAGTCACCGCGGCCGGTATCGGCCTCGACCAGCATGCCGAAGGCCGAGGGTGTCTGGTTCAGCACGGTGACCTGCTCGGTGGCGAGCAACTGCCGGAAATCCTCGGGTGAGCGTGCGGTATCGCGATCGACCACGACCAGGCGGCCGCCGAAGAGCAGGGCGCCCCAGATCTCCCATACCGAGAAGTCGAACGCTACGGAATGGAACAGCGTCCACACATCGCCGGGGCCGAACCCGAACCATTGCTCGGCCGCGGTGAACAATCGGGCGACGTTCGCATGCGTGACCACGACGCCCTTGGGTTTCCCGGTGGAGCCCGAGGTGTAGATGACATAGGCGGTGTCCTCCGGCCGCGCAGCGCGAGCGGGGACCGGTGGGAGCTCGGCCGCCGGTTCTTCGTCGAAGCACAGGACCGCTACGTCGACGCTCGGCACGCTCACCTGCGTGGTCGTGAGGATCAGGGCCGGGGCACAGTCTTCGAGTATCGACCGGACCCGTTCGGCCGGGTCGGCCGGGTCGACGGGGACGTAGGCGGCACCGGTTTTGAGCACCGCCAGTACGGCGATCACCAGTTCCGCCGACCGCGGCAGTGCAATGGCCACGTGGTCGCCGCGTCCGGCCCCGGCCGCACCGATGCGCCGGGCCAGCAGGTCCGAGCGCCGGTCGAGTTCGCGGTAGCCGATCGTTTCGTCGCCGAAGGTGAGCGCCGGATCGGCGCCGTGGGCTCGCGTGGTGCGGGCGAACCAGGTGACGAGAGTTTCCGGGGCGGCGGGTTCGACCGGCCGCGCCGCGGGGACGACATCGGGGGGCGGGACCGCCGAGGCGTTTCGCGGGAGGGTTCCGGTGCCTTCCGCTGCGGCGGTGGCCGTATCGAAGCGCAGCGCAGCGATGGTGAGGTCGTCGGGGGCGTGGGCCAGGGCGCGCAGGGCGGAGCGGAACCGGTCGTGCTGGGCGGCGAGATCACCGGCGCGGAACCGGGCCGTCGTGCTGTCCAGCGCGATTCGCAGCCGCGGCTCCCCCTCGTACACACTGAGGGTGAAATCGTCGGTACGGCCGGCCGACATATCGTGCAGGGAAGCGGGGTACGGGCCGAATTCCACATATCGCTGCCGCGGCAGGATATTGACCACCGGGCCCACGAGGCGCCGTTGTCCGCCGGCCGCGGCGACATCGGCGTGCATATCGGCGAGCCGGTAGCGCTGGTGGCGCAGTGCGATCAGCGAGTCCGTGCGCACCGTGCGGGCCAGTTCGGCGAGCCGGGCGGCCGGATCGATCTCCAGCCGCAGGGGTACGACATTGGCGGTCATCCCCAGCGCATTGCGGGACCGTTTCGCCGGGACGGTGAGCCCCAGTCCCACTGTGCGGCAGCCGGTGTCCGCGTGCAGCAGGACGGCGGCCGCCGTCAGTACCAGCGCGGGCCAGCCGGCCGACCACCGGTCCCCCCGCGCGCGGAGCGCCTGCCAGTCGGGGGCGGCGAGATCGCCGGTATGGCGCGGGTAGCCGGCCGCCGCTCCCGCGGGGCCTTCGGCGAACATCGGCGCGTCGGGCATATCCCGGAGCCGGGCGGACCAGAATTCCCGGTCCGCGCGGAACCGTTCCGACGCGCGATACCGCGTGTCCTCCTCGACCAGATCGTCCACCCGGTCGAAGACGTGCTCGGGAAGGGTGCTGCCCGTGTCCCCCGCGGTGTATGCCGCCGCGACCCGCCGCAGCAGCGCCATGAACGCGGCACCGTCCAGCACGATGTGGTGCGCTTTCACGAACCACAGGTACCCGGCCTCACCGACATCCACCAATTGGTGTTCGAACAGCGGGGCAGTGTCGAGAGCGAAGGGACGGTCCAGTTCGTCGTACAGGGCGTTCTCGGCGGCCGCCACCGACTCGAACTGCCGGCGGGGCAACGGCCAGTCGGCCGATTCGGTCACAATCTGCGCATCACCCTCGATACGCACCCGTAGGGTTTCCGAGCCGGCGACCACGGCGCGCAGCGCTCGTTCGAACAACTCGGGATCGATCCGCCCGTGGATGTGGACATACCCTCCGACGACCTGCCGTGCTCCGGTGGCATCGAGTTCGTGCGCCAGCCAGATCTCCTGCTGGGCGGCGGTCAACGGCCGAGTCGTCACTGCGGATTCCTCCGGTTCTCTTGCGGCACCATATGATCCGCGGTCCGGGCGCCGGGCGCCGCGGCCCACTCCCCCACGGCGGCCGCCGGTTCCGCACCGAGGGCGGCCAAGGCGTCACCGAACCGGGCGAGCAACGCGTCCACCACCCCGGGGGCGAACTCGTCCGGACGGTGACCTGCGACGATGCGCAGCCGGTTATCGGCACCGGCCCGGGGAACAGGACCCGTTCCCGACCACACCGAGAGCGCGAGCGGGAAGTGGGTGGCCTCGTGCGATTCGAAGCCGGTCACCGACAGACCGTCGAGGGTGGCGGCGGTGGCGAGGCCGGGATCGAACGGGTAGGACTCGAACACCAGTAGCGTGTCGAACAATTCCTGCCGGGCACCGGTGGCGCAGGCCTGGATCTCCGCCAGTCCGAGATGATGATGCGGGGTGAGCACGGCCTGCTCCGCTTGGAGCCGGGTGAGCAGCGCCGCCACCGGTTCGTCGGGGCGCAGCCGGACACGCACCGCCACGGTGTTGATGAACAGGCCGACCATCGCCTCGACCCCCGGCAGTTCGGGTGGGCGGCCGGAGACGGTGGCGCCGAACACGATATCGGCGCCGCCGGTGTGCTCGCTCAGAACCAGTGCCCAGGCGGCCTGCACCACGGTGTTCACCGTGACACCGAGCCCGGCCGCGGTATCGGCGATCCGGCGGCTGACCCCCTCGGACAGCACGATCGTCTGCTCGAGCGGTGGCACTCCGGACGGTGCGGAGGCGTCCGGTCCGGCGACGAATGTCGGCACCGCCTCCGCCAGTGCGGTTCGCCAGGCTGTTTCCGCGGCACTGCGGTCCCATCGGGTCAACCAGCGCAGGTAATCACGGTAGGTCGGCCGTGGCGGGCCGGGTTCGTGTCCGGGCGCGGCGTAGTGGATGAGCAGATCCTGCATGAGCAGCGGGACGGACCAGCCGTCGAAGACGATGTGATGACTGGTCACCACGAGTTTCGCGCGTTCGGATCCGAATTGAACCAGCGTGAAGCGGATCAGCGGCGGCCGGGCGAGGTCGAACCGGGCACTGCGATCGGCCGCGAGCAGCGCGCCGATATCGCTGTCGGGCTCCACCTCGATCTCGGACCACGGCAGCGATACCGCCGCGGGAACCACAGCCACCGGGATACCGGTACCGGCCGCGTGGAACGCGGTGCGCAGGCTCGGATGCGCCGCGAGAACAGCGCGGGCCGCGGCGCGCAGCCGTCGCGTATCGACAGCGCCGGTGAGCGTGATGACCAGTTGCAGGACATAGGGATCCAGCGCCCGGCCGGAGTGCACCGCATGGTAGAACAGCCCGGCCTGCATCGGCCCCAAGGGCCAGATATCGATCGCCCCGGGATACCGGTTCTCCCATCGCTCGATATCGGACTGCCCGACCCCCACCAGCGGAAAATCGGAGGGCGTATATCCGCCGCGCGCCGTCTCGGCGTGATCGGCCAGGAGCCCGAGCATGGTCTCGTACTGTGCGGCGAACTCCGCGCCGGCAGCCGCGTCGAACAGGGTCTCCGAATATCCGATGGTGGCGTGCAGGCGTCCGGCGACCACGATCACATCCAGTTCCAGCGCGCCCGCGGCCGGCATATCGGGATCCGGACTGCGCGGTAGCGGTACCGGATCCGCTGTCGGAATCCAGCCGAGACCCGAGAGATCCTCGGGCACAGCGGTGGCCGCGACGGATCCCAGATAGTTGAAGACGATCTGGCCCGGCTCCGCCTGCGGTAGGGCCGGCGCCGTCTCCGGGTTGAGATATCGCAGCAATCCGTATCCGATCCCGTGACCGGGCACCGACCGCATCTGCTCCTTGACCGCTTTGATCGCGTGCCCGAGACTTTCGCCGCCGGCCGACGCCTCGGCGATATCGATTCCGTCGAGGCCGAACCGGACCGGATACAGGGCCGTGAACCAGCCCACGGTGCGTGAGATATCGGCGCCGGGAGCGATATCGGGGTCCCGGCCGTGACCTTCCAGGCGAACCAGGACCGCATTTCGTGGCCGCCACCGCGCGACCGCGAGTACCAGAGCGGTCAGCAGTATCTCGTTCGCGCCCGCGTGATACCGCTCGGCCACTGTGGATATCACTGCATTGGTGCGTCTCTCGTCCAACTCGACGGTGACGTAACGCGTGGCGGCGGCGAGATCACGGGCCGGATCGAACGGCCGGCCGGCCAAGGGCGGATCGTCCGCAGCGGCAACAGCACGCCAGTATTCGAGTTCGGCGATACGGCCGGGGCGCTGCGATTCCGCGGCCAGCGCATGGGTCCAGCGCCGCATGGAGGTCGCCACGGCGGGCAGGGCGGGCGCCCGTCCCGCCGCGACCTGTACCCAGGCGGCGATCAGATCCGGGATCAGGATTCGCCAGGAGACGCCGTCCACGGCTATATGGTGGGCGACCACGATCAGGCGGCCCGCCGGCTCCGCACCGTCGCCCGCCGGGTCGAGCCAGACGAACCGCACCACCGCGCCGGTGGCGGGGTCGAGACTGCTCAGCGCACTCTCGTACGCCGCGATCGTCAGCTGGTCGCGTGTCCGGGTATCGAGGCCCGGGGAGAGCGGTACCCGGTGCACCAGCTCCTCGACCCGGTCCGCGGCGATCGGATCGGCGAACAGCCGCCACCGCCCACCCGCATCCCGGTACAGGCGGGAGCGGAGCATATCGTGCTTTTCCATGACCGCCGACAGTGTGGCGGTCAATTGTGTAGCGGTGATCCCCGCGGGCAGATCCAGTACGAGGGCTTGGACGAAACGCCGCCAGCCGCCGCCACGCTGCACCAGGTAGGACGCGACCGGCGGCAGGGGCATTTCGCCGACACCGCCACCGGGCAGCTCCGCAAGCACGGGGGCGACCGAGGTCCCCGCCGCGGCGGCCAGCGCAGCCGGTGTCCGGTGCTCGAACACCTGTTGGGCGGTGATCGCGATGCCGTGTGTTTTGGCGCGCGCCACCAGCAAGATGGACATGATGCTGTCGCCGCCGAGCGCGAAGAAGGAGTCGTCGGCGCCGATACGTTCGCGTCCCAGCACCTCACCGTAGACACCGGCCAGGGTTGCCGCCACGGGGTCCGCCGGCGCGCGATAGGCCGAATCCGGCACGTCCGGCTTCGGGAGGGCACTCCGGTCGACCTTCCCGGCCGAGGTCACCGGCAGGGAGTCGAGCACGGTGAGCGTATGCGGGCGCAGTGATTCGGGGAGGCGCTGCGCCAACCCGGCCTGTACGACGCCGCGATCGATTCGCCGGCCCTGCGCCGCGACGAGATACCCGTGCAGCCGGCCGGAGACGGCGACGACGACCGCGGCGGACACCGCATCATCGGCCAGCAGCGCCGTCTCGATCTCGGCCGGCTCGATCCGCAGTCCGTGGATCTTCACCTGGAAATCGTTGCGCCCCAAGTATTCCAATCCGTCGGCACACCGGCGCACGATATCGCCGGTGCGGTACATCCGGTTCCCGTCCCGGTCGTACGGGTCGGCGACGAACCCGGCGGCGGTCTCCGCCGGGCGGTGCAGATATCCCCGGGCCAACTGAACCCCGGTCAGGTACAACTCCCCGGCCACCCCGTCGGGAACCTGCCGCAGGGTGGCGTCGAGTACCCGGCAGCCGACGCGGTGTATCGGTGTGCCGATCGGGACCGTGCCCGGTGCCCCGGCGACCACCCGATGTCCGGTCACCGCGATACACGCCTCGGTGGGCCCGTAGAGGTTGACGATTTCGGCCGGGCCGGTGGCACACCGCTCGGCCAGTTCACGCGGAAAGGCCTCGCCGGCCACCAGTATCCGCCGCACGGTGGCCGGTAACTGTTCGGCCTCGCGGAACACGCGGAGCAGGGTGGGTACGAAATGCACCGTGGTGACGGCGAACCGGCGAATCGACTCGGCGAGCTCGGCGGGCCCGAGGTGGCCGCCGTCCGGCGGCGGAACAACCAGCTGTGCCCCGTACTGCAACGGCCACAACAGTTCCCAGAGGGAAACGTCGAAGGTCGCCGGCGTCTTCTGCAGCACCGTATCGTTTGCGTCCAGGCCGAACCGGTCCTGCATCCAGGCGAGCTGGTTGCCCAGCGCACGGTACGTGACGCCGACGCCTTTGGGATGGCCGGACGAACCGGAGGTGAACAGGACATAGGCGAGGTTGTCACCCCGGACGGCGACTTGCGGGTCCGTTGTCTGCTCGCCGGACGAGATGCGGTCCAGCAGATCCAGATGTCCACGCTCCAGTACCTGGACGGGTTCCTCGCCCGGGCGGGCGAGCCCCGGCAGCGCGATCGGCCGGGCGGTGGCGAGCATCCGCGCACGCCGGTGGGTGGGCAGGCCGGGGTCCAGCTGGAGAAAAGCCGCGCCGGCCTTCAGGACCGCGTAGACGGCCACGATCGCCGCCACCGAACGCGGTACGGCCAGGGCGATCACACAGTCGGGTCCGGCGCCGGCGCGCACGAGCCGGCGCGCCCAGCGGTTGGCCCGGGCATCGAGTTCGGCATAGGTCAGCGTATCGCCGGTGGTCGTGCGCACAGCGATTGCCGCCGGAGTGCGCCGCACCGTTTCACGGAACGTGTCGAGCAGCGTGGCCGGCTCGCCGGGATCGCCGTCGTCTTGTCCGGCCACCGATACGCTCTCGCCCGGCACAGTGGTGGATACGCCCACGCCACCCACAGCGCGCGCCGGCTCGGCGACCAGCTGTTCGAATACGCGCACGAACTCGCCGCCGGGTCCGGGCACCGTGATACGCCATTGCCCACCCGCGTATTCGGCCGACAACGCCCACCGCCGGTCCGCGCGACCCGGCCAAGGATCGTCGGCCTCCGCACGGAACCGATGCCGGCGCGCGCGGCGCAGGCCGATACCGATCTCCCGCACCAGCGCCGCGAAGTGCGTGTACGGGCTCACGCGCACCCGGACAGGAACGAGCACCGACTCCGCGCGATAGGCGATCATCAGATCCCCGGCGCCGCCCAACCGCTGCCCGTAGACCGCCAGCCCGGCCAGAACCACCCCGGCGGCACCGCCTCCCGAGCGGGCCAGCCGCGCGAACTCGCCCGATTCCGGGAGACGGAGGACAGCGTGGCCGGTCGTCGCGACCGCAGGTTCCTCGGGGCGCGGGGCGTGCTCGAGCACGCCGGCCCAGTAGGCGCGGTCCGCGGATTCACCGGCGGTACGCGCGCCACCGGTCCGGTCAACGGTAGTCATGAAAACCCTGTCCTGTCTTCCGGCCGTACCGTCCCGCCGCCACCAATGCGGTCAGCGCGGGCGGCGCGATATACCGGTCGTCACCCAGCTCTGCGCGCAGCACCGCCAGTGTGTCGATCACGTTGTCGAGTCCGATGAGGTCCGCGGTGCGCAGCGGGCCGGTGGTGTGCCCGAGGCAGCCCTCGAACAGCGCGTCGACGGTCGCCGCGGTCACGCCGTCCGCGAGTGCGGTCACGGCTTCGACGATCGACAGCATGAGCACCCGATTGATCACGAAACCCGGCCGGTCGGGAACCACGATCCCGTTCTTGCCCATCTCGGCGACCACGGCCAGGGCCGTATCGAGGACCTCGGCGCCGGTCTGTGCGCCGCGCACGACCTCCACGGTGCCGGTGAGGGGTGCCGGATTCATGATGTGCAGGCCGAGAACGCGCTCGGGGTGTGCCGTGACGGCGGCGAGCCCGGCGATGGGGATCGCGGAGGTACAGGAGGCCAGTACGGTGGCGGGCCCGCAGACCCGGCCGAGTTCGGCGAATACGCTGGTCTTCACCGCCGGCACCTCGGTCACGCATTCGATGACGAACTCCGTATCGCGCAGTGCGGCATTATCTGTCGTCCACTCGATACGCTCCGGCGCCCGGGTGAGCGCCGCCCGGTCACCGCGGCCGAGCAGCAGCGCCAGCCGCAGCGCGTCGCGCAGCGCCTGTTGTGCGCGGACGAGCGAATCGGCGTCGGTGTCGACCACCACCACCCGGTAGCCCGCGGTCGCCAGGCATTGTGCGATACCGGTGCCCATCGTGCCCGCGCCGACAACAGCGGTGGATCTCATCACGACATCACCTCGAACACCGATGCCGTCGGATCGGCGGACCACGCCGTGAGCAGCCGGCACAGATCGGCGGCCATCTCATCGGCCGTATGCCGGTCGAACAGTTCCGGGGCGTATCCGAGGCTGAATTCCGTGTGGTCGCCGGCTTCCGGTGACCATGCGAGCGCGAGCTCGGCCGCGGTTCCGGCGCCGGGCAGCGCTCCGAACCACACAGAATGTACCGCTGTGTCCCGGCCACCCGGTTCCGCCGACCAGACAGTTCGGGTCCTGGCGACGAGATCCGTGCGGCCGGGTTCGTCGGCGATATCGATCAGCACGGCTTCGGGCCGGATCCGGCCGGGACGGACAACCCCCACCGACACCTCGTCGCGACCGGAGTACCAGGCGAGCAGACTCGACCAGGCGGCGAGCAGGATGGCGCCGTCCGTGCCTGCCGGGAGCCGGCCGGTCACCCGGTCCATCCCGTATCCGCCCGGCCGCCGCGGCCGGTCGGTCGGGATGCCGGTCTCCGGCGGATTCTCCGAGTGCGCGGCCGGTGTCCCCGTGCCGGTGGCCTCGGCCCCGATCTGTCCGTCCGGAGATCGCGCCGCCCGTACCAGCGTTCCCACTGTCGGCGCGGTGGCCTCCACCATCAGGGTCAGCACCGCGAGATAGGACGCGGCCAGTTCTTCGGCGGTTCGCCGGGTGAACAACTCGGTACTGAACTCGACACAGGCACCGATATCGTGGGCCGGTCCCTGCGTGTTCGCATAGGTCACCAGGGTGAGGTCGAATTTCGCGGTGCCCGCGGGCAATCCGCCGAAGGCATTGGCCGGGCTGTGTTCGGTATCGAAACCGGAACCGGCGGTATCGGCCAGCGGTGCGATCTCGGGGATCTCCTGGTGCACGTACATGACGTCGAATACCGGTGTCCGGCTCAGTTCGCGGTGCTCGCCGAGCGCGTTCACCACCCGCTCGAACGGGATCTCCTGGTTTTCCAGGGCGCCCAGCACCACCGCACGTACCTGCGTCAGCAGCTCCGGCAACGGCGCCTCGTCGGCCAACCGGGCGCGGAGGGCCACCGTACTGTTGAAGAAGCCGAGCATCCCTTCGAGTTCGCGCCGGTTCCGGCCCGAGGTCGGGGTGCCGACGACGATATCGCGCTGCCCGCTGTAACGGGCGAGGGTCAGATACAGTCCGGTCAACAGCGCCACGAACAGGGAGACCGATTCCCGGCGAGCGAGCGCCCGCAGGTCGGTCAGCAAGGCCGCGGGCAGCGTGAACGGCAACAGGTCGCCGGTGAATCCCTTACGTGGTGGCCGTGGGAAATCGGTGGGCAACTCCAGCCGGGGCGCACCGGCCAATGTGCGGGTCCAGTAGTCCAGTTCGTGGTCGAGCGCCGAACTCGCCAGCAGTTGCCGCTGCCACCACGCGTAGTCGCGGTAGCGGAAGGGCAGGGGAGCCAGCTGATGTGGGCGCCCTTCGGTGCGGGCCGCGTACAGTTCGGGCAGCTCCCGGGCCAGGATGACCGGCGTCGCACCGTCGGTGACCATATGGTGGCAGGTGATCTGGAGAACGTGGTCGTCGGGCCCGAGGGTGATCAGCGAGACGCGCAGCAGCGGATCGGTGGCCAGATCGAACGGTGTCCCGGCGGCGGCCCGGACCAGTTCCCGGGCGGCGGCCACCGGATCCTGGGCCGCGGACACATCGGTCGCGCGGAAGAAATCACCGAGGTCGGGGCGGATACGCAGCTCGGGCAGGCCGTCGGGGGCCTCGATGTTGTAGCGCAAGGACTCGTGCCGTTCGGCGAGGTCGGCGAAGACACCGCGCAGCACGTCGATATCGATATGTCCGCGTATGCGGTTCACGTACGGATAGTTGTAGAGCGTTGTCCCGGGGTCGAACTGGTGGTGGAACCACATTCGTTCCTGGCCGAACGACAGTGCGGGTTCCGCGTGCGCCACGAGCTCGGGAACGTCGGAGCGGGATGCGGGACGCGGCCCGTCCACGAGCAGTTCGGCGAAATCGGCCACCTTCGGTCGTTCGTAGACGTCCAGCAGTTTCGGGCGGAAGCCGTATGCCTCCTCGACACGGTCCACGAGCTGCACGGCGATGAGTGAATTACCACCCAGCTCGAAATAATCGTCCTGGGAGTCGATTTCGGTATCGGTGTGCAGCAGCTCGCGCAAGGTGGCCCGCAGCCAGTTCCGCGGATCCGTGACGGCGGGGGCCGTGGCCGGTCGGGACGCCGGTACAGGGTGCGCGATATCGGGGAGATCGATCCAGCAGCGGGTCCGCCGCAGGGGGTGTCCGGGTAGCCGGAGCCGGCGGCCACCGCGGGGACCCACGGCCGCCCAATCGATATCGACACCGCGCTCGTACAGAGCGGCGAGCAGGTGCAGCGGCTCCGGCGCGCTGACGATATCGATCTCGCCGCCGGACTGTTCGCGCAGCAGCGCGGCCAGCCGGCCGCCCGCACCCGGTTCACAGAACACGACGGGACCGGCGGTGCGCAGTGAACCCGCCGCCGCGGACAGACGTACCGCATCGACGGTGAATTCGGTCGCGGCGAGTTCGGCCGCGGTGACCTCCGGCGGGGCGCCCAGCAGATACCGCGCGGCGTACCGCGAAGTCCCCGCGCTGAGCACGGCCGCGATCTCGATACCGCACCGGGTCAGCTCCCGGTGTACCGCGAGCTGAGCGGCGAGCACCTCGGCGGTGGCGCCCGCGGCGGGCAGGGCATCCGGCAGCGGATCCGGCGCCTGCACCGCCGGCACCGTATCGGGTGCGAGGAGCAGGGCCACCCGAGGCGCCGGGCCGGGAACGCGCACGTCCGCTGTCCGGCCCGCCCGCGCGGCGAGTTCGACCACCAGTTCACCGGTGGTGCGGACCACGGCCGCGAATCGGTGCTCATATCGGGAACGCCCCTGATTCAGGGTGAAAGCCACATCGTCGAGCGGATATTCGCTCCCGCGCAATGTTTCGGCCAATTCGCCGCAGAGCTCGGCCAGCGCGGTGGCGCTGCGGGCCGAGACACGAACCAGCCGTTCCGGTGAATCCGTTTCCCCGGCGGGGGCGGTGGCGTCGGCCGGGGGTCCGGCCAGGACGCAGTGCGCGTTGGCGCCGCCGAGGCTGAACGAGCTGACACCCGCCAGGCGCGGTGCCGTCCCCGCCGGCCAGGGCCGGGATGCCGTCACCACTTCGATATCGGCCGCTGTCAGGTCGAGGGCGTCGGTCGGCCGCTCGAAATGCAGAGATCGATACAGCCGGCCGTGGGCCAGGCCCAGCACCGCTTTCACCAGGCCGGCGACTCCGGCCGCGTGATCGAGGTGCCCGATATTCGTCTTCACCGACCCGATCGGCAGTGGATCGGCCCGCCCGGCGCCGAATACCGCCGCGATACCCTCCAATTCCACCGCGTCGCCGAGCCGGGTTCCGGAACCGTGCGCTTCCAGGTATCCCGCGGTATGCGGGGCCACCGCGGCCTGTCGCCATGCGCGCTCGATCACCCTTTGCTGCGCGGTCGCGCTCGGTGCACTGATGGTCGCAGCGGTCTGCCCGCTGTGCAGCGTGGCGCTGCCCGCGATCACCGCGTAGATCGCGGCGCCGTCGGCGCGCGCCCGGGCCAGGGTCGTCAGCAGCAGGGCCGCACCGCCTTCCCCACCGGCCGCGCCGTCGGCCGCGGCGGCGAAGGCCCGGCCGCGGCCGGGCGGCGCGGCGCTCTCGGAGGACAGGCCCGGGCCGTCGGCGCGGGCCCCGGAGGGCCCCCCCCCCGCGCCCCCCGGGGGGGGGGATTGCGCCA
>NZ_JARWOV010000238.1 GCF_029868855.1 Nocardia carnea | reverse complement strand
GGGCACAGCCGATTCGACCGACGCCGAGACCACTCCCGAGGTGACCGACGCACCGTCCGGCACGGAGACGGACGCGGAGCCGAGCCCGGCGCGCCGCAGGCGTGGCCGGCGGCGGGGCGGCCCCCCCCCGGGGGCCCGCGGGCGCAAACGGGGAGAGCACGGGGGGGGCGCCCCCGACCGGGGGGGGGCCCCCCCCCCGCCCCCTAAAATTTCTTTAAACCCCCCGGGGTTTAACACGTACCGGGGGTCCACCCCGTGCAGCCCCGGCCGTTCAGTTGCTCGCTCGGACCGTCCGCCTCCCCGGGCGGGGCCCGCCCGGTTCTGGGGCGACCGGCGGAAGTGAAGAACCGGGTTGACCGGGCCCTGCCGTCGAGCCGCGGAGCGGCTCCAACTACACAGTGTTCCAGTCACCCAGTCCGTCGCCCGCGTTCAAGGTGCCGCCCTGGGTGTTCTGCACGACCACCGCGTCGCCCTTGCCCACGTTCTCGTAGAACCATTTGCCGTCCTCGGTGCTCACGTTCAGGCAGCCGTGGCTGGTGTTGGCGTAACCCTGCGAACCGACCGACCACGGGGCGGCGTGCACGAAGATCCCGCTGTTGGAGATGCGAGTGGCGTACTCGACGTCGAGCTTGTAGCCCTCGGGGTCATCGATCGGCACCCCGTAGGTGGAGGAGTCCATGACCATTTCGCGTCGCTGTTCACCCACGATGTAGGTGCCGTTGGGGGTTTCGTGGCCGGGTTTGCCCATCGAGGTGGGCATTGTCCGCACGACCTCGCCGTTGCGGGTGACGGTGATGGTCTTGGTGTTGTCGTCGGCGGTGGCGATCACGGCGTCGCCGACGTGGAAGGCGCTGCGGCTACCTCCGGCCTCCACCACCACATCGGTCTGCGCGGGCCAGAACTCGGCCGGCCGCCAGCGCACCTGCTTATCGCTCCACCAGTAGAAATTGCCCGGCACCTCCGTGGACGGGGTGATCTTGATGGCCCGTTCGGCTGCGGCGCGATCGGTGATCGGCTCCTTGAAGTTGATGATGATCGGCTGTGCGATACCGACCTGTTCGCCCTCGGAGGGGTTGATCGCGGGCGGTGCGAAGTTCGCCGCCGGCGGTGTGGGCTCGGTGGCGCCCGCGGCCGAACCCGTAGGCAGACCCGGCAGCGCGTAGGCGGGCGCGGTGGCCACGGTGGTGGCGGTCGCGATCGCGGCCGTCAACAGGACACCCTGCCGGAGCCGGCGTGCAACCCGGCTGGTGGTCGGCAACGACGCGGTGTTCTCGGTGACATGCATAAGAGTGTTCGTCCGTCCATTCGACTCTGGAGCGTACGGCGGCCGGTGGCACACCGGTACGTGGAGTTGTGGAGCGGTCCCGACGGGCGGTGGAGCATCACGGAAGTCGTTCCATCCATGCTGGTGCGCCTCCGCTCCGAGGTCCTTCCTACTGCCTTCATCTCTTCGTGACCAACCTGCGTTTCCGTTACATAGCCGTTATGCATGACGGGTGGGATGAGCCACCCGCGGCCCTCGATGGGATCTATCGCGGGCCGGGTACGCCCGGGACCCGCGCGTTTTCCTGCCATCGACCGAGTTATGGCCGGAAAGTGACATGCCGGAGGTCAAACCTGTGAATGACATATGTCACGCGGCCTCGGCGGTAACGAGATCCGGTCGGCGTCCCCGGTTCGATCCCCAGTGGTGCGAGGTCTCACCGAGTCGACGCTCGCGCCGCCATGGTGTATTCATGGCGTGTTGTTCGATGCAAAGCTGTAGTGAGGTTCGGATTCGACGGGGGAAGGGTTCGGCGTCGCAGCGGGAGGACTGTGCGTGTCAGGATGGACTTCGTCTCGATGGACGGTGACGCTCGCCGGTATGGCGGCCGCGGTAGCGGTGGCGGGTTGTAGCTCCACCATCGAGGGCCGGGCGCTACCGGCGACCGAAACCGGAACCGTGGACGCCGTGGACGTGACGACCACGCCCGAGGCCGGGACGACCACCAGCACCACCACATCTGCCGCGCCGACCACAACCGAAACCGACGAAGACGGTATCGCCGGTTTCGATGCCGAGGTCGGTGATTGCGTACAGCTCGGCGGTACGACCACCGACGCCAGTATCGAAGAGGCGTCCTGTGGTACCGCCACCTCGAACTACCGGGTGATCGGTAAGGCCGCTCGCAGCACCGAATGCGTCGGCGATGCCGACAACTACTACGCGGAAAGCCGCAACGGGATCGAGACGGGCGCCCTGTGCCTGGATATCGACTGGGTGATCGGCGGCTGTATGGACGTGGGCAGCGGTACCACCGGGCCGGAGCGTATCGATTGCACCGAAACCACCGCCGTGGACGGGGTGAAGGTGGTCGCCATCGAGCAGAACGCCGACGACGTCAACGCCTGCGGTGCGGGCAGCAGTGGGTACGTGTACTCGGAACGTCGCTTCGTGGTGTGTGTAGAGGAACTCTGAGGCACGGCTGTACGAAAAACGAGCGGGCCCGATGGACCCGCTCGTTTTCCGGTACCGGCTGATCCCTTGTCAGATGGGCCGGAAGCCCGAACCGACACTCGCCCGGCTGTCGATATCACCCATGATGGTCGACATGTTGGTACCCACCTCGGGGCCGAAGCAAGCGATGGCGAGATAGGCGTTCACCATGCCGACCAGCGTGGAGCCGACAACGACCGGCGCGCCCGAGTCGCCTTCCATCACACACATCTGCGACCAGGTCTCGATACTGCTGGCGAAGATATCGCCATAGGCGATACCGCAGGTGTTGCCGGTGGTGCGGCCTTCCTTGCAGACGATATTCGGGAACTGTGCGGGCGCACCCACTCCGGTGATGCTGAGGTTGCCGACCCGGTTGACGGGGGTGACCCGGCCCGGTTCGAACTGCAGGACCGCGTAGTCGAGTTCTTGGTTCGAGTAGACGAACCGGCCGAGCACCCCGGCACCCGGATCCTGTTCGGAGTAGACCTCGTGTCCAGGTGTCCCGCAGTGTCCCGCGGTGAGTCCGACCAGGCGGCCGGCTCCGTCGTGGCCGATCGTGGTGAGCGTGCACTGAATCGCCGTATCGGACATGCGACCCGACTCCGAAGAGACGATCAGCCCTGATCCACCGCCGAGTACGGGCCGGCCGGGATCGGCGACCGCCGTCCCCGAGCCGAGCAGCGCCGCACTCAGGGCGACGGCGAAGACGGCACCGGCCGCCTGGGCGAGTTTCCTGAACATATCCCTCCAGACCTCGAAGCCCGCACGATATCAATGTGTGGCACCTCATCGTGGCAGCAACGGCCGCGCCGCGCGCCCCGAGACGCCGTTACCAGTGGGTTGCCTTGTGCACCTGGATAATTCGGCTGTTCGGTCGAGCATTCGGCCGGTGCGCGCCGTGTTCGGCGGAGACTGCGCGAAACTTCGGCCACGATACCTCCGGAAGAATAGCCCAATGCTATTAATTGCCTCCGCTGTGGCTACGCGCGTCGAGTAACAGTCGAATCTCCATGTCGCCGCGAATCGGTAATTTTCAGGAAAATCATCCGTTATTTATGTGAACGGTCATTCTCCACGGATCCATGTCCCGGGAACGCTTTATCGGCCGGTCAGCTGTAGGTTCTTCCAGAATCGCGGAACACTCATTGGGATACATACCAAGAAGTGCTGGATAACTCGATGGTCACGCCACGGAGTGATGAACGTCTGTGACGGCCCTCACCCGTCTATGGTGTGTTTCGCACTACTACGTAGTAAGGTGCCTCAAGCAAACCAGCCGTCGGGGTAGGTAACCGACGTCGAGAGGGGTTAGTCAGTGCAGTCGACCAAGAGTCCACCAACAGGTTCTCGGTTGAGCGGAGCGGTCGAGTGGACGCGGGACTACTGGCGCGACCACCCCAGACGTTCATTGGAGACCCTCGGCCGTCAGATGACGATGGGTGTCGAGGCCGTTACCGAGCTCGTGGTCAGTATCTTCCGCGGCCGATTCCCGCTCGCGGAGTTCATCCGGCAGTGCGCGTTCATGGCCAATGTGGCCGCGGCACCGACCCTGCTGGTCGCCATTCCGATCGGCGTCATCGTATCCATCCAGGTCGGATCGGTTGCGCAGCAGGTCGGAGCCACCTCGTTCATTGGTGCAGCCAACGGGCTCGGCATCATTCAGCAGGGTGCGCCACTGGTCACCGTTTTGATGATCGCCGGCGCCGTCGGTTCGGCCATCTGCGCCGATCTCGGATCTCGGACCATTCGCGAGGAAATCGACGCCATGAAAGTCATGGGTGTCGATCCGCTGCGCCGGCTGGTCGCGCCTCGTCTCGGCGCGGCAATGGTCGTCAGCGTGCTGCTCTGTGGTTTCGTTGTCTTCGTCGGATTTCTGACCGGCTACATTTTCAATATTTTCGTCCAGGGCGGCACCCCGGGTTCGTATATCTCGACCTTCGCATCGTTCGCAATTTCGCTCGATCTGCTTGTCGCTCTGCTGAAATCGCTGTTGTTCGGTCTGCTCGCGGCAATCATCGCCTGTGATACCGGATTGAATACCCGCGGTGGTCCGGGTGGTGTCGCCAACTCGGTGAATACCGCCGTTGTCATGTCCGCGGTGATGTTGTTCGGAGTGAATGTGATCTTCACCCAGGTGTACAACACCTTGTTCCCGCCTCAGGTGGTGTGAACCGGTGTCCGCAACCTATGTACCTCCGCTGCTGAAACCTCTTCAGCAGCTGCGTAAAGCCGCCGGTGCCCCGGTCGATATGCTCGCGCGGCTCGGACACCAGGTTTTCTTCTTCCTGCGGTCCATCGGTTCCATGCCGTTGGCATTCAAGCAGTATCCGAAAGAAGTATGGCGGCTGCTGTCCGACGTCACCTGGGGCAACGGAAATCTCATCGTCGGTGGCGGAACCATCGGCGTGGTGCTCATTCTGAGCGCCTTCGGCGGTATCACGGTCGGCCTGCAGGGCTACACCTCGCTCGACCTGCTCGGCCTGAGTCCGTTGACCGGCGCGATCTCCGCATTCGGCACCACGCGCGAATTGGGACCGCTGCTCGCCGCACTGGCATTCGCGGCCCAGGCAGGCTGTCGTTTCACCGCGCAACTCGGTGCGATGCGAATCTCCGAAGAGATCGATGCGCTGGAATCGATTGCGATCCGGCCACTGCCCTATCTGGTCAGCACTCGGATGATCGCGGCGATGATCACCATCCTGCCGCTGTACTGCCTCGGTCTCGCAATGGCCTACATCTCCTGCTCTCTCACGGTGCAGGTGATCGGCGATACCGCCAGCGGAACCTATCAGCACTATTTCTATCAGTTCCTGATCCCGACAGATGTCCTGTATTCGCTGCTCAAAGCAATACTCTTCGTTGCGATAACCACGTTCATCCAGTGCTACTACGGCTTTTTCGCCTCGGGTGGCCCGGAGGGCGTGGGTGTGGCGGCCGGTCGCGCGATCAAGATGTGCATCATCGTGGTCGTTTTCGTCGACCTCTTCATGACCTTGGCCATCTGGGGCGTCGACCCTGGTATCAGGATCTCGGGGTAGCACAATGATCATCGATCCGAGTGGGCGCGGGCCCACGATGAAGCAGTTGCTCATCGCCGGCGTATGCGGCCTGGTTGTCTTCATAGTGGTGCTCGGCTTCCTGATGGCCCGTTATCAGGGCTATTTCGTGGAAAAGGTGCGGGTGACCGCGAACCTCACCACCACCGGCGACGGGCTGCCACAGAAGGCAGATGTGAAGTTCCGCGGTGTCCTGGTAGGTGCGGTCGAAACGGTGTCGGTGGCTGCCCAGGGTGAACTCCAGCAGGTGAACATCGAGCTGAAGCCCGAATTCGTCGAGCAGATCCCGGCGAACGTCACCGCCCGGGTTGTGCCCAGCAACCTGTTCGCCGTTACCTCCGTGGAGCTGCTCTACAACGGCCCCACCGAGGCACACCTCGAAGAGGGCTCGCAGATCGCGGAGGACAAGAGCCAGGGCACCATAGCGCTGCAGGACACCCTGACCACGGTTCAGAACATTCTCGACCGGATCGATCCGATGCAGTTCGGCCGTGTCCTGGGCACCCTCTCGTATGCCCTCGACGGCAGCGGCCGGGCGCCGGGCTCCACCATCGAGCGGATCGACCACTGGCTGACCTCGGTGGACGGATCGATTCCGGACCTCGGCGTCTTCCTCCAGGACTTCGCGAATTCGGCGCATGCGCTGAACGAGTCGGCGCCGGAGCTGATGGACGTTCTCGCTTCGTCGGTGCAGACGGCGAGCACCATCGCCGACCGGCGCGAGCAACTCGTCGACCTGATCAGCGGGGCCGGGAGCACGGTCGACCAGGTCAACGATCTGTTCGCGCGGAACCCGAATACCGGTAAGGAGCTCACCGTCGGACTGAACCAGACCTTCGGCGCACTGGCCTCGAATCCGGCCGCCATCACCAATGCGATAAGCAACCTGAACACCTCGTCGCGCAACCTGCGTACGACGTTCAGCTGGGGTCCGCAGCAGCAGATGGTCTGGAACGCCGGGGTTTCGTTCACCCCGTTCAACCCGAACACCGTGGCGGACTGCCCGCGCTACGGTGACCTGGCCGGACCGAGCTGCTTCACCGCGCCCGCCGTGGCCGATCCCGGATATCTGCCCGAACAGATGAAACCGCGCCGGCTCCCCGCCGCCGACGGCCTGCCGGTGCTGCCGCCGATCCCCGGTCTGCCGCCGATCCCCGGCGTAACCACCGAGGTCGGTGTCCCCGCCCCGGCCGCACCGCCCGCGAACAACCCGTTCGCCGGGACGCCGCTGGAGGGGTTGTTCCCGCAGGGTCTGCCGCAGCTTCCGGGTCTGCCCGGCGCACCGGCCCCCGCGCCGGCCGCCCAGCCCGGTGCCCAGCCGCCGGCCCCGGCGGTCGAACCCGGTGCGGCGGCACCGGCGGCGGACGGTGACACCGGTGCCGCCCCCGCGGCCCGGCCGATCGCCTCCTACGAGGGCGATGCGGCGGTGGCTGCCCTGCTCGGCCGGCAGCCGACCTCAGTGGAGTACCTGATGTTGAGTTCGATTCTCGAAGGCGGAACCTTGCGAGTGACCGAGGAGGCGTCCGCGTGAAGGGGGTCCGTAAACCGCTGATCGGCTTCGGCCTGTTCGCGGTGGTATCGGTGCTGGTCACGGTGCTGGTGTGGAATACGCTCGCCCGCACCGTGGACGGTGGTACGAAATCGTATTCCGCGGTCTTCACCGATGTGCTGGGTCTGCGTGAGGGCGACGATGTCCGGATGGCGGGTGTGCGCGTCGGCAAGGTCGAGAAGATCGAGCTGACCGGCGAGTCGAATGCCAAGGTGAGCTTCATCGTCCAGGACGATCAGACCCTGTTCGGTAACACCAAAGCGCTGGTGCGGTACCAGAACCTGATCGGCCAGCGCTATGTGGCGCTGGCGCCCGGCTCCGGCGGGGATGCGTCCGAGTTGCCGGAGGACGCCACCATCCCGGTCGATCGCACCGAGCCGTCCTTCGATATCTCGGCGCTGCTCAACGGCTTCCAGCCGCTTTTCGAGGTGCTCGAACCCGAGCAGGTGAATCGGCTCTCGGAGACCTTCATCCTCGCCCTGCAGGGTGATCGGGTCTCGTTGAGTTCCTTCATCACCCAGGCGGCCACCATGGCCACCGATTTCCAACGGCGAGACGCCATTCTCAGCGATGTGATCACCAACCTCAGCGGCGTGATGGCGGGCCTGGCCAAACGAGGGGGCGAATTGGAGACGCTGATAACCCAGACGAGGGCGTTGATCGGCGGCCTGTACGAGCAGGGCCAGTCGCTGCTCTCCTCGACCGAACAGATCGCGGGTGCCACCACCGCGCTCGTCGGGATGGTCGGCAATATCCAGCCCAAGCTGGAGGCCGTCCAGAATTCGACACGTGACGCTTTGACCCTGTTCCTGGCCAACGGCGCCAAACTGGATCAGGCCGCGATCGACCTGCCCGCCATTCTCGCCGACGCGGGACGATTCACCTCCGAAGGCGCCTACGCGAACGCGTATATCTGCCGGTTGGATGTCTCGCTGTACGGAGTCCTGTTCCCCCGCGGTCTGTTCTCGCAGATCGGCGGCAATTCGCAATCGGCGGTGTGCCGGCCATGATGACCAAATTCAAAACCTGGTTCAACAACAATCGCTACTTCGGGCTCGGCATCATCGGCGTCATCGTCGTCGCCCTACTGGTCCTGGTGTCGAGCGGTTTCCGTAACCTCGGGATCGGCGAACAGTCGATCAAGGCCGAATTCGTTCAATCCGCGGGTATATCCGTCGGCGACAAGGTCAATGTGGCCGGCGTGCCGATGGGCCGGGTGTCGGCGGCCGAACTCGAAGGCGACCACGTCCTGCTCACCCTGCAGGTCTCCAACGATGTGGAACTCGGTCCCGATGCCCGGGCGGCCATCAAGATGGCCACCCTGCTCGGCGCCCGTTACGTCGATCTCGAACCCGGTGACGGTACGGGGCTGCCCGACGACCGCATCCCGAAGACCAACACCGCGGTCCCCTACGATCTCGCCGATGTGATCGACAAGGGCACCCCGGAATTCCAGGAGCTCGACCCCGGCAAACTCGCCGAATCGCTGAATCTGTTCAACGAACAGCTGCAGGGCTCCCCTGAGCTGGTCGCCCAGTCGCTGGACAGTATCGGGGCCTTGGCCAAGGTGATCGACAACCGCAAAGACGATGTCGAGCAGCTGATCAAGGACCTCGATCGGGTGACCACCATCCTGGCCGACAACCGCAACAGCGCCCTGCTGATCATCACCCAGGGCGAGGCCATCGCCTCGCGGGTGGTTGAACGGCAGCAGCTGCTGCGGACCCTGTTGGACAATGTGGCCACCCTGACCGCGCAGCTGCAGGCGATCGGCGCGCAGAACAACAACCAGTTCGGCACCACGCTCGACCAGCTGAACACTATGGCCGCAGGTCTGCAGAAGAACAAGGACAACCTCGACCGGTTGCTGTCGATCATGCCGCCGTCGGTGCGTTACCTGGCCAATGCGTGGGGTAACGGCAACTACGCCGAGGTCGGTATCCCGTGGCTGTTCCCGGACAACTGGTTGTGCTTCGCCCAAGTCGCCGAGGGGTGCCAGGGATGAATCCGTTGAACATCGACCTCGTGAAGAAGACCGCGAAAGCGCTGGTCATCGGCGCGTCGGCGCTGGCCCTGGGCAGCTGTTCGATGGTGAACAGTGTGGTGGGCGGCGATATGAAGATCACCGCGGATTTCGAGAACATCGCCGGTATGTACGAGGGCAACCCGATCACCGTGCTCGGACTCCAGGTCGGCAAGGTCGACAAGATCATTCCGCACGGCGATCTGGTGGAAGTCCATATGAGCATCGACAGTGATGTGGAGATCCCGAAATCCGCTATGGCCGTGGTGATCTCGCCGTCGATCGTCACCAACCGCCATATCGAGTTCACGCCGCGCTATGTCGAGGGCGAAACGCTCTCCGACGGCGATCACCTGCCGCTGGAGAAGACCGATGTGCCGGTGGAGCTGGATACGATGCTCAAAACCATCGATCAGTTCGCCGATGCGCTGAAACCGCAGGAGGGGCAGGAGGGTGTAGGTCCCCTGTCGGGCCGAGTGCTGTACCCGATGCTCAACGGTCAGGGCGAGAAGATGCGCGACACCCTCAACGCGCTGTCCAGTGCGCTGAAGGTCGGTGTCGACAACAAGGGCGCCATCGCCAACATCATCACCAAGCTCAACGAGCTGACCACGATGTTGGCCGAGAACGACCAGGCTGTCCGCGATTTCAGCAACCAGGCCACCCAGATGACCACCATGCTCGCCGAGCAGGCACCCGGCCTGCAGGCCACGTTGCAGCAGCTCTACGACTTCCTGAACAACACCAGCTCGATCTTCGGGCAGCATCAGGATCAGCTGGTGGACACGTTGACCAGGATGAACACGGTGATCGACCAATTGCGGCAGAACGCGCACGGGGTCACCGAAGTGGTCGACGTCGCGCCGATGCTGCTGCAGAACATCCACCGCTCGATGAACTACGAGCAGGGCTACGTCCGGTTGCACGCGCTGATCGGCACCAACCTCGCGGGCGGTGAAATCGTGAGCCTGTTCTGCGAACGGATTCAGATGCGATCCGACGGCTGCCGGACCGGCCGGCCCGAAGATTTCGGACCGGACTTCGGACTCACCGCCGCACTGCTGGGACTGACGAAATGATGCGAACAATCCGACGCGCCCGCCGCACCGTAGCCGCCCTGGTGGCGGCCGGTACGGTGGCGCTGGCCTCCGGTTGCGGCCTGACAGTGGAGGACATTCCGCTGCCGAAGCCCGGTGCGAGCGGGGAAACCTTCAACCTGCGGGCGGTATTCGACAATGCGCTGAATCTGCCCGACCAGGCCAAGGTGAAGGTCGGGGGTTCCGATGTCGGCGTGGTCACCAATATCGAGACCAAGAATTTCCAGGCCATCGTCGATATGGAGATTCGCAAGGACATCGAGCTTCCGATCGGGACCACCGCCGAACTGCGCCAGGCGACCCCTCTCGGCGATGTCTTCATCGCGGTGGCCAAACCGCAGACCGAACCGGGGACGGCCCTGCTCGAGGACGGTGACACCCTGCCCATCGAGCAGACATCGGCCGGCGCCACGGTGGAGGAACTGCTGCTGTCGGTATCGCTGATGTTCAACGGCGGCGGTATCGCCCACCTCACCCGGCTGGGCACCGAACTCGATTCCATCGTCGGCGGGCGCAGTGACCAGCTGGTACATCTGGTCAACGAGATCACCGGCGTGGTTTCCAGTATCAATGCGAACTCCGCGCAAATCGACAGCGTGCTGGGCGAATTCAGCGTGCTGGCCGGTACTCTCGACAGCCGGCGCAATGAACTCGGCCAGGTCGCCGATACGCTGCCGGATATGATCGGCGCGGTCGCCGAGAACAACCGGGCGCTGGGCGATCTGCTGAGCAAGATCTCCACCACGAGCGCCGCGCTCGGGGACTATGCGAACACCACCGGCGGCGATCTGGCGGGCACCCTCGACAACCTGAACAACTTGATGGCTGCGCTGGCGGCCACGGGGGACAAGTTCGGTGCACTGCTGGACATCCTGCACGAACTGCGCGGCCCCGTCGACGCCACCTTCCGCGGCAGCAGCCTGGCCGCCCAGGTCAATGTGACCAATCTCGATATCGCGATGCTCACCGCCCCTGGCACCAGCCACTTCTACGACGTGCGCGACCTACAGGATTTCGCGGGCAGCCTGATCCAGATCCTGCAGGTCGTCCAGCAGCGTGTGGGAGGCCAGTGATGTTGAAGAACAAGATGCTGTGGTCGAACCTCGGTATCGTCCTGGCGCTGCTCATCGGCGGAACCTATCTGATGGTCAACGTCATGCGGGTGAACCCGTTGCGCAGCACCTACACCGTCATCGTGAACCTGGACCGTTCCGGCGGTCTGCAACCCGGTAACGATGTGACGTTGCGCGGCTACCGGGTCGGCGAAGTGAGCAGCCTCGAACTCGTCGACAACGGCGCCGGGATCCAGGCCGAGGCCGAGATCGAATCCAAATGGGATATCCCGGTGGACACCAAGGTCGCCGTGCAGGCCCTGTCCGGCGCCGGCGAGCAGTACATCGATTTCCGGCCCGCCGGGAACCAGGGACCCTTCCTGACCGACGGCTCGGAGATCACCTTCGATCCCGAGCGCGTCAGCACCCCGGTACCGGTGTCGGCGGTGCTGGAGAATTCCAGCGATCTGATCGCCCAGGTGAACCCGGAGCACTTCTCGGTGATCCTGAACGAACTCGATATCGCGCTCAGCGGCGGCCCCGATCAGCTGCGTTCGCTGATCGAGGGAGTCAGCCTGGTCTCGGCCGGTCTGGAGAACCTGCTGCCGCAGACCACGAACCTGATCGCGAATCTGCGCACCATCGCCGCGACAACCTCGCAGGCCCAGCCCGACCTCGGCACGCTCACCGCGAATTCGCAGGTACTGTTCGACCAGTTCAACAAGGCGAATGCCGAACTGGTGAATGTGCTGGACCAGGCACCCGGACAGTTCGCGAGCGTTACCGCGACGCTGGATGCCACCAGCGATCCGATCACCGCGCTGGTGAACAATTTCGTCGCCGTCACCCGTGCGGCGCAACTACGCCAGCCGGCACTGGCGGCGCTGTTCCCCGCACTCGAACTCGGTGGCGCGGCGCTGGGTGTCCCCGCACACGACAACGAGTTCCACGCGATGCTCGATATCTGGTTCCGGCCCTACTGCCAGTACCAGTCCACTCCGGTGAAAACCCAGGTCGTCCAGGACGGCACGCTGCCGATGTGGAACTACTGTGACAACCCCGGCCCCGGCCAGCAGATCCGCGGCGCGGCCAACGCTCCGCGGCCGAACGTGCCGAACAACGGCGCACACATCCCGCCGGGTGTGGATCCGAACGAACGTACGCTGCCGCCCGTGCGGTAGTAGGAGACCGGTCGTCCGGCGCCGGGTGCGACGGTGCATACTCTCGCAGAGATGCCCGCCACACCCGGCGGTCGTTTTCCGGCCGGAAGATTACGGCGCGTCCGCCGAGATGCGCCGGGAAGGTGTGAACAGTACAGATGTCCTCGAAAAAACCCAGCTCCGACCCCTTGGAGCCGGAAGGCACTGGTGTGCCGGCGGACGACGCAGCTGAGCACACCACCTCCGGCGGTTCACCGACCGACAGCCCCGCGGCGACAGCCGAGCCGGCCGGTTCGGGTGAAACCGCGGATAAGGTAGCCGGGGAGTCCGCTGATTCGGACGCCACGGCGAAGGCCGAGAAAACCGGCCCGGATGCCACGGCGGAGGCCGGGAAGTCCAGCGCCGCGGATGCCGCGGTGAAGGAGGCGAAGCCCGCCGATCCCGATGCCACGGCAAAGATCGGCCGTCCGGGCTCGGCTGCCGAGGCAACGAACGAACCGGGCGACCCGGACGAGACAGTTGTGCTCGGCAAGGAGCCGGCAGCCGCGGATCCGACCGTCGCGCTCGGAAAGTCCGCGGCCGGTAAGCCGGCCGAGCCGGAGACCGAAGAGACCGCAAAGCCGGAGCAGTCCGATGCCGCCGAGACGGCAGCAGCCGCCTCGGCGAAGAAGTCTTCCGGGCTACGGTCTCGGTTCCCGCTGCCGGTGCTGGCGGGTGCTGCCGTGCTGTTGATCGCGGCCCTGGTCGCGGTCGGCATTTTCTTCTATCTCGCCAATGATCGCCAGGCCGAACTGGACCGGCGTGCCGCGGCCACCAAGGCTGCCTGCGATTTCGGGAACAGCTTCGCCACCTACACCGGCGACAAGGCCGACGACTACGTGACACGGCTGGACCAGACCGCGACCGGTGAATGGAAGAAACTGGTGTCGCAGATCGGTCCCGACCTGAAGGCCCGGTTCGCCGAAACCCAGGTCAACTCCACCGCCAGCGAGGTGCAGTGCGGTTACGAGTCCGGGGACGGTGACAAAGCACGCGTGGTGCTGGTGATCGACCAGCAGTTCACCACCGTTGGTGGCCCGCAGCAGCAGGCGCCCGGCCGGGTCAAGGTGGCGGCCAATGTCGATATGGAGAAGGTCGACGGTCGGTGGATGGTGGCAAATTTCGATACGCCGATGATGCAGCAGTAGCTCCGCGAGACGAATCAGAAGTTAGGACTCGAAGCTATGGCGAAGAACGAGACCGCGGCCCCGGCGTCGGACACCGACGGCAAATCAGGGCTGCTCCCGGTGGTGATCGCCTTTGTCACCGGAGTGGTGCTGGTGGCGCTGGTTGCCGCGGGGGTGCTGTATTTCCGCGCCTATCAGCAGAACAGTGGCGAACTCGCCGCGCAGGACGAATCCACCCGGACGGCATGCGATTTCGCCCGGTCGACCAACACCTACGATTTCGAGGGCGATCTCGACGGCTTCTTGAAGGCCATGAAAGACGGCGCCACCGATGACGTGGTGGGCTCGCTGGAGCAGAACTGGGAAGTGCTGCGTCAGCTGCTCACCGAATCCAAGGTGAAATCCTGGGTCGACGAGGCGACCTGCGGTTTCCAGTCCGGTGACGAGGAAAGCGCCAAGGTCCTGGTCAATATCGCGCTGATGAAGACGAATGCCGTGACGCCCGAACCGAAGCGGCAGGACATCGCGGTGGTCGCGGGCCTGGAGAAGGACGGCGACCGCTGGATCGTCAACCAGTGGGATCTGGCCATGCTGGCGGGCGCGGGCGGGGCCCCGGCCCAGCCGGCACCGGGCGGTCCCGCACCGGCGGCCCCGGAAGGCCAGCCGGCTCCCTTGCCCGGCAACTGATTCGGGCGCCTCCGGCGGTGGGTCGAGCCACCACCGCCGGAGGCTATTCGGGCGGTATCCAAATATCCGTACTACGACGACAACAGCGCGGGCGCCGCACCTGATTCAGAACAGGTGCAGTGCCTGCGCTGTTGTCGCGTAGTGGGGGGGGGGGCCCGGCGCCGGGTGCGCCGCCCTCCCGGGGGGCGCGGGGGGGGGGGGCCCCCGCCCCCCCCCCCCCGGTTCCGCAGCCTTCCCTGCTGCCGCGGAGGTCTCGAGCACCGGGTGCGCACCGGCGGGTTCACCGGCGGGGGTACTCACGGTCGTTTTCTCGCTGATGGCCGGGCGGGGGCCGGTTGCGTGGCGGTCGTCGCGCGGTGCGGTGGCCGCTGCCTTGCGGGCTGCGGCCCCGGCCAGTGCATCGGCCTGCTCGTTGAAGTAGTTGCCGACATGTCCGCGCACCCAGCGGAACCGGACCGGGCCCGGCCGGGCCGCGATGGCGTGGTCGATATCGCGAATGAGTTCGACATTCTTCACCGCGCCGCCGGTGGAGGTGCGCCAGCCGTTGTTACGCCAGTTGGGTAGCCATTCGGAAGCGCATTTGATCGCGTAGAGCGAATCGCTCTCGATCAGCAGTGGGTCGGAGCCGGGGTGGGACCGGATGGCCTCGAGCACCGCGCGTAATTCCGCGATCTGATTTGTACCCGTTGCCGCGCCACCGCTTTCGGCGCCACCCGCATGATCGACCCACGCCCAGCCGATGGCCCCGCCGGGGTTTCGCAGGCATGAACCGTCGGTACTCACGATGATCATGGCAGTACCCTACGCAAGTCGGCCGACAAGATCTGTACCGTGCAGTTCTTCGATTGCCGCGCGCAATCGCGATTCGCTGCGACGCAGTGCGGTGCGCAGCAGCGCCTTGCGCGGCCGGTCGCGTAAGGGGGCGGCGAAACCCCGTGAACCGGTGTAGTCGAGTTCCGAGGTGAGCACGGATCTCCCGCGACCGAGCGGATCGAAACGTAGTGTCAGACAGGCGGTGAGCGGTCCGCCGGCCAGCGTATAGCCGATCACCGCGTCCTGGCGGTGCTCGGTGATCTCGCAGTTCAGCACCGGATGCCACAGCCCGAACCGGAACCGGATGCCGTACTGGGCGCCGAGTCCGCGATCGATTTCGCCACGGGACGAAACGTGTTCGGCACCTGCCAGCCACTCCGTCATGGACCGGGGATTGTCTGTATAAGCGAAAGCCACGGTGATCGGCGCCGTCACATCGCTTGCGTACTTGATGAAGCCCACGGGCCCTCCCTCCACGGCTGCCCGACAAAAATACTATAGCCTTCCGCTTTATTTCTGGCAGTCCGTGAATCGATAGCCGCGCGACGCATATGTGATGTACGGCCGAATCGTGCCGAGATCGTATCAGAGCAGGTAGGCATCGAACCTGCTGTCACCGGGGTCCGGTGGGTGGAGACGAGCATCACAGTGGACGGCCGGTCCGCGGACCCGGAGACCGAGCGCGCCGCAGGTTTTCGCGGGCGGTGTCAGGGGTACATAACAGCAGCCGGCGAGCGCCGTACTCGACTGCCGCGCGCAGGCACCCCGGCCAACGATGTCCGGCTGCGCGGGAACCTGGTCCGGCGCTCGCCGGCCCCGTCAAACGAGCATGCCGGGCTTCCGGCCTTCCCCGGGTGGCCCCGCGAAGGCCTGGGCGATGGTCAGCCACTGGGCGGCGTCACTGCCGGTCGCCTGCAGCGCCAGATCGTCCGGATGGCGCCGTTGCGTCACCAGCAGGCAGAAATCGAGCGCCGGTCCGCTGACCCGCTGCTGCGCGTCCGGCGGGCCCCAGGACCACAGCGCGCCCGACGGTGCGGTGAGTTCGACCCGGAACTCCGCCGCCGGCGCCGGCAGTTCCCGGACGGCATAGGCGAAATTCCGGGTGCGCACCCCGATATGCGCCACGGCGCGTAACCGATCGGTCGGCTCACGCCGGACGCCGAGGGCATCGGCGATGTCTTGACCGTGGGCCCAGGTTTCCATGAGCCGGGCGGTGGCCATCGACCCCGGGCGCATGGGCGGTCCGAACCAGGCGACTTTGGTGTCGCCGGGTACCGCACGTAACGCCGTGGCCAGGGTCGCGCGGCCGTCTCGCCAGCGTTGCAGCAGGTCCGGTACGGGCATCTCGGCGGCTTCGGCCGCGGCGTCGTCGACGAAGGTGCCTATGCGGGCGGCGGCCTCGGTCAGCAGTTCGGTGAAGTTGGTGTCACCGGTTCGCGCGTCGGTGGCGGACAGGCCTGCGACCTCGTCGGTCCAGGCGAGATGGCCGATCTGATGGGCGATGGTCCAGCCGGCGGCGGGGGTGGGCCGGGCCCATTCTGCGGGTGCCAGCGGTGCGACCAGTGCTTCTAGTTCGGCGCTCTCGGCGGCCAGGTCGTCGAGCAGGGTGTTCAGGTCGGCCATGTGCCCAGCATTCCAGCGCCGCGGGCCGAATACAAGCAAGCGTGCTTGTATTTTCTGATAGGGGCTACCAGCCGAAGATCAGCAGGTGGGTGGCGCCTACGAACAGTCCGAGCACCGCACCGTGCAGATACAACAGCCAGGCATCCTGTTCGACCGACGCATAGAACATTTCCATGAACTCGCCGGGCGTCAGCTGCTGGAGTTTGCGGGCGGCGAACTCATCGATCTTCTCGGCCTGCTCCCGGATGAAATCGGCATCCCCGACCAGCGCCGGAGCCAGCCCCACGGCCGCACCGGCCGCGCCCACCTTCAGATTGTCGAATTGCCGGCGGCCGAACGCGGCACGCACCACCGAGGTCGTCCGGCCCAGTTGCCGGTGGATCTCGTCGGAGATGAGTTGTTCGAGCAGCAGGCGGGTCTTGTCGCCGTTCGGTCCGTTCAACAGTTCGTTGGACAGATTCGGCAGGGTCAGCACCTGATAGGCGAGAATATGGGCCAGATCGACAGCGGCCTGCGGCTGCCGTTTGGCCAGCAGCGCCTGTTTCCACAGATATTTGTAGCGCGGTTGCGGATCACCCGGCGTGAACACCACCCGGATGGCGATGATATTCACCATCACGCCGATGAGTGCCGTCACCAGCAGGACGATCACCCAGGCGGGGACCCAGCCCCAGACCGGGATGTCCTGGTGAATATGCAGATACAACGCCAGCAGCAAGCCGAACGGTGCACCGAGCAAACCGATCCGGACCATGAATTTCAGCTCCGGAGCCGCGATGGTGGTGGTGAGGTCCTTGAGGATATGCGGGTTGTCCTGCAGATAGCGGATGACGAAACCCTTGATATCGATCAGTTGATCGACATTGTCGCCGAGCGAGGTGAACGCCTTCTCGCAGAGTTCCGGCATCTCCCGCTCGACCCGCTGGTAGATGAGCTGGCGCATCGGTCGCGGGAGACTCTTCCACAGATCCGGGTTCTCCCGGTTCATCACCTCGTCGACTATGGATTCGACCTGTTTTCCGGCGAGGGCGGCGACATAGTCGGCGATACCGTCGAGATCGAGTTCGTGAATGAAATCTCGGGGACTGCCGATTCGCATCAACGCTTTGTCGACGCAGATACTGGCCATTTTCTCGGCCCGGGCCGGAATGAAACCCTGGAAGCCGAGCCGGGAACCGTCCTCGGAAAATGTGGGCAGCACCTGCACCCGGCGCGGGAGATAAGGGTAGAGCACCGCGAGCCCCGGAATCCGGACGCCACGGAACAGCAGCGGCCAGAAGAGCATCACCACACCGGTCCAGTTGGTGAACCAGCCGGCCGCCGCGCTGAATATCGGAAAACTGATCAGGTCGACCACGAATTTGGTCTGCCCGGTGAGTTCCTCCCAATCGATCAACACTCCGGACGAGAGTGTGATCATCGCGCGCTCCCCTTGGGCCGGATTGTGGATTCGATGATCACATTGTCACCGGGCCGTCCCGAGTGTCAATCAGGGGCCCTGCCCGCCCGGTGATCACCGGGCGCCGGGCGTACGGACCGTGGTGGACATCCCGCCCCCGTCGCGTCGGAACGGGAATAAGGTCCCCATATGACCGATCCTCAGGCCGCCGCCATCGCGCTGTCGACCTTCCTCGACGCCGTCACCACGGGAAAATTGGAAGTAGTCGACCTGACCACCGCGCTGAGCAGTTCGACCCCGGCGCTGCGCCTGCCCGCACCCTTCGCCAACCTGATCGATTTCAGCCTGGAGGAGGTCAGCGCCTACGACGAACCCGGCCCGTTCTGGCGGCACAACAACATCCACACCGGGGAACATGTGGGCACTCATCTCGACGCACCGGTGCACTGGGTCACCGGCCGCGACGGTGACGATGTATCGCAGATTCCGGTGCGGCGGCTGATCGGGCGTGCGGCGGTTCTCGACCTGACCGAGCGGGTCGCCGCGGATCCGGACTATCTGCTCACCGTCGCCGATGTCGAGGCCTGGGAGCGCGTCCACGGCCCGCTGACCGCGGGTACCTGGCTGTTGCTGCGCACCGGCTGGGAATCCCGGGGCCATTCCGAGGCGGCATTCCTCAACGCCGACGACACCGGATCACATACGCCCGGCGTGGCGGTCGAGTGCGCTCGCTGGCTGGCGACCGAACGTGAGATCACCGGGCTGGGGGTGGAGACCGTCGGGGTGGACGCGGGGCTCGCCGGTGGGTTCGACCCGGCCTTCCCGGTGCACCACTACTTCCTCGGCAACGACAAGTACGGACTCACCTCGCTGCGCAATCTGGGTCGGCTGCCGGCGGTGGGCGCGATGCTGGTGGTGACCCCCTTGCCGATCGTCGGCGGCACCGGTAGCCCGGCGCGGGTGCTCGCCGTCGTCGACCCGGACGGTGCGCTGGGATGACGTCCGCGCAGCGTGCCGCTTCGGCCGGCGCGGAGGATCCGCAGGTCTACGGTCCCACGGTCGCCGATGTGGTGGGCCGCGCGCTGGCCGACCTGGGCGCCGGGCATGTCTTCGGTGTCGTCGGCAGCGGGAATTTCGTGCTCACCGAGGCGCTGCGCCGGGGCGGGGTGCCGTTCACCGCGACCCGGCACGAGGGCGGCGCCGCGACCATGGCCGACGCGTACACGCGGATGTCGGGCCGGGTCGGCGTGGTCTCACTGCACCAGGGGTGCGGATTGACCAATGCGATGACCGGTATCGGCGAGGCCGCCAAGAGCCGCACTCCGATGCTCGTGCTGACCGCCGACAGCCCGGCCGCGGCGCTGCGGTCCAATTTTCGGATCGATCAGGGCACGCTGGTTCGGAGCGTGGGCGCGGTGAGCGACCGGGTGTACTCGGCCGCGACCGCGGTCGCCGATGTGACGCGGGCATTCCGCACCGCCGTCGCGCAGCGGCGCACCGTGGTGCTGAATGTGGCGATCGATATCGCCGCCGCGGCGTGTTCGGTGGCCGGGCCGGTCGAGTCGGTGGTGGCACCCGCGGGCGTCCGGCCGGACGGTGACTCGGTGGCGCGGCTGGCCGAAACCCTCCGGGCGGCGCGGAAACCGGTATTCGTCGCCGGGCGGGGCGCCCGATCCGCCGGGCCCGCCGTGGCCGAACTGGCGAGGGCCTGCGGTGCGCTGCTCGCCACGTCGGCGGTCGCGAACGGCTTGTTCACAAATGAAGAGTTCGCCCTGGGGATATCCGGCGGCTTCTCGTCGCCGGCCACGGCCGAGCTCATCGCCGGGGCGGACCTGATCGTCGGCTGGGGGTGCGCGCTGAACAACTGGACCATGCGGCACGGTCGTCTGATCGGCGCGGGCACTCGGGTCGTTCAGGTCGACGACGATATCGATGCCATCGGCGCCTACCGTCCGGTCGATTTCGGGGTGCTCGGGGATTGCGCCGCGACCGCCCGGGATGTTCTTGCCGCATTGCGTTCATCCGGTTCGCCCGGACGGAACGGCTACCGCACCGGTGATGTCGCGGAGCGAATTGCGAAATCGGCCCGCTGGCAGGATGTCCCAGTGGAAGACAGTTCCACCGCTGACCGGATCGACCCCCGCGTGCTGACGATCGCGCTCGACGAGATTCTCCCGTCGCAGCGGATCGTTGCGATCGACTCGGGGAACTTCATGGGTTATCCGGCGACCCACCTCTCGGTGCCCGACGAGTTCGGATTCTGTTTCACCCAGGCCTTCCAATCGATCGGCCTCGGGCTGCACACCGCGATCGGCGCGGGCTTCGCGCAACCCCACCGGCTTCCGGTTCTGGGTGCCGGTGACGGCGGGTTCCTGATGTCGATCGCCGAACTGGAGACGGCGGTTCGCACCGGAACTCCGCTGGTGGCAATCGTTTACAACGACTCCGCCTACGGCGCCGAGGTCCATCATTTCGGTGACGCCGATCACACCACTGTGACTTTTCCGGAAACCGATATCGCCGCCATCGCCGAAGGATTCGGCGCCATCGGGGTGACTGTTCGCTCGGCCCGTGATCTGATGCCCGTCCGCGAGTGGGTCGAGCGCTACCGAACCGGCGAGCAGCAACGACCGCTGGTGATCGACGCGAAGATCACCAGCGACGGCGGCGCCTGGTGGCTCGCGGAGGCGTTCGCCGGACACTGATCACCGGGTGGCCGCATCGCTCGGGGTCGATCGAGTCCGGTGCTTGTTCCAAGACGTTGGTTCGCCCTGGGTGAACACGGGGACCGGGTTGGAACAATGACGAACCTCGAGAAGTTGAGTCGGGATAGCTCAACTATTGGAGGTTGTGTTCGTGACTACACCACTGAATCTTCCGGTGCTGTTCCTGACCGATCCCATCGTGCTGCCGGGCATGGTCGTCCCGATCGAGCTGGACGAATCCGCACAGGCGGCGATCGATGCCGCGCAGGCCGCGAAGACCGGAACCGTACTGCTCGCCCCCCGCCTGACCGAGGGATACGCCGCCTATGGTGTGCTCGCCACCATCGAGCAGATCGGCCGGATGCGCGGCGGTACTCCCGCCGCCGTGCTCAAGGCGGAACGGCGTGTGAAGATCGGCCACGGGGTCACCGGGCCCGGGGCCGCGCTGTGGGTGGAGGCCGAGCCGGTCGATACCCCCGACGCCGACGGCCGCACCCGTGAACTGGCCGACGAGTACAAGAAGCTCGTGGTCTCGGTACTGCAGCGCCGGGAGGCGTGGCAGATGATCGACGCCTTCAACCAGCTCACCGACCCCTCTGCCATCGCCGATACCGCCGGCTACGCCGCCTATCTCACCGCCGAACAGAAACGGGAACTGCTCGAAACCCCGGATGTCACGGCGCGGCTGAACCGGCTCATCGAATGGACGCGGGCGCATATCGCGGAGGCCGAGGTCACCGAGAAGATCGGTGACGAGGTCCGCGAGAACATGGAGAAGAGTCAGCGCGAATTCCTGCTGCGCCAGCAGCTCAACGCCATCCGCAAGGAATTGGGTGAGGACGAACCGGACGGCGCCGACGACTACCGGACCCGAGTCGAGCAGGCGGACCTGCCCGAATCCGTCCGGGAGGCAGCGTTGCGCGAGGTGGCCCGGCTGGAGCGGTCCAGCGACCAGAGTCCGGAAACCGGCTGGATCCGCACCTGGCTCGATACCGTGCTGGAACTGCCGTGGCAGGTGAAAACCACCGACTCCACCGATGTATCGGCCGCGCGGGCCGTACTCGACGCCGACCACCACGGCCTGGACGAAGTGAAGGACCGGATGGTCGAGTACCTCGCGGTCCGGGCGCGGCGTGCGCGGCGCGGGCTCGAGGTCGTCGGTGGGCGCGGGTCGGGTGCCGTGCTGGTGCTGGCCGGGCCTCCCGGGGTGGGTAAGACTTCGCTCGGCGAATCGGTCGCCCGGGCGCTGGGCCGCAAGTTCGTGCGGGTCGCGCTCGGCGGCGTACGGGACGAGGCCGAGATCCGCGGCCACCGGCGCACCTACGTGGGTGCGATGCCCGGCCGGATCGTGCGGGCGATCAAGGAAGCCGGTTCGATGAATCCGGTCGTCCTGCTCGACGAGGTGGACAAACTGGGTGCCGATTTCCGCGGAGATCCCGCCTCGGCGCTGCTCGAGGTGCTGGACCCCGCCCAGAACCACACCTTCCGCGATCACTACCTGGATATGGACCTCGACCTGTCCGATGTGCTGTTCCTGGCGACCGCGAACGTGATGGAAACCATCCCCGGCCCGCTGCTGGACCGGATGGAAGTGATCACCGTGGACGGCTACACCGAGGACGACAAGGTGGCCATCGCCCGCGACTTCCTGCTGCCCCGTCAGCTGGAACGCAATGCGCTCACCGCCGAGGAAGTCCAGGTCACCGATGCCGCACTGCGCGAGATCGCGGCCGATTACACCCGGGAGGCCGGGGTCCGGCAGATGGAACGGCTCATCGCCAAGGTGCTGCGCAAGGCCGCTACCCGGTTGTCCGAGACCGGGGGCACGGGTGATGCCACCGCGGTGGATACCGACGAACCCCGGGAAACCCTGCGCATCGATGTCGGTGATCTGAAGGATTACCTCGGCCGTCCCCGATTCACTCCGGACTCGGCGGAACGCACGGCCGTGCCGGGTGTGGCGACCGGACTCGCTGTCACCGGGCTGGGCGGTGATGTCCTCTACATCGAGGCGAACACCGCCGAGGGGGACCGCAACCTCACCCTGACCGGTCAGCTGGGCGATGTGATGAAGGAATCGGCGCAGATCGCGCTGACCTACGTGCGCTCGCATCTGGGTGAAATCGGTATCGAACCCGGAGTCCTGGACCGCAGCCTGCACCTGCACGTTCCCGCGGGTGCCGTGCCCAAGGACGGTCCGTCCGCCGGTGTCACCATGGTGACCGCGCTGGTCTCGCTGGCGCTCGGGCGGCCGGTGCGCTCGGATGTGGGTATGACCGGTGAGGTCACGCTCAACGGCCGGGTGCTGCCGATCGGTGGCGTGAAGCAGAAACTGCTGGCGGCGCAGCGTGCGGGTCTGAAGACGGTGTTCATTCCGGCGCGTAACGAACCGGATCTGGACGACGTCCCCGCCGATGTGCTGGCCGAACTGGATGTTCGTCCGGTGGCCGACGTGGCCGAAATCCTGGCTTACGCCATCGAGCCGATCCGGGAACCGGCCTTCGACGACCGGTCCCTGGCGGCCACCGCCTGACCTGCCTTCGGTTCCGCGGGCCGCGATAGCCCTCATCGGCTACCGCGGCCCGCTAGCGTTTCACCGAGTGTTCCCCTCCGCCCGGCCGGTCCACCCCCTCGGCGCTTGCCTGTGTCCGGCCTGTGACGGCGTGGTCATAGCCGACCACGAATTCCTGACGGTTCGGTGACGCCCTGCCCGCGGACCTTCCCGAACCGTGCTCGCAATGACACCATCCGCACCTAGGTAGTTCGACGAACACCGGGGCAGGCGGGCCCACGGCCCGATGGCGGAACGAGGGTGCTGATGCAGGACATACCGGATCCGCCCGGAATCGCGCAACGATTCCGGGAGCCGACGCGTGAACCCACACCCCTGGCGGCCGGCCTGTGCGGTCTTGTGGCCGCCGGGATGGTGCTCGGTGTCGCGGAACTGTTCGCCGGTCTGATCGATCCGGACGCCTCACCGTTCGTCGCGACCGGCGCCACCGTGGTCGACTACACACCGAAGGCGTTGCGCGAGTTCGCCATCGAGCAATTCGGTACCGCCGACAAAGCCGTGCTGTTCGGATCGATGGGTGTGGTGACGGCGGTGCTCGCCGTCGTGGTGGGCCTGCTCGAGCGGCGGCGGCCCTTCGGTAGCGCGCTGCTGATCGCGCTCGGCCTCATCGTCTGTCTGGCCGTATCGGTGCGGCCCACCGCGGCTCCGGTGTTCGCGATTCCGATTCTGCTCGGTATCGCGGCGGGTGTTGCCACCCTGCGTTTCCTGATAGCAGCCGCGCCGCGCTCGAAGGGCGCGGACGAGGGGGCGGTCGACGATCCGTCCCGGCGCCGGTTCCTGGTGCTGGTGGCCGGCGCTGCCGCGGTGGCGGCCGGGAGCGCGGCCGCCGGACGCTGGGTCGGTGAGCGGATGCGGGCCGTGACCGCCGATCTGGAACGTTTCGTGTTGCCGCGCCCGGTGACTGCGGCAGCACCACCGCCACCGGGCACCGATCCGCCCGTCCGCGGGCTCACCGAATTCGTCACGCCCAACGACATGTTCTACCGAATCGACACCGCCCTGCGGATTCCGGCGGTGACCAGCCAGGACTGGCGGCTACGCATCCACGGAATGGTGGATCGCGAGATCGAACTGACCATGGAGGAGCTGCGCCGGCGCCCCGCCGTGGAGAAGATGATCACCTTGACCTGCGTCTCCAACGAGGTTGGCGGCGACCTGGCCGGCAACGCTCGCTGGATCGGATACCCGCTGGCAGACCTGCTCGCCGAGGCCGGGGTTCGTCCAGATGCGGATATGGTGCTGTCCACCAGCGCGGACGGATTCACCGCGGGGACGCCGGTGGCTGCTTTGACCGACGGTCGCGACGCGCTGCTGGCTGTCGGAATGAACGGCGCCCCGCTGCCGGTCGAGCACGGTTATCCGGCGCGGATGGTGGTCCCCGGGCTCTACGGCTACGTGAGCGCGACCAAATGGGTTGTCGACCTCGAACTCACCAGATTCGACAGAGCCGAGGCGTATTGGACCCGGCGCGGCTGGTCGGCGCGCGGCCCGATCAAGACCGCCTCGCAAATCGACGTACCCGCCCCGTTCGCGAGGATCGCTCCTGGACCGGCCGTTGTCGCGGGTGTGGCCTGGGCACAGCACCGCGGTATCGCCGCCGTGGAAGTCCAGGTCGACGACGGTCCGTGGCAACCCGCCCAACTCGCGCCGGAATACTCCTCGGATACTTGGCGGCAGTGGACCTGGCGCTGGGACGCGGTACCCGGCGAGCACACCGTGCGGGTACGTGCCACCGACAGCGAAGGGCGGGTGCAGACCGAACAGCGGGCCGATCCGGTACCCGACGGCGCCACCGGATGGCATACCCGGAGCTTCCGGGTCGAGTAAGTGCGGTGCCGTATCGACCTGGGCATCGGGGGCAAGTCGTCGTTGCAGTGGTGTCACCGCCCGCCCGGCATCTTTCGGCCTGTTGAGGGCACTGGAGCTGTGTCCGACCGCCCGGAGTCGCGGTCGCAACCGCGGAGAATCGGGGGATAGGTCGTTTCCGGCCGCACGATAAGTGACCCGAATCGGCGGTCGGCCGTTCAGTACGGCCGTGGGTCCGGTACGGAGCAGAAATAGGTATGTCGTAGGTCGTTCGGCCGACGCGTACGTACTCCGGGCCGACCATGCTGGCGTGACCCGTCGATGTCGTCAGCGAAGGCAATCATGCATCCATTCCGCTCCGAAATCCCCGGCAGTAGCGGCCCCACCACCGCAGAGCACGGGCCGGGCATATTGATGATCCGGCGCTGCGCGCGCTGCGACCGCCTGTTCGCGCCGCTCACTGTCGACTGCGCGTCGTGCGCCTCGAGCGACCTGGAACCGGTCCCGTCCTGTGGTGCCGGCTCGATCCTTTCCTGGCGGGTGGTGGAACGCGGCGTGACCGATACCGCGGCACCGTTGACCATTGCCATCGTCGAACTCGACGAGGGCCCGTGGGTCTACGCCTCGATCGAAGGGCGGATCCCGGCGGCGCCGTGCGGCCCGGTGCGGGTGGGGTTCCAGCCTTGCCCACGAGAGGACAGATTCCCGGTGTTCGCGGTGATCGGGGAAACCGGCGGGGGGGGGGGGGGCGCCCCCCCGGGGGGGGGGGGGGGGGGGGGGGGCGGGGGGGGGGGGGGGGGGGGGTGGGGGGGTAACCCGGCCGGCCGGCGGGCCCCCGGGGGGGGGGGGGGCGGGGGGGCCGAGGGAGCGGAGGCCGCATATGTCGTCGATTGACCGGCCGGACCCGGAATTTTCCTGCGGTGTCTCCTGGGTGCGTATCGCGTTGCAGCAGTGCCGTGCGCTGGAGATCGGCAGAGCAGTGGATGCCGCGACGCTACCCCTGGTGGGCTTCGCCATCCGCTGGGCACCGTTCGGCGGCGCGGGGGCCGAGGAAATTTTCCTGAAGTTCGGTGTGACCCGGCAGCGGTTTCTCGAATTGGTGGCCGAGGCGTTGCGACCACGCGGTTCCGACGATCCGCGCACCCGTCAGTTGAAGAGACATCTGCAGGAATCTTTGGCTCGGGCGTGGTGGGCCGATCCGGGCGACGGCGCCCGATCCGGTCCACCGGCGGCTCCATCGACCCGGGGGCGTCCCACGGCAGCGGTCCGGTCGGGAAGCCGAACCGGATCATCCGGTGCGGCCCTTCAGGCGGCGGCCGGTTCCGGTTCGCCGGCGAATTGAGTTCGGTAGAGCTCGGCGTAGCGGCCGCCGGCGGCGAGCAGTTCCGGATGCGTTCCGCGCTCCACGATCTGCCCCGCTTCCACCACCAAGATCTGATCTGCGGCGCGCACGGTGGAGAGGCGATGCGCGATCACCAGTGCGGTGCGGTCCTGCAACGCCTCGGTCAACGCGGCCTGTACCGCGGCTTCGGAGGTGGAGTCCAACGAGGCGGTGGCTTCGTCGAGGATTACCACTCGCGGTTGTTTGAGCAGCAGCCGGGCGATGGTGAGGCGCTGACGTTCGCCACCGGAGAGCCGGTAACCGCGTTCGCCGACCACGGTGTCCAGTCCGTCGGGTAGCGAGGCGATCAGATCACGTAACCGGGCGCGGCCCAGCGCATCCCACAGCTGTGCCTCGTCGGCATCGGGGGCGGCCAGTAGCAGATTGGACCGGATGGTGTCGTGGAACAGGTGCCCGTCCTGGGTTACCAGGCCTACCGTTTCCCGGATGGAGGCCGTGCTCAACTCGCGGACATCGGTGCCGCCCAGCCGTACCGAACCGGAATCGACATCGTAGAGTCGTGAAACCAGTTGGGCGATGGTCGATTTACCGGCGCCGGAGGAACCCACCAGGGCGATGAGCTCGCCCGGTTCGGCGCGCAGGCTGACGCCGTGCAGCACTTCCTCACCACCGCGGGTGTCCAGGGTCGCCACCTCCTCCAGTGAAGCCAGCGAGACCTTGTCCGCCGCAGGGTATCCGAAGCGCACATCGTCGAATTCCACCGCGACACCACCGGCCGGGACCGGCCGGGCGCCGGGCGCATCCTCGATCAGCGGTTCGAGATCGAGGACCTCGAAGACCCGCTCGAAGCTGACCAGGGCCGACATGACCTCCATCCGTGCGCTCGCGAGTGCGGTGAGCGGCGAGTACAGCCTGGTCAGCAGGAGCGACAGGGCCACGACCGCCCCCGCGTCGAGCTGCCCGCGCAGCGCATACCAACCGCCCAGGCCGTACACCAGCGCCACGGCCAGTGCCGAGACCAGCGTCAAAGCCGTGACGAACACGGTTTGCAGCATGGCGGTACGCACCCCGATATCGCGCACCCGCCGCGCGCGCAGGGCGAATTCGCCGGACTCTTGATCCGGCCGGCCGAACAGCTTCACCAGGGTGGCGCCCGGCGCCGAGAAACGTTCGGTCATCTGGGTGCTCATGGCCGCGTTCAGCCCGGCGGCCTCGCGCTGGATATCGGCCAGCCGATCACCCATCCGCCGGGCCGGTATCACGAAGACCGGTAGCAACAGCAGGGCGAGCAGCGTGATCTGCCAGGACAGCTGGAGCATCACCACCAGGGTGAGCATGACGGTCACGAGGTTGGCGACCACTCCGGAGAGGGTGTCGCTGAAGGCGCGCTGTGCCCCGATCACATCGTTGTTCAGGCGGCTGACCAGGGCACCGGTCCGGGTCCGGGTGAAGAACGCGATCGGCATGCGCTGGACATGATCGAACACGGCGGTGCGCAGATCGAGGATCAGTCCCTCCCCGATACGGGCCGACAGCCACCGGATCGCCAGACCCAGCCCGGCATCGAGGACGGCGAGGCCGGCGATGGCAAGGGCCAGCATGATCACCGTCCGGGCGGCGGAGCCGTCGACTATTTCGTCGACTACCCGGCCCGCCAGCAGGGGGGTGGCCACCGCGAGGACCGCGGCTACGACGCTGAGCACCAGGAACGCACCCATCCGGCGCCGGTGCGACCGCGCGAATCCCAGGATCCGCCGGGCCGTGGCGAGACTGAACGCCCGCTGTTCCTCGGGGGCGTGCATCCGCCGGTACATCTGATCCCAGGCAACCGATTCCATGCTCATCCGACATGTCCTTCCGCTCCGGAGCCCGATTCAACTCCAGTGCACCGACACTAAAAGCTCAACCATCATTGAGGTCAAGCTGCCGGGTCCGGGACGGGTGCCAGTTCGAGCCGGACGCCGAGCAGCCGGATCGGACGGTCCAGCGGAAACCGGTCGAGAACGCGCAACGCGGTGTCGACGATGGTGGCGACATCCGTTGTGGGTTCGCCCAGTTTCGACTGTTTACTGCGGGTATAGAAAGTGCTGGTCCGCACCGTGACCGCAACCCGGACGGCGATCCGGCCCGCCGCGGCGATCTCCGCGGTGACCTCCGCCGCCAGCCGCGCGACCTGCTCGCGTATCTCGTCGCGGTCGGTGAGGTCGCGTGGGAAAGTCTCCGATTTACTGCGGCCCACCGGCGGTGGCGGTGCGGTCACCACCTCGGTATCGCCGGCCCCGCGACTCATTACCCACAGATACGGACCGTTGGTGGGCCCGAACTCGGCCGCCAGCACTGCGCGGTCCGCGCCCATCAGATCGCCGATAGTATGAATATCCAATTCGGCCAGCCGGGCTGCGATCCGGTTACCTATTCCCCACAGCGCGTTCGTCGGCCGATGCGCCATCACCTGCGACCAGTTCGCCGCCGTCAACCGGAACGTGCCCGCGTGGGCACCGGGTTGGTCGGCGGGCGTATCGACGGATTTACCGACCGATTTGGCGAAACCGGTCGCCAGTTTGGCGGTGAGCTTGTTGTCCCCGATACCCACCGCGCAGGTCAGGCCGAGTTCGGCGACGCCGGTACGGATCGCGGCCGCCAGACTCTCCGGGTCGTCGGTCTCGGCCGCCACGAACGCCTCATCCCAACCCCATACCTCCACCTGGTCGGTGAAGGTCCGCAGTAGCGCCATGACCTGCTCGGAGGCCTCGTCGTAGCTGGGCGGGTCCAGCGGCAGGAAAACTCCCTCGGGACATTTACGCGCCGCCGTCCGCAGTGGCATCCCGGCCCGGACACCGAAGGCCCGCGCCGGGTACGACGCGCAGGTCACGACCTTGCGGGGTTCCTCGGGGTCCCCGTTCCCGCCCACGATCACCGGCAGGCCGCGCAGTTCGGGATGCCGGCGGAACTCCACCGCGGCCTGGAATTGGTCGAGGTCGACATGCAAGAGCCATCTGGCCACGTCTGCAGTCTTACTCCTCCCGGGTGACAACCAGGTGGATATCGCCCGGAGTGGACGGTGCGTTCGACGCTCCACCGGGTGTCGTCCGCAGGCCCGTGCGATGGGCTTGCAGTTCCATCGAGTGGCGGCCAGGGGACTGTCGGGGGGAGGAGTTGCGCGCGGTGTGCTGGGTGTGGGTTTCGCCGGGCGAGTGATGGGCACGTCCGCCGGGCGGCAGACTGGAGTCGCACCGCCCGGCACCGGCGCGGCTCCACCGAGTGGCGCGTTCGCCCGACCGAGAGCGCGGCACACTTGCTCACCGACCGAAAGGCGAAGATGTCCCATCCAGCCCCGCTCGATTTCGACCTGGCCGCGAAAGTGCTGGCCGCCCAGCCGTTCGCCAACCTGGTCGGCACCGAGCTCGCCGCGTTCGAAACCGGCTCCGCGACACTGATCGTGCCGATCCGCCCGGAACTCGCCCAGCAGTTCGGCTATATCCACGGCGGAGTACTGGCCTACCTGGCCGACAACGCGGTCACCTTCGCCGCCGGGACGGTGCTCGGGGCGAATGTGCTCACCGGCGGTTTCTCGGTCACCTACCTGCGTCCCGCCCGTGGTGAGCGGCTGCGCGCCGTCGCCACGGTCACCGGGTCCACTCGGCGCCAGGCCGTGGTGAACTGCGTGATCACCGCCGAATCGGACGGTTCCGACCCCGTGCAGTGTGCGCTTGCCCAGGGCACCGTGCGTTCTGTGGAACGGGACCTCGGCGACTCCTGACCCGCGCTTCGCGTGCACTCGGGGCAGAAGGACCGACCGATCGAGGGAGCCGACCGGCGTGACACTTCGAGACAGCAGGCGTCGCCGCCGGGCCGGCGAGCAGTCTTTCCGGGTCGTGCCCGGTGAGAACGGCGCCGCTCATGATGGGTGAGGGACGCCCGAGTGGATCCGATGAGCGGCCGAGACCTGTTCGAGTCGTCATGGCGCCGGCGGTTGTCGGACGAATAGCCGCCACAAGCTTGCATCCGGTCGGAGCACGACCCGCTCTACTGCGCCCAACGGACGTGGGTCCGGTCTGGGCGCCGGCATCCGGCGCCGTAGTGAGGCCGTGGCAGAGTTCCGGTGCGCCGCGTGTTCGGGGGGCGGCATATCGGCGCGCAGGCCCGGGACGGAGCCGATGGTGCGCCTAGGCTGGTCGCTGTGACCGACCACGACAGGCGGCGGGATACGCTCGCGCGGGAGCTGTGTGCCCGGATCGGTGCGGATGCGGTGGACACGTCCTATCGCCGCCGGGCGGAGTACTCCGCCGATGCGTCGAACTACCGGGTGCTTCCGGAGGTCGTGGTGTTTCCCCGGTCGGACGCAGACGTGGCGGCAGTGCTGGAACTCGCACGTTCCGAAGGTATCCCCCTGACCCCGCGTGGCGGCGGAACCTCCGTGGCCGGCAATGCCGTGGGCCCCGGCATCGTCTGCGATTTCAGCAGGCATATGACCGGTATCGCCGAGATCGATCCGCAACGCCGCACCGCCCGGGTGCAGCCCGGCGTGGTGTTGGCCGATCTGCAGCGCTCGGCGCGAGAACACGGGTTGCGGTTCGGTCCCGACCCGTCCACACAGGACCGCTGCACGCTCGGTGGAATGATCGGCAACAACGCGTGCGGACCGCATGCCATCGCCTGGGGTCGCACCTCCGACCGGGTTCGTGAGCTGCGGATCCTCGACGGGACCGGCACCGAGCGCCGACTCGCAGACGACCTGGCCGCGGTGCCCGGGCTACCCGAGTTCACCGGCGCCTCGCTCGCGGTACTGCGCACCGATCTCGGCCGGTTCGATCGCCAGGCCTCCGGCTACGGTCTGGAGTACCTACTTCCGGAGCGGGGTAGTTCGGTCGCCGGCGCTTTCGTCGGCACCGAGGGCACCTGCGGGGTGCTGCTGGAAGCCGAAGTGGAGTTGGTGCCGATTCCCGCCGCGACCTTGCTCGTCGTGCTCGGTTACGAGGATCTGGCAACAGCGGCCGACGATATCGCCGCGGTGCTCGCGGTGGCGCCGGTAGCGGTGGAGGGAATCGACGCACGTTTGGTCGATATGGTGCGCGCCCACGGCAGGCGGGTACCGGATCTTCCGCGAGGACACGGCTGGTTGTTCGTCGAACTGGCGGGTGACAGCCCGGCCGCTGCCCGGGCCGCCGCCGATCGATTGTGCCGGACGGCCGGTGCCCTCGACAGCCGTGTCATCGCCGACCCGGGTGCCGCCGCGGCACTGTGGCGGATCCGCGCCGACGGCGCCGGCCTGGCCGGGCGCACCCGCGACGGGCAGCCGGCCTGGCCCGGCTGGGAAGATGCCGCCGTGCCACCCCCTCGATTGGGTGCCTACCTGCGCGATTTCGAGGAGTTGACGCGGGAGCACAAGGTCGACGGTTTGCTCTACGGGCATATCGGCGACGGTTGTATGCATGTTCGGCTGGATCTGCCCATCGCCGAGGGACCCGATCGCGTCCGCGCTTTCCTGACCGATGCGGCGCATCTCGTGGTGCGTCACGGCGGTTCGCTCAGCGGCGAGCACGGCGACGGGCGGGCCCGTTCGGAACTGCTGGAGATCATGTACTCGCCCGAGGTCCGTGCCGTTTTCGCCGGATACAAGGCGCTCTTCGATCCGGCGGGTGTCCTCAACCCCGGAGTGTTGGTGCAGCCGCGGCCGCTGGATGCCGATCTCCGGTTGCGCGGGCTGGGTCCGATGCCATCGGCCGGTGGTTTCGTGCTCGACCGCGACGGCGGCGACCTGTCCACAGCGGTGCACCGCTGCGTCGGGGTGGGCAAATGCCGGGCCGATACCCGCGCCGCGGGCGGCTTCATGTGCCCGTCCTATCTCGCGACCGCCGATGAGAAGGACACCACCCGGGGTAGGGCCCGGGTACTGCAGGAGGTCGTCCGGGGCGATCTCGCTTGGTCCGCGCCGGCGGTGGCCGAATCCCTGGACCTGTGCCTGTCCTGCCGGGCCTGCGGTACCGACTGCCCGGCCGGGGTCGATATGGCGACCTACAAGTCCGAGACCCTGTACCGCCGCTACCGGCGCCGTCTCCGGCCGCGCGACCACTATGCGCTGGGTATGCTCCCACGCTGGCTCGCGGGGGCGACTCGCCTGCCTCGTCTGGTGAACGCCGCGGCGCGGGTGGAGCCGTTGCGGCGATGGGGTATGCGCGCTGCAGGCGCCGACCCGCGGCGGGCGGTCCCGGAACTGGCCGCCCGCCCGTTCCGGCGGATATGGCAGAAGGAATCGTCCAAACAGCAGGTGCGGGTCCCGGAAGTGGGAACCGTGATGCTCTGGGTCGATACCTTCACCAATGCTTTCGACCCGGAGATCGCGCAGGCGGCGGTGACGCTGCTGAACTCGCTGGGGTATCGGGTCGTACTGCCCGATCGGCAGGTGTGTTGCGGGCTCACCTGGATCAGCACCGGGCAATTGGACGGTGCGCGTGCCCGGTTACGGCGGACCCTCGACCATCTCGACCCCCATGTTCGCGCCGGCGGGCTCGTCATCGGTCTCGAACCATCGTGCACGGCCGCACTGCGCGCCGACCTACCGGAGCTGCTCCCCGACGACGCGCGCGCTCGCCCGGTGGCTGCCGCGGTGCGTACGCTCGCGGAGTTCTTGCTGGCGCAGCCGGATTGGTGTCCGCCCGGCCGTCCCGACCGCCCGATCGTGGTGCAACCACACTGCCATCACTATTCCGTTCTGGGCTTCGATGCCGATCGCCGGATATTTGCCAGCATGGGTATGAATGTGACAGAAATCGCAGGATGCTGCGGTCTCGCCGGTAATTTCGGAATGCAACAGGGCCACTATGAAATATCGGTGTCGGTGGCCGGAAACGGATTGCTTCCGGCTCTGGCGAGCGCACCACCCGGCGCCGTGTTCGTGGCAGACGGCTTCTCCTGCCGTACCCAGGCCGATCAACTGGCTGCTGGGCGCGGCCGGCATCTTGCGCAAATCCTATTGGACCACTGGTGATTTCGGCTTATCGCCGCCCGGATTTCGTACTTGCGGGCGACCGGGCGGCCCGCCCGGTCACCCGCTGCGGGGATCAGCTTCCGGACGGCAGAGTGCCCGGCTGGATTTCGTAACCGGAACTACCGGCGAAGACACTGCCCCACAGATCGAGCAGCCAATTGAGTGCCTCGGTGATCATGAAACCTCCAATCGTGGCAACAGCCGCATATTTGCTCAACTCGGTTCATATCGTCTCCCGAACCACTGTCGTTACCGGGTAAGGAAACGACTGCGTCCGGTCTTTGCGGGCACAATGGCGGGGTGCCACTTCGATCCGCAGGATCCCCGGCCGAGTCCTCGGGAACCACCCGCGTGCTGGCAGCCGACGGGCCTATCCAGCTCTCGCATACCCTGGCGCCGCTACGCCGCGGGCCCGCCGACCCCTGCCATCAGATCGACCGCGACGGTGCGCACTGGCGGGCATCGCGGATGCCGGCCGGGCCCGTGACCTATCGGCTGACCCAGACCGCGCCGCACGCCATCACCGCGGATGCCTGGGGTCCGGGCGCCGCGGAATTTCTCGACCAGCTCGATTCGATGTTCTGCCTGGACGAGAATCTGGACGATTTCGTACCCACCCATCCCACGATCGCCGCCGCTCATCAACGGAATCCGGGATTGCGCATGCTGCGCACCGGGCGGGTGTTCGAGGCTCTGGTCCCGGCGATCCTGGAGCAGAAGGTCACCATCGTATCGTCGCATGCCGCATGGCGGACCCTGGTGCATCGGTTCGGTGATCCGGCACCGGGTCCGGCACCAGAAGGTATGCGGGTTCCGCCGGATGCCGCGACCTGGGCGCGCATACCTTCGTGGAGCTATCACCGCGCCAATGTGGGGCCGCAGCGGTGGCAGACCATCGTGCGGGCGGCGCGGGTGGCCGATTCGCTGGAGCGTACGGCCGGACTCCCGCCGGCCGAGGCCGCCCGCAGATTGTGCACGATCCCGGGTATAGGGGAGTGGACAGCCGCGGAAACCGCGCAGCGCGCGTTCGGTGATGCCGACGCCCTGTCGGTGGGCGATTTCCACCTGGCCTCGGTGGTGGGCTGGACCCTGCTCGGCCGGGATATCGACGACACCGAGATGCTCGAATACCTCGAGCCGGTGCGTCCGCATCGCTATCGCACGATTCGGCTGCTGGAGGTCAGCGGTCAGGCCCGTAAGCCGCGGTTCGGCCCACGCGCGCCGATCACCGACCACAGCCGTCGCTGAGCTGAGTTCATGGCGCCGCCCCCGGCGTCGCGGGGTTCGGGGGCCCCTTGGGTATCGTTTTTCACTCCGCCGCTCTGTCGCTCCAGAACGAAACGGCCCCGAACCGCCGGTGTTGGCCTTCTCGAAGGCGGCGTCGCGGGTAGGGCGGTCTATTGAAGTGCCCGATTGTCCAGTACGCAGCGGCCGGATTCCACCAGCGTCGCCCGGGCGCGGCGGCGTACCCGGCACATATCCACCGTGCAGTCCAGGTGCAGTTGCATCGCCGAATGCGCTTGTTCGGCGGTCATGTCGCCCGGATCGTCCCCGCAGTCGAGCAGCGTGGGGATCTGGGTACTCAGATTCAACCGCATCACACACGACCTCCTTGTGAACCCGCGGCGATCCTGTTGTCCGCGGTGGGTTTCCGGGTGTGCACATACGACCAACAGCTCACCATAGGCCGAGAACCACCCGGAACGGGTGATTTTCGGCGGTTTTGCCCGCATCGAATCCGCATTGCGCCGGTACGCCAGGAATATCCGGCCCGATCGGGCCGCCCCTGCGCGTAGCATCGCGCTCGGCGCCGGTGCGGGCGGCGCCGCCCCCCGACGGAACATAGTGCGGCTGATGGAGGAGAACCCGAATGAGCGTCGACAACGGTACGAAGGTGGATCTTTCCGGTGCCGAATGGCTGAGCAGCCCCCCGGACGGTGCGCCCGGTTCGCACAGTGTCGAGATCGCGATGCTCGCCGACGGTCATGTGGGCATGCGGGACGGTAAGAACCCCGACGGGCCGGTGCTGATCTTCACCCCGGGAGAGTGGGCCGCCTTCACGGCGGGCGTGCGGGACGGCGAGTTCGATCGTCCGTGACCCCGCCGCACGTCTGCGGTCGTTCGATACGACCCGGTCACGGCAGGTTTACCAGGTCGTATAACGGGTAGACAACGATATGTGGACCGAGGGATCAAGAATTCCCATCCCCGGCTGCGCAAGTTGGGGCCCAGCGACGGTGTGGCGTGGCTGATCGTCGGGCTGCTCTTCGCGGCGGCCGCGGTGGGGGTGTTCGTACTCACCGGATCGGTGCTTTCGGCACTGTTCGTCGGTGTGCTCGTGGCGTTGGTCGCCACGGGTGTGGTCACGATGCTGTGACCACACCCGTCCGGCCGTGAAGATTGTCGCCGCGTCCGTGCTCAGCGGCGGAACAGTTTGTTGCCGAGCCAGACGATCGGGTCGTACTTGCGGTCGGCGACACGTTCCTTCATCGGGATCAGTGCATTGTCGGTGATCTTGATGTGCTCCGGACACACCTCGGTACAGCATTTGGTGATGTTGCAGTAGCCCAGACCGTGCTCTTCCTGGGCCTCGTCGCGGCGGTCGGCCACATCGAGCGGATGCATCTCCAGCTCCGCGATACGCATCAGATACCGCGGCCCGGCGAACGATTCCTTGTTCTCGTCGTGGTCACGAACCACATGGCAGGTGTTCTGGCAGAGGAAGCATTCGATGCATTTGCGGAATTCCTGCGATCGCGCGACATCGACCTGCTGCATCCGGTACTCGCCCGGTTTCAGATCCGGTGGCGGCGTGAAAGACGGTATCTCCCGCGCCTTTTCGTAGTTGTAGGACACATCGGTCACCAGATCGCGAATCACCGGGAAGGCCCGCAGTGGTGTCACAGTGACCACGTCTTCCGGCGTGAAGGTGGACATCCGGGTCATGCACAGCAGTCGCGGCCGGCCGTTGACTTCGGCCGAACACGACCCGCATTTTCCGGCCTTACAGTTCCACCGGACGGCCAGATCGGGCGCCTGGGTCGCCTGCAGCCGGTGGATGATGTCGAGAACCACCTCGCCCTCGTTCACCGGCACCGTGAAATCCTGGAGCTCCCCGGTCTCGGAATCGCCGCGCCATACGCGGAACTGGGCGTCGTAACTCATCGCTCACGCCTCCTCGGTCTTTGCTTCGCGGTCCGGTGCGGCCGAACCGCCTTCGGCCGCCGGATGCCCGGCGAGCTCGTCCGGGGTGTAGTACTTCTCCAGTTCCCCGAGCTCGAACAGGGCCAGCAGTTCGGGGCGCATAGGCGTTTGTTCGCGGACGGTCACCGAGATATCGGGGACGCCGGATTCGGCCGATTCGCCGTCGATCGCGCAGACCAGCAGTTTGTTGCGCCACTGCGGGTCCATACCCGGATGGTCGTCGCGGGTATGGCCGCCGCGGCTCTCGGTGCGCAGCAGCGCGGCCTGGGCCACGCATTGGCTGACCAGCAGCATATTGCGCATATCGAGGGCCAGATGCCAGCCCGGATTGAACTGGCGGTGCCCTTCGATGGTGACGTGGGCGAACCTTTCGCGCAGCCCGTCCAGCCGGGTGATGGCCTCGCGGACTTCGTGTTCTTTGCGGATGATGCCGACCAGATCGTTCATGGTCTGCTGGAGATCGGTGTGCAAAGTGTAGGGGTTTTCACCCGAACCGCCTTCCGGCGGATCGAAAGGTGCCAGTGCGATTTCCGCCGCGGCCGCGATATCGGTCTCCGTGATCGCCGGCCGGTCGGCGAGCTTCCGGACGTACTCGGCCGCGCCGAGCCCTGCCCGGCGGCCGAAGACCAGCAGATCCGACAGCGAGTTCCCGCCGAGCCGGTTGGAGCCGTGCATACCACCGGAACATTCCCCGGCGGCGAAGAGCCCGGGTACGTGAGCGGCACCGGTATCCGGGTCGACCTCGATACCGCCCATGACGTAGTGGCAGGTCGGGCCCACCTCCATGGGTTCCTTCGTAATATCCACGTCCGCCAGTTCCTTGAACTGGTGATGCATGGACGGCAGCCGCCGGGTGATCTCCTCGGGGGTCAGCCGGGAGGCGATATCGAGGTAGACACCGCCGTGTGGAGTGCCCCGGCCGGCCTTCACCTCTTCGTTGATCGCCCGCGCCACTTCGTCGCGGGGGAGCAGATCAGGGGTACGGCGGGCCGAATCGTTATCGCGCAGCCACTGGTCGGCCTCCTCCTCGGTTTCGGCGTACTGGCCTTTGAAGACCGCGGGAATGTAGTCGAACATGAAGCGTTTGCCCTCGGTGTTCTTCAGTACCCCGCCGTCCCCGCGCACCCCCTCGGTGACAAGAATGCCTTTCACACTGGGCGGCCAGACCATCCCGGTGGGATGGAACTGCAGGAACTCCATATTGATCAGCCGCGCACCGGCGCGCAGGGCAAGCGCGTGCCCGTCACCGGTGTACTCCCAGGAGTTCGAGGTGACCTTGTAGGACTTACCGATACCCCCTGTCGCCAGGACTACGGCCGGCGTTTCGAACAGGATGAACCGTCCGGATTCGCGCCAGTAGCCGAAGGCGCCGCTGATCCGGTCGCCGTCCTTCAGCAGATCGGTGATGGTGCATTCGGCGAAGACCTTGATCCGTGCCTCGTAGTCACCGGTTTCGGCGTAATCCTCCTGCTGCAGCGAAACGATCTTCTGCTGCATGGTGCGGATCAGCTCGAGACCGGTCCGGTCGCCCACATGGGCCAGCCGCGGATAGGTGTGGCCACCGAAATTTCGCTGACTGATCCGTCCGTCGGGTGTCCGGTCGAACAGGGCACCATAGGTTTCCAGTTCCCAGACGCGGTCCGGCGCCTCCAGCGCGTGCAGTTCGGCCATCCGCCAGTTGTTCAGGAACTTCCCGCCACGCATGGTGTCGCGGAAATGGGTTTGCCAGCTGTCCTTCTCGTTGGCGTTCCCCATGGCCGCCGCGCAGCCGCCCTCGGCCATCACGGTATGTGCTTTGCCGAACAGCGATTTGCATACGACCGCCACCGACAGGCCGTGTTCGCGGGCCTCGATCACAGCGCGTAGTCCGGCACCTCCGGCACCGATCACGACCACGTCGTAGGTGTGCCGTTCCACTTCGGGCATAGCCGTCCAAACTCCTCAGTCGATGATGCGAAGATCAGAAATCGTGCCGCTCGCCACCAGCATCACGTAGAAGTCGGTGAGCACGAGGGTGCCGAGCGTCGTCCAGGCCAGCGCCATATGCCTGGTGTTGAGCTTGGAGATCTGGGTCCAGAACCAGTAGCGCACCGGGTGGGCGGAGAAGTGTTTCAACCGGCCGCCGGCGATATGCCGGCAGGAATGGCAGGACAGGGTGTAAGCCCACAGCAGGATCACGTTCCCGGTGAGGACCAGGCTGCCCAGGCCTATCCCGAAACCACCGGATCTGCCGTGGAAGGCGCCGATCGCGTCGTAGGTGTTGATCACCGAGATGATCACCGCGACATAGAAGAAATAGCGGTGCGCGTTCTGGATGATCAGCGGCAGCCGGGTCTCACCGGTGTACTTCGCGTGGGGTTCGGCCACCGCGCACGCCGGGGGCGAGAACCACACCGACCGGTAGTAGGCCTTGCGGTAGTAGTAGCAGGTGAGCCGGAAACCGAGCAGGAAAGGCAGCACCAGGAACCCGAGCGGGATGAACATCGGCAGGTCGCCGAACGGTGTGCCGAAATGGCTCGATCCCTCGACGCAGGAAGTACTCAGGCAGGGTGAGTAGAACGGCGTCAGGTAGTGATAGTCGGGCACCCAGTACGCGGTCCGTACGAACGATCTGACGGTCGCGTAGACGACGAAGGCGGCGAGCCCGATCACGGTGATCAGGGGAGGTAGCCACCATCGATCCGTGCGTAGGGTGCGGGCGCTGATCCGGGCCCGGGTCTTGCTGAAAACGCCTGTTCCCGATTCGGGAGCGGTCGTCGTTGTCGCGGCACTCACTGGTCGATGCCTCACTGATCGGCGGTGCGGAAGGCCGGAAGACCTCCGCGATCGAATGTGATGCTGAGCACCATACGGCAGGGTTGCTATCGGTCGAGCGGGGTCGGCGCAATCTCGAGGGCCTTCAGGTGCAGTGATTTGCGCCACATTTACTGCCGATCTTGTCGGGTGAATACACCGCAAACACGAGCGGGGGGGCGGCCCGCCCGCCGCCCCCCCCGCCCGGCCCCCCCCCCCCGGGGGGGGGGGGGGGGGGGTGGTTTTTAGGGAGATTATAGGGGGGGGGCTGGGGGGGGGGGGGGGGGGGGGCGCGCGCGGGGGGGCGGCGCGCCGCCCCCGCCCCGCTCGTGTTTGCGGTGTATTCACCCGACAAGATCGGCAGTAAATGTGGCGCAAATCACTGCACCTGAAGGCCCTCGAG
>NZ_JARWOV010000237.1 GCF_029868855.1 Nocardia carnea | reverse complement strand
AGCCAGGTCCGCCGCGGTGCTGCGTCCGTCGGCGGCGCGCGGCGCGGTCAACGGCCCCCCCGGGCCCCGGGGGGGGGGCGGGGGGGGGGGCGGGGGGGGGGGCCCCCCCCGGGGAGGGGGGTTGAACCCGCCGCGGGGAGCAACCCGCTTCCCCGGGGGCGCCGCGCGCACCGGCCCGGGCCCCGGGGCCCCCCCGGGGGCCCGCGTGGCCGTTGATCGAGGCGCTCGCCGCCGACGGACGCAGCACCGCGGCGGACCTGGCTCGCTCGACGGGCCGGAACCCCGCCACCGTGCGCAGGCAGCTCGGCCGGCTGCTCGCCTCGGACCTGCTGTCGTTCCGCTGCGAACTCGCCTCGGAAGCCTCGAGCTGGACGGTGAGCAGCACCTGGACGGCGCGTGTCGAGCCGGCGGACCACCGCAGGACCGTGGCAGCGCTCACCACCTTGCCGGAGTTGCGGATGTGCGTTTCGACCACCGGCGACGCCAACCTCGCCATGACCTTCTGGACCCGATCACCGCAGGACATGCTTCGCATCGAGCAGAAGCTCGGCGAGCAGCTGCCGTGGCTTCGGCTCCGGGACAGCGCGATCAACCTCCGCACGCCCAAACGCATGGGCTGGCTGCTGGACGGCGCCGGCCGAGCGACCGGTACCGTGATCCCGCCGACTGCGCTCGCGGCGTACTGAGCCCGCCGCGGTCGTGCGCGTCGATTTCCAGCGCTTCTCGAGCAACATCGGGTGGATAACCCTGTGGGGTTCCAGAAGCCGGCCCCGACGCGCACAACTCGTTGTGATCTCCTACCGGATCGGTCCGGTAGGCGGTGTCCCCCACGGCGGTGCCGGTACTAACCGATCGTCAGGCTGGACGGGGCGGGCGTCTCCAACCGGAAGGCCGTACCGCTGTGGCTGCGCGTCTCGCTGCGGTAGCGGCCGGGCGTGCGTCCGTGCGCCCGGGTGAAGGCGCGGGTGAACGCCGGCACCGACCCGTAGCCGACCGCCTCGGCGATCGTCTCGAGGGAGTCATGGCTGTCGCGTAACCGCACGGCGGCCAGATCCATGCGCCAGTTCGCCAGATACACCGCGGGGGTGTATCCCGTCGCGGCCGGGAACCGCCGGGCGAGGGTCGCGCGGGAGATCGAGCTGGCTTCTGCGAGCAGCGAAGTCGTCCAGGGAACGGCCGAATTCGCGTGCAGATGCCGCAGTGCCTTGCCTATGACAGGGTCGTTAAGCGCACCCAGCCAGGTGCCGAAGCACTCAGGGGGGTTCACCGCGAGCCAGGCGCGCAGCATCTGCACGAGCACGATGTCGACAAGGCTCTTCAGTACGGCAGGCGTGGCGAGCTGCGGATAGGCGAGTTCCCGGGCGAGCATACGCACCGTATCGGTCAGTCCCGGCGTACCCGCCTCGGCCCGCACGTGCACGAGACCGGGTAGTACGGTCAGGATCTGGGTGAGCGCGGCCGGGTCGCTGTCGTAGTGGATAGTGACGATCCGCGTGGTCGCGGGCGGCGACCCGAGGCTGATCACCTCGCCGGTACCGCGCCCGCGAGCGGCCACATGCTCGCACCGGCCGCGTCCCGTGCCGCCGGTGTTCGTGGGGTCGTCGGTGAGGCGGGCGGCGAGAAGTACTGTCGCGCAGGTGTGAGTGGTGTAGCAAGCAGCGGTGTCTGTGACGGCCGATGTCGGGAACACTGCCGATGTTCACCACGTGGTGTCGACGGTAATCGAAATAATCGAACGAGCCGGCCGGTTGCGTGACCGGTTCGATCCCGAGGGAAGGTGATCGCCCGAGAGGGGTCCTCTCGTCCTTGACCAGCAGGGTAGGGGAATTTAGCATATTGAATATGCTTACTTAGCTGAGATTCCTGGTCCTGGTCCCTGCCAACTGTTGCGGGTGTGGTCACTCCTGCGGAGTCGCTCAGGCACGGCATCAGCGCATCCGGCCTGCTCGAGGCCTGCGACAACCAACGGAGTTCACCATGTGCGCGGATGCGATGCCCTTCGCCGAAACTCAGTTGTTGCGTACACAATCGGTGCGGGAAGCCGAAACCGTCGGTGCGCAACTGCTCGCCGAGCACCGGTTACAAGCGGCCGGAACCGGTTTCCAGGCCCGGATCAACGGAATCTGCCTGGGGGGTGTCTCCCTGTACTACATGCATTACGGTGCGCCGTTGACCGTCCTCGGGGCGCCGCTGCGGGAGTCTGTGGGAGTTGTAGTGCCGGTAAGGGGGGCAATGGGTGTCCGGCAAGGGGAGTTCGCCGCGGTAGCCGAAGCGCATCGTTCGGCGGTCGTCATTCCGCCGGGCCTGCCGATGCGCCTGGACTGGAGCGCGGACCTGCAGTTCTATTGTTTCAAAATAGGACTCCCCAGCTTGCGTGCCTTTGCGTGCAGCGTGGACCCCGGATATGCGGCAGTCGCTATCGGCAGGTTCGAGCCGCACCTGATCGGACACGCGGGGCTGGCCGGACTGCTGGGTGTTGCCTCACTCGTCGAATTCGCATCCCAGCAGCGCGTTGTCGGCACCCGTAGCTTGTCGGCGGGTTTGTTGTGGCGGTTGAGTGAACAGGCGATGACCAGTCTGCTGGTGGCCGGGCAGTTCGCCGAACCCCCTTCGGCAGCGCCGGAGCCGGCCGGTCCGCGGCGGACGATCGATCGGGCCAGAGAATATCTCGAAGGCGCTGCGTCTCAATCCATCACCCCGTCCGAGCTGGCCGATGCCGTCGGAGTGAGCCTGCGCAGTCTGGAGCTCGGCTTTCGTGCCGAACTCGGTACCACTCCGCACGCCTATTTGCTCGAGACCAGGTTGCGCCGCGCGCACGCGGAACTGGTCGCGGGCAGTCCGCAGCATGGGGTAACCGTGACTTCGGTCGCGAAACGCTGGGGGTTCAGCAACGTGGGACGGTTCGCCGACAAGTACTTCGCGTTGTACGGTCGGCGTCCTTCCGAGACGTTGCGCCGCAGCTGAGGCGCCGGACCACGACCTGTGCGCGGCCCGGACGAGGACAGAACGCGAAAGGATGTGCGGACAATACGCGCATCATGCTGACTACGGCCGATGGCCGTACCTAATGTCCTCTCCGTCACACCATCATTTGGATCCCGAGACGCGGGGACTGCGGTCGGGACTTCGGTGAGGCCGGAAATCGAATGTGTTTTCCGAACGCCTTCACAGTGTTATGAGAGGACAGTGTCATGCCGAAAAGTTCCCTCCAGTATTCGGAGCTTCCCGAGCGGGCGGCGAAGGTACTGGAAGATTTCCTTCCCGACGAAGAACTGATCGCCCAGCGGGTCGCCGAGCTCGGAGACGTCGCTGCGCGAGAGCCGGATCAGGAGGGAGCAACCGAGGTCCTGGACGGAGTCGTGTTCACGCACCATTTCGCCGATGTCGACGGCGACAAGGAAGTCGTGCGATATCACTGGGCCGAATGCGGGGCCGGTGAAGCTATCGTCTTTCTGCACGGAATCCCGGATTCCTGGTATGAGTGGCACCACCAGATGGCCGCTTTGTCCTCGAATTACCGGTGCATTGCCATCGATCTCAAAGGATACGGGCAGTCGGACAAGAAACCCGGTGATTACCGGCACGAGGCCGCCGCGGAAGAGCTTGTGCGGGTCCTCGATTCGATGGGAGTCGACCGGTTCACCATGGTGACCCACGACCGCGGCACCATGCAGGGCGATTACATCGCCGCGAACCACCCGGATCGTGTGCTGCGCTACGGTCGCGGTGAACAGCACCTCTACCATTTCCACCCCGCTCTGGCGCCACAGGGCGAGCTCTTCGCCGAGGCGCCCCGCAACGGGATCATGGACGACCCACGACGGTTCGTTGCCTGGGCCTACACCTGGCTGAGCTCGATTCCGGTTCCACCGGATCAGCTGCGCCGGGTGATCCAGGAAATCTCCTATCCGGACTGTTCCCGCGCGGTGCCGCGATACTTCAATTCGTCGACATTCCGGCAGGAGTGGATCGACCGGCGCGAGCGGCTTCTCGCGGCGTGGCAGTGCCCGGTGATGATCATGCAGGGGTACGACAGCAAGACACAGCCCCGGGAGTACTACGAAAACGTTCGCGAATACCTTCCGAACGCGAAAGACGTCAAGGTGCGCTACCTCCACACCGGACACTTCTGGCCGCTCGAGGCCCCGGCAGAGGTCACCGAGCTCATCCGTGAACTGCTCGAGTTGTGACCGGGCAATCGGATCGTTTCGTCCACGGGAGAACGAGGTGAATACGTGTCTACGTCGATGACGCCGTCGATCGATATCGACATCTACTCCGATGAGCTGACGCTGCGGCCGTACGAGGCGTACCGGCGAATCCGGGACGCCGGCCCTGCCGTCTACCTGACCCCGCACGACACCTGGGTGGTCGCGCGATACGACAACGTCCGCGAGGTCCTCAAGGACACCGAGACGTTCAGTTCCGCCGCCGGAGTCTCGTTGACCGCACCGGTCAACGAGATCACCAAGGGCACCACCTTGGCCAGCGATGCGCCGGAGCATGACACGCTGCGCTCCATTGTGGCGAGTTCGCTGACCCCGCGGGCACTGGCCGGCCGTAAGCAGGGGATCGTCGACCAGGCCGAGCGGCTGGTCGACGATCTGGTCGTGCGGGGCGAGTTCGACGCTGTCACCGAACTCGCGCAAGTACTGCCGCTGAGCGTAGTACCTGATTTCGTCGGCCTTCCGCAGGAAGGGCGGGCGCAGCTGCTGGACTGGGCCAGTGCGGTGTTCAACGCGATCGGGCCGCCCAATGAACGCTCGCAGCGCAGCCTCCCCGCGCTTGCCCAGCTGGGCGACTATGCCGCCCGGTTGGCGAGCACCGGTGAGCTGGCCGAGGGAAGCCTCGGCGCCGGGGTGCTGGCCGCGGCAGAGCAAGGCCGCATCCCGGCCGCGCAGTGCCCCGCCCTGCTGCTGGACTATCTCGGGCCTGCGCTGGACACCACGATCAGCGCGGTCGGCAGTGCGATCTACCTGTTCGCCCGGCATCCGGAGCAATGGGACATGGTCCGGCGGGATCCGCAGCTGATCCCCAATGCGTTCAACGAGGTCGTCCGGCTCGAGACGCCTATCCGCGGGTTCTGCCGACAGACCACCCGGCCCACGTCGATCGGCGGGGTCGAGATCGGGCCGGCCGAACGGGTTCTCGTCCTCTATGCGGCTGCCAACCGAGACGAGCGCAAATGGCAGGACCCGGACAAGTTCGACATCACTCGCCGTGCCGGCGACCATGTCGGATTCGGCTACGGCGTGCACGGCTGCGCCGGACAGGGCCTCGCCCGGATCGAGGCGCATGCAGTACTCGAGGCGCTGGCGAAACGCGTATCGGCATTCGAGGTTCTGTCCTCGAATCGATTGCTCAACAACGTGATCCGCGCCTTCTCCGCTATCCGTGTTCGCGTTACCACCTCGAACGGAGTGTGACATGACCGTCCACCGTGACAACGACGCTGCCATGGCGACCACCGGCTACGACCATCAGGACTCCTCGGTTCCGGCCGGCGAAGTGCGCGAAATCTTCGCCCGTATGCGCGACAGTGGATGCCCTGTGGTGCACAGCGAGTTCTACGGCGGGTTCTCCTACGTCAACCGGTACCAGGACGTCCGTGATGCGCTCTCCGATTCGGATCGCTTTTCCTCCGGCGAGAACGGCATCGCCATTCCGCAGACCGGGCTGCCCAAGATCCCCGCACTGGAGTTCGACGAACCCGCGCATACGATGTGGCGGGAAGTACTGGGCGCGCCGCTGACTCCCACGGCGGTGCGCGCGATGGAGCCGACCATCGCCGAAATCGCCAATCTGCTGATCGACCAGTTCGCGGCGACCGGTGCGACAGATCTCGTCAGCTCCTTCGCCGAACCGTTGCCGGCGATCGTGGTCGGCCGAATGGTCGGGTTGGACCAAGCCGAGGCAGTCGAGGTACGTGAACTCGCCGTGGCGATGTTCGAATCCATGGGCACCGCCGAGTTCGCGGACCAGCAAGCGCGCTTCGCGGCCTTCACTGAGCAGCGGTTGGCCGAGCGGCGGGAGCATCCGCGCGATGACTACCTCAGTCAGCTGGCGCGCGGATCGGTGGCCGGGGTCGCTCTCGATGCCGGCGGAGTGGCCGGTGTGCTCACGGCCTACCTTCTCGGCGGGCACCATTCGACCGCCGCCGGAATCGCCGGCCTGCTCCGCCACGCGCTCGGCGAGCCCGGGGTGCGCGACCTGATCGGCGACCGCAAAACCATTGCCCGGGTGATCGAGGAGAGCCTGCGCCTGACCACGCCGTTGCAGTTGTTTGCTCGGACAGTCACCACCGACACGCTGATCGGGGGGCACCCGCTGGCGGCCGGGGAACGGGTCATGCTCAATCTCGGGGCAGCCAACCGTGATCCGGAGGTCTTCACCGATCCGGAACACTTCGATCCCGGGCGGCAGCGCAATCCGCATGTCGCCTTCGGTGGTGGCCTGCACAGCTGTCAGGGACAACATCTCGCGCGCGCCGAACTGCGGATCGCGTTGGAGGTGCTGCTCACTCGGCTGCCCGACGTGCAGCTCGCCGGACCGGTGGTCGAGGCCGGTATGACCTCCGGGATGCTGCTGCCGATCGTCGCGCTTCCCGTGACGTTCACTCCGGAAGAGGCATAGCAGTGTCACAGCATCTTGTCGTCGCGTCGAAACGCCGGTGCGCGGAGGGGGTGGTAGAGCTGCGGATCCGTGACCCCGCCGGCGGTGGGCTCCAGGAGTGGTCTGCGGGAGCCCACGTGGACGTGCACTGCGGACCGGGGCTGGTCCGGCAGTATTCGTTGTGCGGGGATCCCGCGGAATCCGGGGAGTACCGGATCGCCGTGCTGCGCGAACCGGAAAGTCGTGGTGGTTCGCGTGCTTTGCACGACGAGGTCGGCGAAGGTGCGCTGCTCGAGGTCTCCCGCCCACGCAATCACTTCGCGCTCGAACCTGCCGGGAGCTACCTGTTCGTCGCCGGCGGCATCGGAATCACCCCGATTCTGCCGATGATCGCGCAAGCGCACCGGGCAGGCAGCAGTTGGCGGTTGCTCTACGGCGGCCGCAGCCGTGCGTCCATGGCCTTCCTCGACGAGCTCGGAAGATACGGGGAAAAGGTGCGGGTGGTGCCGCAGGACGAATGCGGGCTACTCGATATCTCGAGTGCGCTGCGCGACGTACCGAAAGGCGCATTGATCTACTGCTGCGGTCCCGGACCGCTGCTGGCGGCGATGGAGACCGCGTGTGCCACCGTAGGACTGCACGCCGCCTTACGGGTCGAGCGGTTCTCACCGAAGCCGCAGGAGAACGCCGAGAACCGGGATTTCGAGGTAGAACTGGCGAGGAGCGGACTGCGCCTGCGTGTCCCGGGTGACCGCAGTCTGCTCGACGTGCTGCGTGACGCCGGGGTCGATGTCCTCACCTCCTGTGAAGAGGGCATGTGCGGCAGCTGCGAATCGCGGGTATTGGGCGGTGAACCCGACCACCGTGATTTTGTCCTGACCGACGAAGAGCGCGCCCAGGGCGAGCAGATGATGGTGTGCGTCTCGCGCAGTAGAACCCCCCTGCTCACCTTGGACCTGTGACCTCGGCGCCCGGGCGCCGGATACTGCCGGACAGGAGTTCGATCATGCGAATCCATATCAATCGCCAGCGATGTGAAGGGCACGGTCAGTGCGCGGCCACTTCCGAGGGCGTGCTGTACCTCGATGAGAATGCCGAGCCCGTCCTGTACTCGGACGGCTACGTTCCGCCGCACCTGGAACAGGCCGCCCGCGCGGCAGTTTCGTGCTGTCCGGTCGCGGCATTGTCCGCCGAAGAAGAGTGACGGGTCAGGGCGGTGCGGTGCACGGGGGTTCCGTGCCGACACGGATTCCCCGAACGTACCGTGCGAGGCTGCTCGGTCGGCGACCATCCACCGCCTGATCCGAGCAGCACCTTGTTCGGGCCAGGGGATCGGCGGTGTGCGGGGCCGGCCACGACCGGCCCCGGCATCACCCCGATGACCACCGGTATCCGGGCTTTCTGGCTCGGTATCGGTGCCGACGCCGCCAGGTCGACCGCTGCCGGATGGCTGTTTGGGTGATCATGTGTGCCAGAAGACGGCAGGATCTCGCCGAGGGCGAGCGAGAGGAGTTCGTTGCCAGTGCGTTCGGGGAGATCGCGCCGGTGATGGGAGAGGTAGGTGTGGGCGAGCACGGCGAGGCTGGACTACGTCGGCCGCGACATCCGGATCACCGGGACCTCGCCCGGTGTCACCGACATTGCGATGCTCACCGGCACCGGCTACGCCGACCTGATCGCGATTGTCGAGGAGGGGCGGTTGCTGGCAGCGGGGACTATGGAGGAACTGGCGGATCCCACGCCGGGTCACCGGCTCTCCGGGGAGGTATTCGGGCAGACTTCACGCCATGAAGTACAGCGCCGGAGTTCTGCTGTTTCGTCGTGAGCCGGAGGTGCACGTGCTGCTGGGGCATATGGGCGGGCCGCTGTGGGCGCGTAAGGATTCGGGGGCGTGGTCGATGCCCAAGGGTGAGTACGAGCCGGCGACCGAGGAGGCACGCGCCGCCGCGGCCCGCGAATTCGACGAGGAGCTGGGTATGCCGGTGCCCGACGGAGAGTGGATCGCGCTGGGGGAGGTGCGGTACGGCCGCGGGCGGAGCAAGAAGCAGGTCACGGTGTGGGCGGTCGAGGGCGAGCTCGATCCGGCTCGGGTGGTGCCGGGGGTATTCGAGATGGAATGGCCGCCGCGGTCGGGCGAGTACCGCGCTTTCCCCGAGGTCGATCGGGTCGAATGGTTCGATCTGACAACCGCGCACGACAAGCTGATCACTGGCCAGCGGCCATTGCTGCCCCGGCTTGCGGAGCGACTTCGCTGACATCGACTGAGCATCTGGGGAACTGAATTAGTATCGAGGTGGTGAGCACTCCGTCGCCGGATACGGCGATCCGATCGGATTCGCGTACTTCATCCGGGCCCGTGCGGGCATTTGCGATCATTACGACGATCGTCGCCGTGCTGCTGGTTCTCTTCGCTGTCCCGTGGTGGACGTTGGTGATGTCCGGGACTCGGTGGCCGGCACCGGTGGTCGTACTGGGAACAGCGGCCTTCGCGATAACGCTCGTAGTTCTACCCGTGACGCTGGTATTGAGCCACGGCCGCCGCCATCTCGACTGGGCCGGCATGATCGGCGACTCCATCCTGGGAATTGTGTGGGTGCTCTTCGTGTGGTCGGTGATCGGCACCATCGCGCGGCTCGTACTTGCCTTCGTGGGCGTAGAAGACCCGGTTCGCTCGCGGTCGGTGGCCGCAGCGGTCGTTTTCGTCACCGCAGCTCTCCTGGTCTGGGGTAATCGGGAGGCGATGCGAGTTCCTCGGATAAAGCATGTGGACGTCACCGTGCCGCGACTCGGCCCGGGGCTGGACGGCACCCGAGTCGTCGTCGTCACCGATACCCATTTCGGTCCGATCGACCGGACGAAGTGGTCGCTCGGTGTTGCTGCGGCCGTGAACGAACTACGTCCCGATATCGTGGCCCATG
>NZ_JARWOV010000236.1 GCF_029868855.1 Nocardia carnea | reverse complement strand
CGGCACACCCGCAAGCACACCCACACTGTCACTGTCGAGAGCAACGTCACGGCCGGCGCCGAAGCTGCCCGTGCGCGCAACGTCTGCGGGCTCGACGCCGACCGACCCGGCATCAGCAGTGGTCGACAGCAGGCACACCGGCCCCGCGGTATCCAAGATGTAACCGATCCGCTCGGCCGCATGCGACGGATCCAACGGCACATACGCACCACCCGCCGCCACCACCGCATACATACCGACAACGAGGTCCAGCGACCGCGAAGCAAGCAAACCGACCAACGACTCCGGACCCACCCCCTGCGCAATCAAGTACCGCGCCAGACGGTTCACCCGACCCGCGAACTCGCCATAGGACAGACTCGTCCCCTCGAACGACACCGCCACCCGATCCGGATGCGCGGCAACCGCCCGCTCGAACCCGTCCAGCAACAACCGCTCCGAGACCACATGCTCGGTCGCGTTCCGCTCCGCCAGAATCGCGGCACGCTCGACCGGCGCCAGGATCTCCAGATCACCCACCGGCACCGAGGGGTCCGCCACGATCTCACCCAGCAACCGGACGAACCGGTCGGCGAAACCTTGCACCGTCGCGCGGTCGAACAACGCGGTCGCGTAGGTCAGGACACCGCCCAGCCCGACCGGAGTACCCGACTCGTCGTACCGGTCGCCGATGACCAGATTCAGATCGAATTGCGACAGTTCGGCATCGAATTCCACCCCGGAGACCGCCAGGCCGGGCAGCTCCAGGCTCGTCTGCGCCAGGTTCTGGAACGACAGACCCACCTGGAACAACGGGTGCCGCGCCGTCGAACGAACCGGGTTCAGTACCTCCACCAGACGTTCGAACGGGATATCGGCATGGGCCAGCGCGGTGACGTCGATTTCGCGCTGGCGAACGAGCAGATCGGTGAAGCTCTCACCCTGATCCAGCTGTGTCCGGAACACCACGGTGTTCACGAACATGCCGATCAGTTCCTCGAGCGCTTCCTCGCCTCGCCCGGCGAGCGGCGTGCCGACCGCGATATCGTCGGTGCCGGACAGCCGCGACAGCAGCACGGCGAATGCGGAATGGATCACCATGAAAACGGTCGCGTTCGCGCGCCGCGCGATATCCAGCAGCGCCGCGTGGGTCTCGGCGTCGACGTGGATATCGATCCGGCCGCCCGCGAACGACTGCACGGCCGGCCGCGGGCGGTCCATCGGCAGGTCGAGCTGATCCGGCAGTCCGGCCAGCGATGTCCGCCAGTATTCGATCTGCTTATGCGCCAGCGAGTCCGGATCGGATTCGTCGCCGAGTAGTTCACGCTGCCAGATACTGAAATCGGCGTACTGCACGGCCAGCGGCTGCCAGCCCGGCTCCACACCCGCGGCGCGGGCGGCATAGGCGGTCATCAGGTCGCGGGTCAGCGGCCCCGTCGAGGCGCCGTCGCCGGAGATATGGTGCACCACCACAGCGAGGATGTATTCGTCTGCGGCACCGTCGATTTCGAAAAGCACCACACGTAAGGGCACTTCCGCGGTGACATCGAACGGTAGCGTCAGCAATTCGATCAGCGCGGTTTCGACAGCATCCGGCGGCACGATCCGGGTTTCCAATTCGACAACCCGCCGGCCGGCTGGGAGCACCACCTGCACCGGGCCGGAGTCGGTCTCCGGGTAGTAGGTCCGCAGCACCTCGTGCCTATCGACCAGATCGCCGATCGCCGCGCGCAAGGCGGCCACATTCAACGCACCCGACAGCCGCACCGCGATCGGAATGCTGTAGGCGGCGGATTGCTCGTCGAACCGGTTCAGGAACCACATCCGCTGCTGGGCCATCGACAGCGGCACGCGTTCCGGGCGCGGCCCGGCGGTGAGCGCCCGGCGCTCGTAACCGGCACCGCTGAGCTCGGCGAGCCGTTCCGCGAAGCGGGCCACGGTCGAGGCCTCGAAAATGATCCGGGCCGGGATCCGCGCGTCCACCACGGCACCCAGCCGGGCCACCACCTGGGTCGCGATCAGCGAATTACCGCCGAGGTCGAAGAAGTTGTCATCGGCGCCGACCGGGTCGGCGGGATGCAGCAATTCGGTGAATACGGCGGCGACCTGCTTCTCCAGCCAGGTCTCCGGCTCGCGATACTCGGTGGTGCGCAGCTGCGGTTCGGGCAGTGCCCGGCGATCCAGCTTTCCGATGGGCGTCAGCGGGATCTTGTCCAGCACCGTGATACTGGCCGGAACCATGTACGCGGGCAGTCGGCTCTCGGCCAGGGCCAGCAATTCCTCGATATCGATCACCGCCCCGTCGACGGGGTGCACATAGGCGGCCAATACGGTGGCGCCGCTGGGGGGCTCGTATCCGACGGTGACCGCGAAATTCACCGATTCGTGCCCGGCCAGCACCGCGTCGATCTCGCCCAGTTCGATGCGGAAACCGCGGATCTTGACCTGGAAATCGTTGCGGCCCAAGTAGTCCATCGAGCCATCTGCCCGCCAGCGCACCAGGTCGCCGGTGCGGTAGAGCCGGGTGCCGCCGTCGTCGAACGGGTTGGCCACGAAACGCTCGGCGGTCAGGGCCGGGCGGTTGTGATATCCGCGCGCCAGTTGGATACCGGCGACATAGAGTTCGCCCGTGACTCCGGTGGGCAGTGGCCGCAGCTGTTCGTCGAGTACATATTCGGTGGCATTGCGGACCGGCGCGCCGATATCGACCGGTTCGCCCGGTTTCAACGGTTCGCTGATATTGACCAGGATCGTGGTCTCGGTAGGTCCGTACCCGTTGAAGAATTTGCGCGGATGGCCGTCCACCAGGGTTCCGGCCCACCGCCGCACCAGTTCCGGCGGGCACGCCTCGCCGCCGACGACCACCACGCGCACATCGTCCAGACCCGCCGGATCGATCGACGACAGGGCGGACGGGGTGAGGATGATATGGGTCACCCGTTCACGCCGTAGCAGTCCGGCCAGCTCGTCACCGCCGTACACGGTGGGCGCGACCACCACCAGGGTCGCCGCGGCGCCGAGGGCGATCAGCATTTCGTTGACCGAGATATCGAAGGACGGCGAGGCGAAATGCAGCAGCCCGGCGGTGGCGTCCACCAGGAACCGTTCGCACTCTTCGGCGCAGAAACCGGCCAGTCCCGCCTGGGTGACCACGACGCCCTTCGGCGTACCGGTCGACCCCGAGGTGTAGATGACATAGGCCGGGTGTTCGGCGCGCAGCGGCCGCAGCCGTTCGTCGAAGGACACCGGTTCGGCCGGATACTGCGCGAGTGCGGCGGCGGTATCCGGGCTGTCGACCGCCAGCCACTCCACCTGCTGCGGAAGCCCGGCCACCGATTCCGCCACCGACAGCCCGAACACGACACCGGAATCGGTCACCATATGGGTGATGCGGTCCGTGGGGTGGTTCACATCCACCGGCACGTAACCGGCGCCGGTTTTCGCCACCGCCCATACCGCGACCACCGAATCGATCGACCGCGGGATCCCGATCGCGACCAGATCCTCCGGGCCTATCCCGCGCGCGATGAGCAACCGGGCCAGCCGGTTGGAGCGTTCGTCCAGTTCCGCGTAGGTGAGTTGGCCGAGGGTATCGGTGGCGTCGGCATACCGGACGGCGATACCGGTCGGGTTGGTTTCCACGGCCGTGGCCATGAGCTGGGGCAGGCTGGTGAAACGGGGGCGCCGGGCGCGGGTGGGCCTAGTGCGTGCCGTTCGGGTCATCCTCGCATCACTTCCTGGAGATGGCTGCTCTGGTCACCGACAACAGAACCCATCTACCTACCTCACCTGCCGTTTCCTTGCTGCACGCCGTGCGCCCACGGGCTGCGGATACGCCGCCCGGACGCGGCGGTGGTACCGCGCATGAGGGCACGACCGACCGCTGCGGCACTCGCAGTCTTCCATCATTACATGGTCCGATGTGGCCTCGCCGTTACCACCGCAGGCCACAGCCACCCCGTGGGCGTATATGGAGCCCCCCCCGCGGGGAGGCCCGCCGGGCCCGACGCGCCCCCCGCCCCCCTGGCGCGCCCACCTGCACGATTCCCTCACCACCACCACTCTGGACCCCTGGCTCTAGTCCGGCCGACCGACCCACTCCCCCGGCCGGCCGGTGACGGCGCCCGCACAGTCGAAGCC
>NZ_JARWOV010000235.1 GCF_029868855.1 Nocardia carnea | reverse complement strand
TGTCAGCGCACTTCCGCCCATATCGGGGGTGAGCAGGGTGCCGTTCTGGATACGGAGGATATCCGCGTAGCCGTTGAAAAGGCGGCCGAACCGCAGGGCGATCCAGCACACGGGCACATCCTCGTCGGCGCTGTATGCCGCGGATTGTTCGGCGAACGCACAACCGGAGGGGATCGCCGCACCGATCAGTCCCAGCGCGACGAGAGCCCGCCCGTGTTTACGCAGCCGCGCCGCCAACTGCCCGACGGAAAGCACGAGAACGACCGCACCGAGCGCCCACACCGGGGTGGCGAAGCGGAATTGCGCCATCCAATCCGGTTCCAGGACACAGTAGGCGACCACCGCCAGCACCAGCGGCACCAGCAGCGCGACAGCACCGCTGCGCCATTTGCTCGGCGGCCACAGCGCGAGTCCGCCCACTACAACGGCCGCCGGCACCGCGGGAACACCCACGTAGCGCACCAGCTCCCCCACTCTGGTCAGGTCGTATACGGAGGGCAGCGACTGGTGTTTGGCGACTGCGGTATTCGGAACAAACCTGCCGAACTCGACGATCCGCCACAGCAGATAGGTCCCGAAGGGAATCGCGAACGCGAGTCCGGAATACAGTCCGCACCGGAGCGCGGCGGGCCAGGTCGCGCGCCGCACCAGGACCACCGAAATCAGCGGGTAGGCGGCCAGGTAGATCAGGCCGTCGGGACGAGTCGACGCGGCGAACGCGGCCAGCGCACCGGCCGTCACCGCCACCGCCGGTGTCCACAATCTGTCGTCGAGCACCGCCAGAAAAAGATGCACGGCCAGAACGCACACCGTCAGTGCGAACAGCGCGTTCTCCAGGCCGGAAAAGCACCAGATCACGAAGGAAGGGATCGCGGCCAGGACCGCGCCTGTCGCAAGGGTCGCCGATGCGGGCCACCGTGATACCCGGCGGGCGGCGGCGTAGCACGCGGCGAGGATCCCCATACAGCAGATCAGCGCGACCGCCTTCGGATAGAAGGCGTAATCGGGGATACCGAAAATGGCACCGCGGTCGAAAAGACCACACCATTTGCCCACCATCAGCACGAAAAGCCAGGTCGGGTTGGAGAACCCTTCCACCGGTTCGGCGCCGGGCTGCAACACCGGACCGAACCCCTCGGCGGCACTGCGCGCATACGCGAAAGTGATGCCCGCATCGTCGACGATCCAGCTGCCGTACTCACTCGCGCGCCATCCCAGCAGCACGGCACCGCCCAGAACAGCCGCAAGCGGAGCCGGCCACGACCGGCTACGGCGCTGCGGCGCTTCCTCCGAAATCTCGACCGCCCCGGGCAACTCCGCCGTCAGCACTACAACACCCTCCGCTTGACCGTGCTCGCCCGGCCATGAGGAAACCGACGCCGCACGATGGGCCACCTTGCCGATTCCTCCGGCCGATGGCAAGCGGGGCGCTGAGCCGGACCGTCCGAGACCGGTGCGCGGTCAGCGCGGACGGGTGTGACTGCCGCGGGCGCTCAGCGCGCGGATCGGCGCGATCAGCGCCCGGTAAACGGGACGCACGAGACGGCCGGGGAGGTAACGGTGGCGTTCTTCGTGCCACACCCGTGCCCGCGGGTGTGATGCGAGCGGTGACCAGCGATCGGGAACGGGCGGCTCGGCGGTGTGGAATTCGATGCGGCACAGATGTTTTGTGTTGACGTAGCCATACTGGCCGGGGCTGACGAGCCGCACCGGGGTGCCGTGATCGCTGTCGAGCGGACGTCCGGCGAGGCGGTCCGCGATGAGCACATCCTCGGCCACGACGTCGTCGAGCGATACAACGGACCGGTAGCCGTCGAGGCCTTCGAAGACGATATGACTTATCCGCGTGCCGGATTCGAGCAGCGGCTCGACCTGCGTTCGATAGAACGTCTCGAACGGAACGCCTTCCCATCGCAGCCCCGTCGCCGACCAGCCCGCGACGCAGTGGAAATCGGCTTCGATCTCCCGTCTGGGCAAGGTGGCGAGGTCGGCCACCGGCACGGTGCGCGGCTCGGTGAGGGCCCCGGCGAGCTCGATCACCGGGTTGTCGGGGACCGGCGGCGGCGGATGATGCAGATGTGTGCCGAAGCGCGGGAATCCATCGACGGCGCGTTGCCCCGGTGGGAGTGCCATACCGACCTCCTCTGATTATACGGCTCCGTATAACGCCTTCAGCGTACTGCCCATTCGACATGCTGCACAGCACGAAGGTCCGCACCGTGTTCCAACACACACGTCCGGTATTCGCCCGAGCGGCATATGACGTGCCCCCGAGTCGAACCCGAGGACGGGTGCCGACCGCGACACATCAGTGAGGGATTGTTGTGTCGGAGTCACGTTCCCGTCGGCACCGAGCCCAGCGGAATGACATGCGGACGACCGTGGGTGGGTTCGGTGATCACCTCGGCGGTGAGCCCGAATACGTCGTGCAGTACCTCCGGGCGCACAACATGTTCGGGCGGTCCCTGGGTCACGATGGCGCCGGACTTCATCGCCACGAGGTGATCGCTGTAGCGGGCGGCCAGCGAGATATCGTGAAGGACCATGACGACGGTCCGATCGTGTTCGCGGTTCATGCGCACGATCAGTTCCAGCAGTTCCACCTGGTGCGCCAGATCCAAGTAGGTCGTCGGCTCGTCGAGGAGCATGATGCCGGTTTCCTGGGCGAGGGTCATGGATATCCAGGCGCGCTGGCGTTGCCCGCCGGAAAGTTCTTCGAGTCTGGAACCGGCCAGGTCGAGGATGCCGGTGCTGGTCAGGGCGTGCCGGAGCGTTTTCTCGTCGAGGACGGAGAACTGTTCGTACCACCGTTGCCGAGGGTGCCGGCCGCGGGAAACGAGGTCGGCGACGGTGAGACCGGGTGGGGCAGCAGGCGATTGGGGCAGGATACTGATACGGCGGGCGACCTGGCGGGTGGGTTGGCTGTCGATGGGCGAGCCGTCGAGCAGGACCCGACCGGAGCGCGGCGCGATGAGCCGGCCGAGGCCGCGCAGCAGGGTCGATTTCCCGCAGCCGTTGGGACCGATGATCGAGGTCACCGATCCCGTCGGGACGTCGAAGGTCATATCGGTGACCACGTCGGCACCGCCGTAACCGAGGGTCAGGTTCTCCGTGCGTAGTACGGATTCCGTGGCCGGACTGCTCACGTGAGCCTCCTCTGGTTCCGCAGGACGAGAAAAATGAGATACGGCCCGCCCAGCACCGCGGTGGCCACCCCCACCGGCAGCGATACCGCCAGCGCGTTCGCGGCGACGGTATCGGCGACCAGTACGAACACCATGCCCACCAGACCGGACAGGAAAAGCGGCGGGACGGCCGCCCCGGTGAGCAGACGCGCGATCTGTGGGCTCGCCAGGGCGACGAATACGAGCGGGCCGGCGACGACGACACCGGTGGAAGCCAGCAGCGTCGCGAGTATCAGCGCGTACAGCCGGAGGCCGCCGATCCGCACGCCGAGTCCGATCGCCACATCGTCGTCCATGGTGAGCAGCACCAGCCGCGACCCCAGCAGCAGCGCACCCGCCAGCAGGGCGAGGGCCAGCAGGCCCATCGGCCGCACCAGCAGCCAGTCTCTACCGTTGAGGGAGCCGGACATCCAGGTCAGTGCCTGGGCCGCGTTGGTGACATCGCCGAGCGTCAGCAGCCAGGTCGTCAGGCTCACGGCCAGCCCGTTGACGCCGAGGCCGACGAGCACCAGGCGGTAGCTGTCGAGCGTCCCGGACCAGGCGGACAGGTACACCACCACCCCGGCCAGGACGCCCCCGGTGAACGCGGCAACCGGTAATCCGGCCTCCCCGGCGATACCGCTCAAACCTGCCGCCCCGCCACCGGCCAGCACCAGCACGGAGACGGCGCCGAGCGACGCACCCGCCGTGACGCCGAGGATGTCGGGACTGGCGAGGGGGTTGCGGGCGACGGTCTGGGTTATCGCTCCCGCCATGGCCAGGCAACCGCCCGCGATGATCGCGCCGACGGTGCGGGGTGCCCGGAACTCGGTGACGGCGAGATGAACCCGGGTGTTCGAATCGTCGCCGAGCAGCGCCCGGACCACCTCGTCGAGGGGTAACGCGGACCCGCCGTTGGCCACATGGACCGCCGCGGCCACCAGGACGAGCAGGAACAGCGATACACCCACCGACAGCGCGCGCGGTGCGATGCGCACGGATACCGGCCCCCAACGCACCACACGCGTGGGAGCGAGCAGGTTCCCGGCCGCGGCGCTCATATCGTCACCAACCGGCGGCGGCGGGCGAGGAGCACGAAGAACGGCGCACCGATCACCGCGAGCACGACCCCGACCGACAGTTCGCCCGGCCGCGCGATGACCCGGCCCACGGTATCGGCCGAGAGCACCAGGACGATACCGAACGCGGCCGCCGCGGGTACCGAACGACGGTAGTCGGCGCCCACGAGCGCCCTGGCGATATGCGGCACCAGCAGTCCGGCGAAGGCGATCGGTCCGGCCATGGTGACGGCGGCCCCGGCGAGCAGGGTGATCGCGGCGATACCGGTACACCGGGCGAGCGGTACCGAGGTCCCGAGCGACCGGGCCGTATCCTCGCCGAGCGCCAGCGTATTGAGCGCACCGATGTTCAGCACGGCCAGCAGCAGTCCGGCGGCGACGAACGGCCACATCGCCTCGATCGTATGCGGGCGCGCGGCCAGCGAACCGACCTGCCAGAAACGCAGGGTGTCCAGGGACGCACTGTCCAGCAGGGCGAGACCGGTGACCAGGCCTCCGCAGAGCGCGGCGACGGCCGCACCGGACAACACCAGGGTGACCGGTGTCGCCCCGTGCCGGGCGGCGGTGCCGACCGCGAAGACCACCACGCTGGCCGCCAGTGCGCCGGCGAAGGCCAGGCCGGCCTCGGCGTGCACGGGAAGACTGCCGAACAGGAAGGTCGCGGCGACGATCGCGAGCGCCGCGCCTTGATTGATGCCGAGCAGTCCCGGTTCGGCGACAGCGTTGCGCGTATGCCCCTGGGTCAGGATTCCGGCGACACCCAGACATGCTCCGGCGGCGATACCGATGAGCGTGCGGGGCCAGCGGAGTTCGCGGATTGTCACGTCCATATCGGTACCGGTGGGGGTGAAGATCGCATGCCATGCCTCGGCCACACTCGACGGACTGCTGCCGACGCAGACGCTGAGCAGGATCGCCGCCAGGACGGCGGCGATCGGTACGGCGACCATGACCAGCGGTGAACGTGCGGAGCGGAGGCGGTTTCCCGGCGTGAGCGAAGCGATGTTCGAGGAGTCCGGCGGATCCGAGGTGGTGCCGTTCAGCACCGGTGCGCTCGCGGATGCGGTGTCGACATCTCGGTACTCCTTGCTAAGGTCAGCTCTACGTTGGGCAGCCTATCCTTATTCGGCTACTTCCTACAGCCCGGCCCGGATGAAAGGTCACCTCATGAGAGGAACGTCCACTCGATCGATCGCGCGGCGATCACTGATCTCTCTCATGGCATGCGGCCTGGTGTTCGCGGGCGGCTGTAGCGGCTCCGGCGAGACGGATCCGGGCGCACCGGCCGGGAGCGGCTCCCCGATCTCGGTAGAACATGCGATGGGCGTCACGACCATCGACAGCCCGCCGGAGAGGGTCGTCGCACTGGACCCCAGCTACGCCGACGCCGCGCTGCTGCTCGGCGCTCCCCTCGTCGGCTATGTCCAGTACCGGGCGGATCCGGGCAATCCGTTCCCGGACTACCTGGGCGATATCGACGCGGCGGTTGCCGATTCCGTCAATGTCGGTACGACGGCCGAGCCGAACCTGGAGAAGATCCTCGAGCTCGAACCTGATCTCATCGTTTCGGCCAAGGTGCGCCACGAGGCGCTCTACGACCAGCTGACCAAGATCGCACCGACCGTGTTCTCCGAGTCCACCGGCCCGACCTGGAAACAGAACATCGTCCTGCTCGGCGAGGCACTGGGCCGTAAGGGCCGGGCCGAAGAGCTGATCACCTCCTACGAGGAGCGCGCGGCCGCGGTGGGTGAGCAGATCCGGGCCCGCAAGCCCGATATCACCTACTCGCTCGTCCGCTTCGCCGGTGAGGACACCGCCCGGCTGTACTCCAGCAACTCGTTCATCGGCGAGATCATGACAGATATGGGGATCCCCCGCCCCGCGGGCGCACCCGACACCACGGAGACCATCTTCACCCCGCTGTCGACGGAGCAGATTCTGAAGGCGGACGCGGGCATCGTCATGGTTTCGGCCTACACCCCGCCGGGCGACGAGGGCGACTCCAGCCGAGCCCAGCAGGCCTCCTTCGAAGCCAACCCGCTGTGGCAGCGCCTGTCGGGCGATGTCCTGCAAGTGGACGACGAACCGTTCGTTCTGTCGGTGAGCATTCAGGGCGCACATGCCTCGATCACCGCGCTGGCGGAGCATTTCGGCGTCGACCCGCGCAAGGACCTGATGCCGGAATAGACACCGGGCTCCCGGCCAGGAGCGGTGACGGCAGGGCGGTCGGCAACCCTACGGGCAGCGCGCAGTCGATCAGGTCGCCCGTTCGGTGTCGACCGGCGACCTGGAATGCATGATCTGCTCTCGGAGGATGTCGGCGTGACCGGCATGCCGCGCGAAGTCCTCGCTCAGGAGCAGATAGATGAACCGCAGGCTGACGTCACCGAGGTGCGGGTGTGTCTTGATATCGTCCAGCTCGAAGTCGGCGGCGGCCATCCGGGAGCACGCACTGGCGCGCTCGAATTCGGCGATCACCTCGGCCAGGGTTTCGTCGTCGCCGACCACGAAACTGGGGTCGCCACCTGTTGTGCCGCCGCCACATTCGCTCTCCGGCACGCCGGCCAGCACATGCTGGAACCAGATCCGCTCGGCGACCGCGGCGTGTTTCACCAACGCGATCGGCGTGGTGAGCGACGCGACCAGACGGCGGCGGGCCTGTTCCTCGGACAGACCGCGCACAGCATTGATCAATTCCACCCGATTTCGCTCGAGCATATGCTCGAGCATGTAGCGCTCGGCGCCGGTGGTGACCTGGGGTATCGACCACGTCATTGTTGTCTCCTATCTCTCGGTGGTTCGTAAAGTCTTTGTGGTGCTTATGTTTCGGCGATTCCGCGCAGCAAGGTCGGTGGCCACGTCGTGCCGTGGTGCATGAAATGGGAAGTTTCGGCAGTAACCGTCTGCCGTGGGCGACCGAGATGACGGACAGCCACAGCAGCGGGTGGCGGATCCGCCGGCCCCGACTGCGGGGCGGGCACGTTACTGCGGGGGATGACTTCGCGGGCGGGTGACCGAGTGCGCGAGCGGCTTGCGCACGAAAGGCCGGCGAGTTCGCCGGACGTGCCGCCTCGGTTCATCGGGCGCCGAATGCGCTACAGCGGAAGTCGAGTCGCAAGATCTGCGCGGTGCAGGCCCGGGATGCCCCAGCCCCTTACGTCATGCGCAGGCGTTGCTGTCAGCGTACCCGACGCAGGAACCACCCGGTATCCGGCGCCCGATATAACAGAGCATTTGCTCTGTTATGCTGCGGTCATGCCCCGCCCTCGAACACACGACCTCGAGCACCTGCTGGATACCGCCGAGCGGATGGCCGTGGACTCCGGTCCCGCCGCGGTCACCGTCCGGGCGCTCTCGGCGGCCACCTCGGTGTCCAACGGGGCGATCTATCACGCATTCGGCTCTCGTGCCGGGTTGATGGGCCGGGTCTGGTCGCGGGCCGCACACCGGTTTCTCGACCTGCAGCGGGCTGCGGTAGACCACGCACTGGCTGCCGGGTCCGGGTCCGAGCAGGCCGTCGAGGCAGTCGTCGCGGCTGCCGATACCCCGGCCGAATTCCTGCTGCGGCACCCCACCTCGGGCCGCTTCCTGCTGACCGTGTCCCGGCGGGAACTGCTCGGTTCCGGCGAGATCGGCGACGATCTCGCCGGGGAAATGCACCGGCTCGATCAGACCCTTGCCGAACTGTTCACCGCATTGGCGGACGCAGTATTCGACCGCACCGACCGCGAAGCCGTCACGGTCATCCGCGACTGCGTGGTGGAACTGCCCACCGCACTTCTGCTGCGCGGGCGGCGACACCCCGATTCCGCACTCCGTCAACGCCTCGCGGCCGCTGTCCGCGCGGTACTGGCAGTTCCCCCGCCGCCTCCTCCCCGCGGCGGCACCACCCCGACCACACCGAAGTGAAAGGCAACTCCATGACCGCGAACCTGACCTTCCAGGACAAGATCGCCGTACTGACCCTCGGCGACGACGAGAATCGCTTCTCGCCGGACTGGCTCGATACCGTCGACACCCACCTCGACACCGTCGAGCGGGACGCCCAGGGCCTGATCACCACCGGCAGCGGGAAGTTCTACTCCAACGGCCTGGACCTGGACTGGCTGATGGCCAACGGCGACCGCGCCGAATGGTACGTCGCCCGCGTCCAGGGGCTGTTCGCCCGAATCCTCACCTTCCCGCTGCCCACCATCGCCGCGGTGAACGGCCACACCTTCGGCGCCGGCGCGATGCTGGCCATCGCCCACGACTACCGCGTGATGCGCGCCGACCGCGGCTACTACTGCTTCCCCGAAGTCGATATCAACATCCCCTTCACTCCTGGCATGGCCGCCCTGATCCAGGCCAAGCTCGGACCCCAGGCCGCAGTCACCGCCATGACCACCGGCCACCGTTTCGGCGGCCCGGAGGCCCTGGCCGCCGGCCTCGTCGATGCCACCGCCGCCGAAGCCGAGGTCCTCACCACCGCCGTCGACCGGCTCACTCCCCTCCTCGGCAAGAACCCCGGAACACTGACCGCCGTCAAAACCACCATGTACAGCGCTGTCACCGCGGCCCTGCGCTGACAACTCCCGGAAGCCCACGACCCTCGTCCGCGCAGAATATTGCGACTACCTGCGGCTAGGCCTTGACTGGCGGCCGATCCGGAGGAGACTGGAGATACACCGGAACAACGAAGAGTGTGACGGATTCGACGGAGACGTCCGGAGAATCGCGGTGACATTCCTCCGAGTCCGGCCAGGCCCCCGGCAAGCCAGTCGGAAACCGGAACAGTCAGCGACGACTGAGGTTCAGGTTCCGATGGAGACTACCGGGGACTGCTCTGTATGGGGGATTCCGGTACCGGTGCGGCAGTCCGGTTGCGTACCAACATGATCGCGGGCACCGCGGCCAGGACGAAGAGCACGCCCGCCATCACGATGTAGAGATACACACCCGTCGCCGTGCTCACCGGGGCACCGTCGGCGCCGGTCCCGGGAATTCGGGTCGCCTCGAGCACCGCGCCACCGGCGAAGTTGAACACGACCGAGCCGAGTGCCATCACGACCGAAATCAGTCCGGCGAAGGTGCCGTGCCGCTCGGGCGTGGCGATACCGGTCGCCAGGTTGTAGCCGGAGGCGCCGATCGCACCGGCGGCCATTCCGACCACGGCTCCGCAGGCTATCGCCAAGGGGAGCACGGATACGCCCGCCAGCATCGCGAAGGTCGCCAGTGCACCGATGGCGATGCCGCCGAAGAGGGGCAGTGCGGGACCGAACCGCCCCGCCAGCCATCCGGCGCCGATACCGCCGATCACGATGCCGAGATTCGGGGTGGCGAGCAGCACCGCGACCGCCTCACCATCGCCCAATCCGTAGCCGAGGCCCAGATCCGGCGGCACCTGGGCGATCAGGCTCGTCAGTTGCAGCATGCTCCGGAACGATCCCGCCGCCAGCACCACGGCGAGCAGCGTCAGCAGGATCGGGCGGCTGAGCGCCCGGAGGTCGATGAGCGGTTCGTCGACGCGCAGCGCGAGATGCGCCCAGCCCGCCAACGCGGCGGCACCGGCGGCCACCAGCGCGATCATGCCCACGGACAGCCAGCCGAGGTCTCGCCCGAGGCTGATGTAGGCGAGGATTGCGCCGAGGCCGCCGCCGAGCAGCAGCGCGCCGGCCACGTCGACCCGGCCGGTGCCGCGCACCGGCGATTCCGGAAGGAAAGTTCGCACGCTGAGCGCCGCGACCGCGGCAAGCAGCGCCGCGGTGACGAATACGCTCCGGTAGCCGAATGTATCGATAACCGGCTGCATCAGGAACGGTTCGATGATTCCGACGACCGACGACCCGGATGTCACGAGCCCGACCACGGCCATCGCCACCCGTGGAGTGCAGATCTGTCGCGTGAGCGCCACCGTGAGGAAGACCGCGGCGAATGCGGCGCCCTGCAGGAAGCGGCCCAGCAGGAATATCCAGATATTGGGGGCCACAAGGCAGATCAACGCTCCCGCACAGGCGAGGAGCAGCGTGCCGGTGAGGACCCGGCGCGTGCCGAAGATATCGGAGCTCTTCGCGAGCAGCGGCGACCATATCGCCCCGGCGAGCATCGCGCTCGCGTTCAACCACGCGGTCTGGCCGGTGTCGAAATGATCCAGCAACTGGGGCAGGACCATCATCGGCGAACCGACGGCCACATCGGCCAGGACGTTGGCGAGGGTGAGCACGGCCGCCCAGAGGACCAGCCGCTTGCTCCAGCGGTGCTCGCGGCCGCCGAGGACGGGATTGTCCAGTGTGTCTGTCACTATTCATCTCTCAGCGCGTGGGGAGGGAGAACCCGGCGATCCGTGCCTTTTGCGGCGGCGCGGGTCGTGGGCTGGATCGGCGTACAGGTCCGGCGGCGGGTCGCATTGCGCCGGGTTCAGTCTGCGCCGGCAGCGGCGGCTCGCAGCGCCTTGTTCCGGGCGGCGATGGCCGCCCAGGTGGGCGGCAACATTCGGTCACGACCGCCGGCGGCGCGGCCCTGCGCGAATGTGACGTAGGGGCGCTGCCGGGCTTCGTATTGCACAAAGGCAGCGGCGTGATCACCGCACCGTTCGAGTTCTTCGGCGAGGAAGTGGGCACCGGTGAGCGCGAGTGAAGTGCCCCGGCCGGACAGATAGGCCGGACTGTACCCGGCGTCGCCGACGAGGACGACGCGACCGCGGTGCCAGGACGGAAGGTGGATCTGGCTCGCGGACGTGAAATAGAAAGCGGGATCGGCACGGGCCGCGTCGAGCAGCTCCGGGATCCGCCACGACCGGTAGCCGGCGAAGGCGTCGAGCAGGATCTTCTTCGGCGCGTCCGGGTCGTGATGGTCGTAGTCGATCGGCTCCGAGCGGAACTGGAAGTTCGCCACAGCCTTACCCTGGTACCGGAACACGCCCGCCATCCGGCCGGGGACGTTGTAGATCGAGTTGGCACCCGCACCTCCGGCCTCGCCGGGGAGATCGGCGAGGGCGAAGTACACGCCGAGATGGCGGAGGTAGTTCTCGCCGGGCCCGAACACCAGCCTGCGTACCGCGGAATGCTGGCCGTCGGCGCCGATCACCAGGTCGTATCGCCCGGTGCGGCCCGATCCGAAACCCACGTCGACGCCGTCGTCCGCGGCGGCGAGCGTTTCGACCGAATCCCCGAACCGGATCGCGACGGTATCCGGTAACGCATCGGCGAGGATACCGACCAGATCCGCACGGAGAAGCTCGATATCGTCGCCGGAGTCGCTGATCTCCGCCATCGGGATCCGGGCGACCGGCTCGCCCCGGCTGTCGACGAACTGGGTGCACTCCGACATCCGGATCCGTTGTGCACGGATCCGCGCCAACAGTCCCATCCGGTACACGGCGTCGATCGCATCGCCGCGGATATCGATGGGTGTACCGGTGAGCCGGAGCTCGGGGGCGTACTCGACGACCGTGACGTCGTGCCCGCGGGTGCCGAGCTCGAGTGCGCAGGCGAGTCCGGCGATACCGGCTCCGGAGACGAGGATGTTCACGTGTGCGCTCCAAGTTCGCTGAGGTGGGTCGCGATCGGATCGACCGGGGCTCGCCCGGTCGCGGGTGAGCAGGGGGCGGGTCCAAAGCCAGTTCGGCGGGTCGCTTCCCACCGCAATCCATAAAAGAAACAATCTGTTGCTTTTAGACTAGCGATCATCCGCTTGCACCGCAACGCCGCACCTGGCGACAATCGGCATCCGAGCAGAGAACAGGAGGTGGGCAATGGCCGAACAGACCGCCGACCGGCCGTCCGCACGGCGCCCCGGTGGCCGCAACGCGCGAGTCCGGGCGCAGATACTCGCCGCCACCGCCGAGCTCGTGGCGCGCGACGGTATCGCGGGCTTCCGGTACGAGGAGGTCGCGGAGCTCGCCGGGGTGAACAAGACCAGCGTCTACCGCAACTGGCCCGACCGCGAAGACCTGGTGGCCGAAGCGCTGCTGCGTTACGCCGAGGATCTCGCCTCGGTCGCCGATACCGGCGATATCGACCGGGACCTGGCGGACTTCCTGCTGGCGCTCGCGGGCGGCCTGGAAACGCCGTTCGGCCGGACGCTCGCCCAGGCCGTCCAGCCCGCCCGCCAGAACTCTTCCGTCGAAGCGCTCACCAAAGTCCTGGACCAGCGGGTGGCCACCCTGCGGCGACGTATCGACACCGCTGTCGACCGGGGCGAGCTGCCTCCGGTGGACAGCTCATTTCTCGGCGAGATGCTCTCCGGCCCGGTGCACCTCATCGTCGACCGGGGTATGCGCGCGTTCACTCGCACGGACGCGGAGCGGATCGTCGCCGTGGTATTGGCCGGCGTCCGGGCGACGGCACCGCACACCTGAGCCACCCCGGCACTCAGGCAGCCGGCCACTGCGCCCACACGAAAGTTGCCGGCCACCCCCTCATCCAGGGGGGCCGGCAACGAATTTCCGCAGTCCCGTCAGGACGGCACGGCGACCGGCTCCTCCGGTTCCGTCGCCCGGCCGATCAGGGCGCGAGTGCGCAGTGACCGGAACACCGCACCGGCGGCCGACGCATCGGCTCCCTTGGGAGTCGTCGCGAAGGCCACGAGAACCGACACCGCGAAGGAGATCGGGGCCACGGCCAGTGCCGGGTTGGAGAACGGAAGCAGCGAATCCGGCCCCTGGACCACCGGACTGAGCAGGATCACCGCAATCGACAGGACGAGACCGGTGACGATGCCGGAGATCACCGCCCGGGCGGTCATCCGGCGCCAGTACAGCGTCAGCAGGAGAGCGGGCAGGTTCGCGCAGGCGGCGATCGACATCCCGAGCGAGGCCAGGAAGGCGACGTTCTGACGCTGCGCGGCGAAGGCGATCGCCACACCGACCAGACAGGTGGCGACGGTGGCGATACGGGCCGCGCGGTGCTGGGCAGCCGAGGACACCTTCCCGTCGCGTAGCACCTGGCCGTAGAGGTCGTGGGCGATGGCACCGGAGGTGGCGATGACCAGCCCGGACAGGGCCGCCAGAATGGTCACGAAGGCCACCGCGGCAACTAAGGCGAGCAGAACGCCGCCGCCGAGGGTTTCGGCGAGCTGCGCCACGGCGAGGTTGCCGCCCTTGTTCTCCGCGGCGATGGTGTCCGGACCGACTCGCCGGGCAGGCCGGCGTGCGGGTGGACATCAACGCCCGCTGGGACCGGCTCACCGCGCTGCGCCACCTCCCCGAATTGGCCGACGGCGGGGTCGAGCTGATCGAACAACCCACCCCCGGTGAGCAATTGGAAGTCCTGGCGGAACTGAACGCCCTGCTGCCGATCCCGGTGATGGCCGACGAAAGCGTGCACACCCCGCACGACGCGCTGGAGATCGCCCGCCGGGGCGCCGCCGATGTCCTCGCGGTGAAAACCACCAAATGCGGTGGCCTGCGCCGCAGCCGCGAAGTGGTGGCCGTCGCCCGCGCGGCCGGCCTGGCCTGCCACGGCGCCACCTCCATCGAGGGCCCGATCGGCACGGCCGCCTCCCTCCACTTCGCCTGCGCCGAGCCCGGAATCGACTTCGGCACCGAACTCTTCGGCCCGCTGTTGTTCAGTGCAGAACTACTGCAGGAACCGCTGCACTACGCCGACGGCCGACTACACCTGCCCACCGGCCCGGGACTCGGAGTGGAACTGAACGTGGACGCCGTCCAACGGTGGACCCGGAACTAGGAAACAAGGATATGCACCTCTACCACGTCCGCATGGATGTCGACATCCCCCGCGACCTCGACGAGGCGGTACGCACCGACACCATCGCCCGCGAGAAGAAGTACTCCCAGGAACTACAGCACGCCGGCAAATGGGTGCACATCTGGCGCATCGTCGGCCAGTACAGCAATATCAGCATCTTCGCCGTCGACTCCCCCGACGAGCTCCACGAAATCCTGTGGAACCTCCCGCTGTTCCCCTATATGACGATCGAAATCCAGCCCCTCACCGCCCACCCCTCCTCGATCCGGCCGGCGGCCGAGCGGGTCTGACCGCACCACCTCCCCGGCTCCCCCGGCGCGCTGCCGATCAATCGGGCGATCAAGCCTCCGGGATCTCGATCCCGGAGGCTGCCCGTGTGATCTCCCCGGCTCCGGACCGCCGCGCGTCCCGGTGTCCCTCGGCCGACAGCTCGGACGGTGCCGGTGTGCCTCGGTCCGCACCCTCCCGGCGGAACTCACCCGGCCACTTGTCGTGCGGAATACGGGCGATCTCGAGTACCTCGCCGATCGTCGACCATTCGTTCCTGCCCAGCCGGGCGAGCGGGCGCAGTCGCTCGATCGCGGGCAGATTGTTGCCGCGGGCGTCGGTGTGCAGCACGGCGGTATCGATGGCCGCGTGCCGGACCCGGCCGATCACCACCGTGGAATCGCCGAGCTCGAGAGTCTGCTCGAGCCGGCACTCCAGCGCGACAGGTGATTCCGCGACCCGCGGCGGCGCCACTGTCGTGCTGGGCTCCGGCGTCAGTCCCACCTCGGTGAACTCCGACAGCTCGGCGGGGAAATCCGTACCTGTGGCATTGACTCGCTCGAACATCGGCTCGGTGGCCAGGCAGACGACGAACTCACCGGTCTCGAGCACATTGCGCAGCGAATCCTTCCGGCCCACCGAGGTGAACTGCACCATGGGTGGGGTAACGCACGAGACCGTGAAGAAGGAATGCGGAGCGAGATTGTCCACGCCCGCGGCGGACCGGGTCGATACCCACGCGATCGGCCGGGGTACGACCACACTGGTCAGGACCTTGTAGAAGCCGCGGTACCCCACCTCGTCCGGGTCGATATCGGTTCGCATCAGAAACATCCTCCTGGCCGGGTCGGCGAGCACCTTCGCATCGACCGGTCCGATGCCGTGACGGCCGATAACGCGTACTCGACGGTAGAACACCGCACCGAGAGCCGGCCCGGCGCAGGGTGCCGCGCGACCCACACTGCCGACGACAACGGCCGGAGTTCTCATCCGGAACGTGTGAAGACCCACGCCATCCCGGACCGTAGCGTTCGGTGCGCCCGTCCACACCGGGCCGTGCCGTTTCCACCGACGCGAGGAGTGACGATGGCTCCGAGCTTGTCCGTCCACAGCGGCGGTACCGCTATCGCCCCGTCCGCAGGATCCTCGACACCGCTGCCAGCCCCACGCCGATACCGGCCGTGGCGGCGACCGTGGCCACCAGCGAATGCGTCAGCATGGCGATTCCCGCGGCGAACAGCAGGCACATGGCCAGGGCCAGCAGTGCGGTCACCCACTCCATCCCGGCGATCCGGACGGTCCGGGGTACCGAACGTTCGGCATTCGGGACACTACGGCGATCCATAGGCACAACCTTTCGTGTCGTTCCGTTCCGTGAGAGGCACACGGTCATAACGACCCGGTCGCACGGTGAACCGCACGAGGCGCACCGGGTGACAACGGTCACACGATGTGTCCGGCCTGTTCCCGGCCCTGCCCCGAAATTCTTCGGCAAATCGGCGTGACGTTCTCCCGGCCGCGGTGTCCTACCGGTGAGCGGTGGAGGAGGTGAGATGACCACGATCGAATCGGCACCGCAGGCAGGCCCCGACGACGCCACCCTGGTGAGCCGGGCACGGGACGGTGACGTCCGCGCCTACGAGGTCCTGGTGGTGCGCTATCAGGGCCGGATGTTCCGGCTGGCTTCGAAGATGCTGGCCGATCGTGGCGAGGCCGAGGACGTGGTCCAGGAGGTTTTCCTGAAGGCATGGCGGCGCCTGTATCAGCTCACCGACGACAGCGCGTTCGTCGGCTGGATGTACCGGATGACCACCAACCGCTGCCTGAACGTGATTCGCACCCGGCGGCCACACGCCGAGCTCGACCCCGAATCCACCGAATCGGCGCGCGCGGACACCCAACCCGAGCACGCGGTACAGGTGAACACGCAACTCGCGGCCCTGAACGCCGCGCTACAGGAACTGACCCCCGAACAACGCGCATGCTGGCTCCTGCGAGAAGTGGACGGACTCGCCTACGACGAGATCGCGTCGATCATCGGGGTCAGTAGTACCGCGGTTCGCGGACGTATCGCGCGGGCGCGAGCCCAATTGTCCGAGGTGATGAAGCCATGGCGGTGAACGAGACAACCGAGCGCAACTATCTCCTGCCGTGCGGGCGGGAGCTGGAGGGGGTGTGGCAACGGCTCGACGAGGAGGAAGCCGCGGCCGCCGACGCGCACGAAGCTTCCTGCCCGCACTGCCGCGCCGCACGCGAAAGCCTGCTGGCGCTGCGGGCCGCGACCCGGGAGCTGATCGACGAACCCGACGAACCCCCACCGGACCTGCTCGGCCGCATCATGTCGGCGGTACGCGCCGACGCACGGAGGGGAAACATGCTGGAACTGCCGACGCCGCATCCCGGTGATATCGAGGTGAGCGAGCAGGCGGTAGCGGCGATCGTGCGCTACGCGGCCGATTCCGTACCCGGAGTCCGGGCCCGGAATTGCCGGGTGCGGCAGGCCCCGCCCGAGGACGGTGTCCGGGGCCCGCTGGATGTGGAGTTGACGATCGCGGTGCGGTTCGGACCGGCAACGCTGGCCGAGGTGCTGCCGGACGTGCGCGCCAGGGTCGCCGCGGCGCTGCCCGAACGGATCGGAACGACGCTGCGCAGACTCGATATCCACGTGGGCGATTTCTACGAGGAGACCTCCGCGGCCGGACCGAACGGATCGGAGGAACGGAAATGACCGGCGACAAGATCTCGATGGTGGTGACGCCTCCGGTGATCGCCGCGGTCGCCGCCCGCGCCGCTGCCGCCACACCGGGCGTCGCGCGACTGGAACCGGGAGTGCGCGGCCTGCTGGCCGTACTCACCCGCGCGGGCAGGCAACGCTGGACCGATGCCGATCCGGCGCCCACCGAAGGGGTGCGCGTCCGGGTTACCGACGCCGGACTGATCGTGCACGTCGATATCGCCGTGCGGGTGAACGGATCGGCCGCCGAGGTCGGCCACGCGGTGCAGGAACAGGTGGCGCGCGAAGTGGGCGAGCACACCGGCCGGCGCGTGGACGCGGTCTGTGTGCACATCCTCGATATCGAACCGGAGCTGTGATGACCGGCGAACAGATCATCGACCGGATACTCGGCGCGCTGGAGAGCGTGCCCGGCCTGCGGCCGGCCGCGCCGCTTCTGGGCGATACGGCGTCCTGGCCGTGGGATACCCGAAATTACGCCGTCGACCTCGGCGCGGAGGTGGTCGAGGTGCGCCTGGTATCCGATGCCCTGCCGCTGCCTCCGCTGCTGGAACGGGCCGGGGCGGCCATTCGCCCGGTACTGGGCGGCACCCGATGGGAACAGGCCGAGCTACGGCTCGTGGTCACCGAACTCGATACAGCGGCGGTCGCCGGGGAAGGAGCCGATCAACTCGGCACCGGAGCGTGACATTCGCCCGTTTCCGGTGTCCGACAAGCGAGATCCGTGAATAACCAGGAGATCAGGAGGAGAAATGACCGCTCCGACCAATGCGAAGACCACCGGGGGCAGCACCACCGACACCGGCGGTCGCGGCGCCGACAACTCGCCCGGAACAACGGCGCGGAGAACCAACCCGCTGGTGACCGACCAGGGCACCACCACCATCGCCGATGTGGTGGTGGAGAAGGTGGCCGGCCTGGCGGCACGTGAGGTCCGCGGTGTGCACGATCTCGGCGGCGGCACCGCCCGGGCGCTCGGCGCGTTGCGGGAACGCATCCCCGGCGCCTCGGCCAGTACCGGTCAAGGTGTCTCGGTGGAGGTGGGCGAAACCCAGGCCGCCGTCGATCTGCAGATCGTCGTGGAATACGGGGTCGCGATCGCCGAGGTCGCCCGCCTGGTGCGGCGCAATGTGATCACCGCGGTCGAGCAGATGACCGGACTCGAGGTCGTCGAGGTGAATATCAACGTCAACGACGTCTTCGTCCCCGGTGACGACGACCAGGACGATACCGAGACCGGCCGGGTGCAATGAGCCGGGCCGCCGCAGCGGAGAGGAGTACACGGTGAACGCCACATCGATAGGCCTGGCGGTCGGTCTCGCGCTCGGTTTCGCCGCCGCCTTCGGCGGTTTCGGCGCATTCCTGATCGTGCTGGTGTTCGCGGCCGCCGGACTGCTGGCCGGCCGATGGCTCGACGGTGAACTCGACCTGAGCGCGGTGCTGCGGTCGGCGCAGCAGAACAGGAGCCGGCGGTGACCGCGGTGAGTGCCGATCTACCGGGTGTGACCACGGTCAGCGGCCGCGCGGTGCGCCGGATCGCCGCGCGGGCCGCCCGCGAGGTCGCCGGTGTCGCCGAGCCGGTCCGGGTCGACGCCGATATCTCCGGGGACCGGGCCGCACTCGATATCCGGCTGCCGGTGCACTATCCGGAACCGGTGGGCCGGGTCACCGACGCCTGCCGTGACCATCTGCTGCGGCGCACCGAGGAGCTGACCGGGCTCGATATCTCCCGGGTCGATATCGTCGTGACCGAACTGGCCACCGAAGCGGCGCCGGCCGGGAGAGTGCGGTGATCCGCAGATCGCGGCGTACGCTGCCCGCCGTCCTGGTCGCGCTGGTGGTGGCGGCGGTGTGCGTCGCGGTGATCGTCTCGCTGGCGCAGCGCTGGGCCGGTGCGCCCGAATTTCTCTCCTACGACACTGTCGCGCGCGAACTGCACGCGACCACCTGGAACGAGTGGCCCGTTCTGGTGGTCGCTCTCGCACTGCTCGCCGCCGGCGCGCTGCTGCTGGCGGCGGCGGTACTGCCCGGCCGGCCCAGGGTGCTGCCGTTGCGCACCGGTGACGATATGGATGCCGGTGTGCCCACCGGCGAGCTTCGGGCACTGCTGCGCGGCGCTGCGACGACAGTGGACGGGGTGAACTCGGCGCGGATCGTTCTCCGGCGCGAAACGGTCCGGGCTGTCGTCGATACCGACCTCCATCGCGGGCATACGGAGATGGCGGACGAGGTCTGTGCCGTGCTGAGCAACCGGATCCGGGAGCTCGGGCGGCCGGTACGGCGGGTGCAGGTGCGGGTGAAGGGCCCCGAGAAGATATCCGGCGGCCGGCGGGCCACCGATATCGCCCCGGCAGCTTCGTGAGGAGCCGGCCACAAGTACCGCAGAGCCCGGGGCGAACAGCGGACGGCCGGGCCGCGAAACCGGTGGGCCCTCAGCTTTTCGACTACGGAACGTGGAACGGAGAGTCCGGATGACCTACGCGAATCGCCCGGCCAGACTGAATCGAACACTGCTCGCGCTACTCGGGGTCGCGCTGCTGGCCGCGGGCGCACTCGCTCTCGCCGGCTACTCCGGATGGCTGGAGTGGACGGATACGGACACACCCCTGGTTCCGGGGACCGCAGCGCCACCGGACTGGGTGTTCTGGCTCGTGATCACGGGCGCCACGGTGCTGGGCCTGCTCTGCCTGCGCTGGCTGGTGGCGCAGCTCTTCCGGATGCCGAGACCGGTGTCGTGGCAGCTGGCGGCCGACGGTTCGGCCGGCCGGACGGTGTTGTCGTCGCGCACGGCGGCTACCGCGGTGGCCGCCGATATCGAGTCCTACGGTGAGGTGCGCGGGGCCGGCGCGTGGCTGGCGGGTCCCCGCGCGACCCCCGAACTCCACTTGGTGGTCACCGCTGAGCCCGGCGCCGATATTTCCCGGCTGCGCGCGCGGATTCACGACGAAGCAGTCCCGCGACTGCGCCGGGCTCTGGACGTCGGCGAACTGCCGGTGCGGCTGGAGCTGGGTTTCGCCGCTGCCGGGCAGTCCGCCCGGTTGCGGTGACGCCGCACGGCGAACCTCTCGGTCGCGCAAGGCAATCCCGGCGTAGTCCTTGCTAGTTTGTCTGTGCAATGAATCCGGGCCGCCGCCGCGGACCGATTCCCACAGGGCAGAAGTAGAGGTCGATGCCGGAAACGAACTATTCGTCCGACCGCCATCTGGTCGGGCGTGCCATTGCCGACATCACGGGAGAACCGGCCGAGGCCGGCATGCTCGGCTACGGCAGAGCCGAGCAGAAGACCACCGGGATACATCTCCGGTTGCGCGCCCGCGCTTTCGTCTTCGCGGACCCGCTCGTCGACCGGCGGGTACTGCTGGTCGTCACCGAACTGCCGCTGATCTTCTCCAGCATCACCCAGGAGGTGCTGCGCCGCCTGGCGCAGCGTTTCGGCGACACCTACACCGAGTCCAACGTGATGATCACCGCAACCCACACCCACTGCGGACCCGGCGGATATTCGCATCACCGGTTGTACAACGGCTCGGGCGGTTTCCGGCACCGGACGTTCGCGGCGATCGTCGACGGCATCGTGGAAGCGGTCGAGCGGGCGCACGAGGACATCGCACCGGCCACCCTGCGCCTGATCCACGGCGAGCTGCACGAGGCCAGCGTCAATCGCTCCCGTGCGGCATTCGACCTGAATCCGCCGGAGGACAAGGATTTCTTCCCGGATGCCATCGACCCGCAGACGACCCTGCTGCGCATCGACCGCGAGGGGGAACCGGTCGGCGCCGTGAACTGGTTCGCCACCCACGGCACCTCGATGACCAACCGGAACACGCTGATCAGCGGCGACAACAAGGGGTACGCGGCCTATCACTGGGAGCGCGTGGTCGAGGGCGTGAACTATCTGGCGGATCCCGACCCCGATTTCGTGGCGGCCTTCGCCCAGACCAACGCCGGCGATATGTCGCCCAACCTGGACGGCAGGCCCGGTCACGGCCCTACCGCCGACGAGTGCGAGAACACCCGGATCATCGGTCTGCGTCAGTACGAGGCCGCGGCGAAACTCGCCGCGGGGTACGTGCCGCGAATGGCCGGCAGTATCGATTTCCGCTTCGTCCATGTCGATCTTTCCGCGGTGACCGTATCCGCGGAGTTCACCGGAGACGGTCGCGAGCACCGCACCGGCAGACCTGCCGGGGGCGCGGCCGCCTTCGCCGGTGCGGGATACGACGGGCCGACACACTGGAAGACCTTTCAGGAAGGCCGCAATCCGGGCTGGGATTTCCTGTCCCGGCTGGCGTACCGGTTCGCGCCCACCCTGCGTGATGCTCAGGCGCCCAAGGCGATCGTCGCTCCGGCCGGACTGCTCAACCGGTCCAAGCCATACGTCCAGGAGATCGTCCCGGTTCAGCTCTTCCGGATCGCGGAACTGTATCTACTCGGGATCCCGGGTGAGGTGACGATCGCCGCCGGCCTGCGGTTGCGGCGCACGGTAGCCGCCGCCCTCGACGTCGAACTGGCCAATGTCCTGATCGCCGGGTACAGCAACGCCTATTTCCACTACGTCACAACCCCCGAGGAGTACGCTGCACAGCGCTATGAAGGTGCGAGCACGTTGTTCGGCCGGTGGCAGCTGCCGGCCCTACAGCAGATCGCGGCGCAGCTCGCGACCGCGCTGAACGACGAAAGCACCGTACCCTCCGCGGCCGCGGCACCCGATCTGTCGGAGCTGTGGCAGTCCGCGAAAACCGAGCCGCCACCGGACTTCCCGCCGGTTGGAAAGAACTTCGGCGACGTGATCACCGAACCTGCCTCGGAGTATCACGCCGGAGAACGGGTGAGCGTCGAATTCGCCGGCGCACACCCCAACCACGACCTGCATCGCGGCCTCACCTATCTCATGGTGCAGCGGCACGACGGGGAGCGCTGGCGCACGATCGCCGACGACGGTGACTGGTCCACCACCTTCGAATGGACGCCCGGCCCGGCCTCGAGCTCACAGATCACCATCGGCTGGCACAGTCCGGCCGACGCGGAGCCGGGGAGCTACCGGATCCGATACTTCGGCGACGCCGTGAAACCCGGCAGCGACCGTGTCCCCATCAGTGGGACCTCATCCGTATTCCGAATCCTCGACGACCACAGCAGCTGATCGATCCGGGCCGGCGCCCCCCCCCCCCCGCCCCCCCCCGGGGGGGGGGGGGGGGGGGTGGCGGCGCCCCCCCCGCGCCCCGGGGGGGGGCGCCGCCCGGGGGGGGGGGGCCCCATTGTTGGGGGGGGGGGGGCCCTTGCTCAACCACCCCCCCTCCAACCCCGCTACCCCCCACGGCGGGGTCGGGTTTTGTAAGTAGGGCGAGCCCTAACCGGCCCCCGGGGTCCC
>NZ_JARWOV010000234.1 GCF_029868855.1 Nocardia carnea | reverse complement strand
TCTCGTGCCCCGCCGCCCGCGAGGTCGTTGGGCGGGTGTGTTTTATCTTGTTTGGTAGCCAGATTTTTTTCGCCCCAGCCCCCCTCGTCCGGGCGTGGCGGGTGGGCGGCGTCGTTTTCACGATATGGCCGCGGAAAACAGGCCACAGTGCCCGGTGCAGCGGGAAGGCCGCGAGATCGTTCCGAGCGGTATTGCTGCGCGCCGGCATGGGCGGAGGGCCGGACCCCGCCGCCCGGCTGCGAGCACTGGATCGGCCGTGAGAGTGCGGAATGTATTGAGCGGCGGACGGATACGCTGCGCTGTGAAATGTTGCCGGGATCACTCCGCACTGCGGATACCGCGCCGGGGGATTAGCTTTGTCGGGAATCGAAGCAATACGTTGGGATCCGACAGATCTCACCCGATGGAGGAAAACCTTGCGCGTCCTGCTCGTCGCCAGCGCATTCAACAGTCTCACCCAGCGCGTGCATACCGAATTACGCGGTCGCGGGCACGAGGTGGGGGTCGAGCTGGCGCTCGGTGACGATCTGCTGCGAGCGCGGGTGGGGCATTTCCGGCCCGACCTCATCGTGGCGCCGATGCTGACCACGGCCATCCCGGAAGATATCTGGACCACGCATACCGTCCTGATCGTGCATCCCGGCCCGAAAGGGGATCGCGGACCCTCCTCGCTCGACTGGGCGATCAGCACCGGCGCCCGGGAGTGGGGTGTGACGGTCCTGCAGGCCGTCGCGGAAATGGACGCGGGGCCCATCTGGGCATCGGTGCGGTTCCCGGTGGCCGCCTGCGGGAAGAGCGAGTTGTACCGCAACGAGGTCTCCGATGCCGCTGTGACCGCGGTGCTGCTGGCCGTCGACCGTTTCGCGAGTGGCGAATTCGAGCCCGAACCATTGGATTACAGCCGTCCCGATGTGCGCGGGCAGCTGCGGCCCTACCACTCCCAGCAGTACCGCCGGATCGACTGGGGCAGTGAGGACACCGCCTCGATCCTGCGTAAATTGCGCGCTGCCGATTCGCAGCCAGGGGTACTCGACGAACTGTACGGCCGCGAGTACTTCATCCACGGCGGTCACAACGAGGACAGGTTGCGTGGCACCCCGGGTGCCGTTGTCGCCACGCGCGACGGTGCTATCTGCCGCGCCACTGTCGACGGCGCGGTGTGGCTGCCGCAGCTGCGACGGCGTCGGCGACCGGGCGGACCGGCAACTTTCAAACGTCCCGCGGTCGATGCGCTCGGGGCCGATCTGCCCTCGGACATCCCCAAGGTACCGGTCACCCCGGCCGAGGCGGCGGTCCGCGATACGTGGTCTGAGTTGTGCTACTACGAACAGGGCTCCGTCGGCTACCTCGAATTCGCTTTCCCCGGCGGCGCCATGAGTACCGGGCAGTGCCGGCGTCTGCTGGTGGCCTACCGGCAGGCCTGCGCCCGGCCCGTCCGGGCGCTGGTGCTCGGCCCCGCCCGCGACTTCTTCTCCAACGGAATCCATCTCAATGTCATCGAGGCGGCCGAGAATCCGGCCGAGGAGTCATGGCGCAATATCACCGCGATGAACGATCTGGTGGAGGCGATCCTCACCACGACGGACAAACTGGTGATCTCGGCGCTCGCCGGGAACGCGGCGGCGGGCGGGGTGATGCTCGCACTGGCCGCCGACGAGGTGTGGTGCCGCGAATCGGTCGTACTGAATCCGCACTACCGGCTCATGGGCCTGTACGGCTCGGAGTACTGGACGTATTCGCTGCCGCGTCGGGTGGGGTCGACCGAGGCCGCGCGGTTGACGAGGGAGACACTGCCCGTCGGCGCCGGCGCGGCCGCGGCGATCGGCCTGGTGGACCGGGTCGGCTCGGGCAGTACCGCCGAATTCCGCGAATGGGTGCGTCAGGAGGCGGCGCTGCTCGCCGATTCGCCGGAGCTGGAAGGCCGCCTGACGGCGAAGAAACGCCGGCGGGAAGCGGACGAAGCGGTCAAGCCGCTGGCCGACTACCGGGCCGAGGAGCTGGCGCATATGCGTCGGAACTTCTTCGCCGAGGACGAGCCGTACCACCAGTTGCGGCAGAACTTCGTCTACAACGTCGTCCCCCCGGCCACCCCGGCCTATCTGCTGGGCTGATCACCGGTCCGGTCCGGGTAGCCCAGTTGTGACATCAAGTAGCGGCGGCATACCCACCTGAGGTGAAATTTTTACTTTGTACCCGGCTTCGGGTGCATCGAACTTCTGCCTGCGCGGCCGCGGTTCGGAAATCGACTAATACAAGCGGAGTAGAGAGACGTGCTACATCTCGAGCACTTCAGCAACGGCTGGGTGACTCCTGTCCTTGCCTATGTGATGTCATTCATCGGCTCGGTGCTCGGCCTGCGCTGCGCCGTGCGCGCCCGCACCGCGAGCCCGGCCTACGGCTGGCTGATCGCGGCCGCGATCGCGCTGGGCGGAGCCGGGATCTGGGTGATGCATTTCACCGCGATGCTCGGCTTCACCATCGACGGTACGAGTATCCGGTACAACATGCCGATGACCCTGCTCAGCGCGGTGATTGCGATTGTGGTGGTCCTGATCGGGCTGATCATCGTCGTCCGGGGGAACCGGGAGGCGATCGCACTACCCCTCGGCGGAGCCATCACCGGACTCGGTGTGGTGGCCATGCATTATCTGGGTATGGCCGCGATGAGCACCGGCGTCGATATGGAGTACAGCACCGGCCTGGTGCTGCTGTCGATCGCGATCGCGGTGGTCGCCGCTACCGCCGCGCTGTGGTTCATGTTGCACGTCCAAGGCTGGGGCAATACCGTCGGCGCGGCGCTGATCATGGGTGTCGCGGTCTGCGGTATGCACTACACCGGTATGGCGTCCATGAGCGCGCACCACGGTGAACACCACGGGCTACCCGAGGGCGTCGCCCCCGTCGAACTGCTCACCCCGCTGCTGACCACGGTCGCACTGGTCGTCGTGGGCCTGGTGGTGCTGGTGGGGGTGGCCGAGCTCGAGGTGCGCAGTGTCGCCGCGGCGACCCCGGTGCCCGAATCGGGCGAATCCGGCACTCTGCTCACCACGGACCCCGCGACATTGGCCCATAGTGGCCGTCAGTGGCCGCGACTGCCCACTCACGATTAGCCTCGGATATCGCAGTCGTGACACCGTGGGCGGGGCCCGGTTGTCTCGACGGGCCGGGGGTCCTATTCTGGGCCGCCGTATCTGCAAGCCGATGTGAGGAATGCTTCATGGGTAGTACCGTGCTCGATATCGCCGCGCTGATCGTGATGCGGGTGGGGGATTTCTGGAACTGGGTGGCCACCGGCTCGGCGGGATTCCCGCCGCTGTGAGTCGCTGACCGGCCGATGCGGAGCCCGGGCGCCGAGTGCGTCCGGGCTCCGCTGTTTCGAGCGCCGGAACGGGATACTCCCGGTGGTGCCGGTCAGGAACCCACCACCGACTGCTGATCGGCCGGCGGTGTGTACACCGATTCGTCGACGTGCAACACCATGAATCCGTTGTCGGAACAGGTGACGTAGAGATCGTTTCCCCGCCATTCCGGCGGTGACATGCACCAGTCGGTCGAGACATCGCCGAAGGCGAGTGCGCCGGTCCGCGACGAGAGCGCCTGCGAGGGGTCGAATTGCCCCTCGAGTACCGCGCGGGCCGCACTGGGTGCCGTCATGGCCGGAATACCGAGCAGCGAGGCCAGCGCATGCGGTGAGTTGACCAGTTCGAGATTGCGTCCGGTGCGCGCCGGAGGGTTGAAGTAGGCGATCTCCCGGATCGCCTGCGGATCGCGGATATCGAATACCCGGATCCCGGACGATATCCAGCCGCAGGCCAGTGCGGTGGGGTTCGCGGGCCGGTCGGCGGCGCAGTAGTGGGAATCGTAGGCGAAGATCGAACCACCCATGGACGAGGCGATACTGCTGTCCAGATGTTGCGGCAGGTCGATCTCGAGTTTCACCTTCGCGACGATCCGGGGGTCGGCGTCATCGGAGACGTCGATCAGTTTCACGCCACCGGAACCGCCCTCGTCGACGGTGTAGATATGGGGCTTGCCGTCGTAGGTGACCGGGATGCTGTGCTGCGTGGCCCAGCCGTCGGACCAGAACATCCGTCCGAGGTGATGTACCTGCGGATCGGGGTCGCGCCGCTGCACCGCGCTGATATCGAGAACCGTGACTCCGCTGAGTGCCGACAGATACAGCCGGTTACCGTCCGGACTCACCCCGAAACCGTGGGCGGTGATACCGGTGAGTCCCTGCCAGACGACCCGCGGGTGGGCGGGATCGGTGAGATCGACCGCGCTGAGGAAACCGGGCGTGATCCCGGAGGCCCAGTAGGTGTTGCCGTCGGGTGAGAACCCGCCCTCGTGGGTGGTGATCGGCAGCGGCATACCGAGGTTCGTTCCCGGGCCGGGATTCAGCAACCGCGGATGCGCGCAATCGGAAATATCGTAGACCGAGAGATACCCGGCGCCGACCAGCATCGGGACCCCGGTGCCCACCAGCAGTTCGCGCCGGGCGTTCACCTTCAGGCTCTCCCAGGTACCGGCGACCATGGCCGGTTCGTTCAGGGTCACGGTAGGGCGCGGATGCGCGGGATCGGAGACATCGAGGACCTGTACCCCGCCGTTCTGGTGCAGCAGGTTGCCGGGGAAGAAGGTCCCCATATAGGCGCAGTGCTCGAAACTCGTGGAGGTGATACCCGCGCCGCGGCCGGCGAATCGGCCGACCATCGACATATTGCAGCGGTAGCCCTGGGTGCTCCGGCCGCTGTCGCGATCGGCCGCCGGAACATCACCCTGCAGACCGGGCTCGGGCATGGCGCCGGGCCCGCATTCGGCGCGCGGTACCGCGGTACGGCCGATATCGAGGAATTCCCGGACCTCGTTGTGGATATCGGCCTGAAGATCCGCTGTGGCACTGCCCGGCAGCAGTATCGCGGTGACCACGGTGACCACGCCCAGCACCATCGCCCTGGTCCGATGGATTTCTCCGAAGGGACGCCCCATTGCATCCTCGCGCTTCCCGAGCTACCTCGTCCGAACCACCCGAGCGATGTTTTGGGACATAACCCGGAATTGTTCAGTGATGGTAGCGATTCGGGGTGCCCGCGGTGCGTGGTTTCGCCGAATGACGGCGGGTGACCCCTGTCGCCGACGGTGTTGCGGACCTATCCCGGGAGTTGTTCCAGGAGGTTTTCGCACTCGGCAAGCAACCGGGCCCTGAGCGTGGCAGCACGGTCAGCGATGCTCGATTGCTGTCGCGCATAGGCTGCGCGGCCGGCCGGGGTCTCTATTTCGATCGGTTCGTACCCGTACTCGCGGAGATCGTACGGGGAGGCCCGCATATCGAGGATCCGGGCATCCCGGGCCAGCTCGAAGCAGTCCAATTGCAGGTCGGATGTGGTGAGGGGGCTGGTGTGAAAGCACCACTTGTACAGGTCCATATTCGCGTGCAGGCAGCCCGGCTGTTCGGTATGTGGCTGATCGGCGCGAGTGAGCTGCCGGTTGTTGCGACCCACGGCAGGCGGGGTGAAGAAGCGGAACGCGTCGAAATGGGTACAGCGCACCGGCATCGACTCGAGGACGGCATCTGTACCTGCCGCACCGAGCCGCAGCGGGACCGAATCGTGGCGGACCTCCCCGGTGCGATACACCATCGCCCATTCGTGCAGGCCGAAACAGGACAGCTGGGCCGGGCGGGAAGCGGTCGCACGCAACAGGCCGGCGATATAGGCGACGGTTTCACCGCGGGCACGCAGGAACCGCGGATCGGCGGTCACCACGGGCCCGCAGTCCAAGGCGTCCTCGTCGAGCCGGTGATAGCCGCGCAGACCGGTGTATTCGCCCGCGCCGCGCAAGGCGATGCCGTACCCGGGATGCCAGCGGCGTAGTTGCGCTGGACGATTCCCGTAATAGGTCCACAGGAAATCGAGAACCGGATGCCGGATTCCGCCGGCTCTCCGGCGCAGGTAGTCACCGGCGAGCTCGTCGGCGCGGGCGGCGTGCGCGGCGGCGCGGGCCCGCCACTCGGATTCGGCGAGGACCGCCACGGCGGAACCGACGGTCATTCGGCCACCCGATGCGTAGCGTCGCGCACCGTGCCGACGAACTGTTCGACCAGATCCTCGAGCGCCACGATCCCGACCGTGTTGCCGCGGGCGTCGACGACCCGCCCCAGATGGCTGCTGGTGCGACGCAGCCGGGCCAGCGCCTCGTACAGGGTGGTGCCGAGCAGGACTGTCGGCAGCGGCCGGATATCGGTACGCGGGATCTCGGTATTCGGTCCGGCCGCCTCGTCGGAGACCTTGTCCAGCACATCCTTCACATGCAGATACCCGACCAGCGACCCGTCCGCGGCCCGCACCGGATACCGGGAGAACCCGGTTTCGGCGACGGCGGTTTCGATATCGCCGAGCGTTGTCCCGCCCGCGCCCCGCAACGGCACGGTACGCATCATGTTCAGCGGGATCATGACCTCGGCCACGAACCGTTCCCCGGTGCCCAGTGCCTGGGTGAGGCGGCGGTGCTCCTCCTCGTCCAGCAGCCCCTCGGACCGCGATTCGCCGATCATCTCGGCCAGTTCATCGCTCGAGACCGTGGCTTCGAGCTCGTCCTTCGGTTCTATACGCAGCATGCGCAGTGTCGCGTTGGCTGCGAAGTTGTAGAGCGCGATGAGCGGCCGGGCGATCCGCAACCAGGCCAGGTGCAGCGGCACCAGCAGCAGTGCGCTGCGTTCGGGCCCGGCGAGCGCGATGTTCTTCGGAATCATTTCGCCCAGCAGGATATGCAGGATCACCACGATGGTCAGCGCCACCACGAACGACACCGGATGCAGCAGCGCCTCCGGCAGACCGGCCAGTTCGAACGGGTATTCGAGCAGATGCGCGACCGCGGGTTCGCCGACCCGGCCCAGCAGAATCGAGCAGATGGTGATGCCGAGCTGGGCCGCCGCCAGCATCATCGAGAGATTCCGGCCGGCCCGGATCACGGTATCGGCGTTACGTTTACCCTGGGCGGCGAGTGCCTCGAGCCGGTCGCGCCGGGCCGAGATGAGCGCGAATTCCGCGGCGACGAAGAAGGCGTTGCCGGCGAGCAGCAGCACAGTGAACGCGACGGCCAGCAGATCACCCATGGTGGTACTCCCGTCCGGCCGGTTGCTGTTCGCGTTCGAGTGACCGAGCGTCGACAGGCACGAGCCGGACCCGGTCCACCCGGCGTCCGTCCATCCGTTCCACGCGGGCGAGCCAGCCACCCGGGCCGTCGATATGTCGCCGGTCGTGGCCGCGGCGCTGCGGCAGGACGACGATATCGCCGGCCGCCGGGATACGGCCGAGCCGGGTCAGCACCAGGCCGCCGAGGGTTTCGTATTCGCCCTCCGGGGCCTGGTAGCCGGTGGCCCGGGATACCTCGTCGATACGGAGCAATCCGGAACAGTCCCAGCCGTCGGAGACGCGGCGGACATCGCGTTCTTCCTCGTCGTGCTCGTCGCGGACGTCACCGAGGATCTCCTCGATGATGTCCTCCATGGTCACCAGGCCGGCGGTGCCGCCGTATTCGTCGACCACCAGGGCGACCTGCATACCGTCGGCGCGAACCCGTTCGAGCACCTCGTCCCCGTCCAGGCTGGCGGGCACGACGGGAACCGGTTGCGCGATCTGCGCCAAGCCCACCCCGGCGCGGGTGCGCGCCGGATGGGTGAAGGCCTGTTTGACGTGGACCACGCCGAGCGTGTTGTCCAGGTCGCCGTCGATCACCGGGAACCGGGAGAATCCGGTGCGAGCGGCGGCGGCCAGCAGATCGCCGATGGTATCGGTGCGGTCCAGCGCCTCGATCTTGACGCGGGGCGTCATCAGTTCTTCGGCACTACGGGCCCCGAACTGCAGCGAGCGGTCCAGGATCTGGGCGGTGCGCTGATCGAGCGCGCCGTGCTGGGCCGAGGTCCGGACGAGCGAACCCAGTTCCTGCGGTGACCGCGCCGAGCGCAGTTCCTCGGCAGGTTCGACGCCCAGCCGGCGCACCACCCAGTTCGCCGTGCCGTTGAGGAATTGGATCATCGGTTTGAACACTGTCGAGAAGGCCACCATCGGTCCCGCGGTGATGCGCGCGGTGGCCAGCGGGGCCGCGATCGCGATGTTCTTCGGCACCAGTTCGCCGTAGATCATCGACAGTGAGGTCGCCAGGACCAGTGCGAGAACCAGCGAGATACCGGTGGCCGCGGAATCCGGGATCCCGACGAGACCGAACAGCGGCGCCAGCAATCGGGCCAGCACCGGCTCGGCGATATAGCCGGTGATCAGAGTGGTGATGGTGATTCCGAGCTGGGCCCCGGACAATTGGAACGACAGTGTGCGGTGGGCCTGCCGGACGGCTCGGGCCCGGACATCGCCCTCGCGGGCGTGTGCTTCGACGGTGCTGCGTTCCAGGGCGGTGAGGGAGAATTCGGCGGCCACGAACAGCGCGGTGCCCGCGGTGAGCGCCACGAACCCGACCAGGCTCGCAACAGTGAGTACGACGGTCATATCGCCACCACCCGGCGGGCTGCGGCAGCTACGGCCGGACGTACGGGTGGGCGGTGGAGGGTGATGCGGAGGGGGACGCCGGGTCTGTCACCCGGCTCGATAGATGAGCCCTCCTGAGTGGCGCCCTCGGACGCGGGTGACAACTGGTTCCTTTCGTCCTGGTGAATTCAGGGCCGGCAAGCGCCGACGCACCTCATGGTACCGGCCCGTACACCGGGGTGCACGGGCCGGTGGCGACGCGGCCGGCTCACCACCCGCCGGGCAGCGGGCGTCCCTCGGCGAACCCGGCGGCCGACTGGACCCCCAGGACGGCGCGGTCGTGGAATTCGGCGAGCGTGCGGGCACCGGCATAGGTGCAGGCACTGCGGACGCCGGAGCAGATATGGTCGATCAGATCCTCGACGCCGGGGCGTTCGGGGTCCAGCAACATCCGGGAGCTGGAGATACCCTCCTCGAACAGGGCCTTGCGGGCGCGGTCGTAGCCGCGGTCGGCGGCGGTGCGGGCCGCCACAGCACGTTTGGAGGCCATCCCGAAGCTCTCCTTGTAGGCGTTGCCCTCCCGGTCCACCCGCAGATCACCGGGCGATTCGTAGGTTCCGGCGAACCAGGAACCGATCATGACATTGGACGCCCCCGCGGCGAGTGCCAGCGCGACATCACGCGGATGGCGCACACCGCCGTCGGCCCAGACATGCGCGCCGAGATCGGCGGCCGCGGCGGCGCATTCGGCCACCGCCGAGAACTGCGGCCGGCCGACGCCGGTCATCATCCGGGTGGTGCACATGGCGCCCGGACCGACCCCGACCTTCACGATATCGGCGCCCGCGGCGATCAGATCCCGGGTGCCTTCGGCCGATACCGTGTTCCCGGCCACGAGCGGCACCCCCAGATCCAGGTCCCGGATGGCGCGCAGGGTCTCCAGCATTTTCACCTGATGCCCGTGGGCGGTATCGACGACCAGGAGGTCGGCACCGGCATCTACCAGCGCCTTGGCCTTCGCCGGGACGTCACCGTTGATCCCCACGGCGGCCGCGATCCGCAGGTTCCCGTCGCTGTCCACAGCCGGCGCGTAGATCCCGTGCCGTACCGCGCCGGTACGGGTCAGCACGCCCGCGAGGGTGCCGTCCGGGGCGAGCAGTACCGCAAGATCGGCATGCGCGGCCTCGAGCCGGTCGAAGATATAGGACGGTTCGGCCGTCGCCGGTGCGGTCACGAAATCGGTGCCGGCGATCTCGTGCAACCGGGCGAACCGGTCCACATCGGCGCAGGCCGCTTCGGTGACCACACCGACCGGCCGGTCCTGGTCGACCACGATGACCGCGCCGTGCGCCCGCTTGTGGATCAGCGCCATGGCATCGGAAACCGAATCGTCCCGGGTGAGCGTGACCGGGGTGTCCGCGGTGAGCGAGCGGCTCTTGACGAACGCGATGGTCTCGGCGACCGCGCTGTTGGGCAGGTCCTGTGGCAGCACCACGATCCCGCCGCGCCGCGCCACCGTTTCGGCCATCCGGCGACCGGCGACGGCGGTCATATTCGCGACCACCAGTGGAATGGTGGTTCCGGAGCCATCGGACGTGGTGAGGTCGACATCGAACCGCGACGCGATATCGGTGCGGTTCGGGACCAGGAAGACGTCGTTGTAGGTCAGGTCGTACGGCGGGGTTTGTCCGGGGAGAAACTGCACTGCACCCATGGTAATCGTGAGTCGCCGTGGCGGCGGCGGACGCGGGACGATTACTTCTTCCGGCGCCGATGCGGGCGGCGTGGCCGGGACGCGTCGGGGGCCCGGTGCCCGCGTCCGGTTCCGCTCCGCGGGCGGGCGTGGCCGGGGGCCGCGGGTTCGGGGGCGGCGGGTGCGCCCGCGGGGGCGCGGGCGCCGGTGAGCTGCTGCAGTTCCCGGTCCTGCGGCCGGACGGTATGGGCCACCACTTCGACGCCCGCCGCCTGCGTGAGAGTGGCGACCTCGGCGCGCTGATCGGGAGTCACCACGGTGACGACCGTGCCGGTGGCGCCGGCGCGGGCGGTACGGCCGGCACGGTGGACGTAGTCCTTCGGGTCGGTGGGCGGGTCGGCGTGGACCACCAGGGAGACCGCGTCGACGTGGATACCGCGGGCAGCGATATCGGTGGCGACCAGTGCCGGCACCGCACCGTCCGCGAATGCCGCCAGGGTACGCAGCCGCCGGTTCTGTGCCTTGCCCCCGTGCAGGGCTGCCACGGTGACGCCCTGGTCGCGCAGCCTGCGGGTGAGTTTCTCGGCACCGTACTGGGTGCGCACGAACAGCAGCGTGCGCCCCTCACGGGCGGCGATCCGCGCGAGCACGGCGGGTTTGTCGGCCGTTTCGACGTAGAGCAGGTGGTGAACCGCGACCGCCGCCGTGGGTTCGGGCGCGGCACTGTGGGTCACCGGGTTCCGCAGGTACCGCCGGACGAGGTCCTGGACGGATTCGTCGTCGAGGGTCGCCGAGAACAGCAGCCGCTGCCCGTCGGCGGGCGTCGCGTCCAGCAGGCGGCGGACCTGCGGCAGAAAACCGAAATCGGCCATATGGTCGGCCTCGTCGACGGCCGTGATCCGCACCGCGTCCAGTACCGCGGCGCCCTGCTCGACCAGGTCGGTCAGCCTCCCGGGGGTGGCGATCAGTAGATCGATACCGCGTTGCAGCCTGTCGGCCTGCCGGCTCGCGGGCATACCGCCGACGGCGGAGCCCAGGCGCAGACCCAGTGCGAAAGGTTCCAGAGCGCGTTCGATCTGCAACGCCAGTTCGCGCGTCGGCGCCAGGATCAGCCCGCGGGGGGCGCGGGGTATCGCCGGCCGCCCGGCGAGACGGGCCAGCATGGGCAGTCCGAAGGCGAGAGTTTTGCCCGACCCCGTCGGTGCGCGACCCAGCACATCGCGACCGGCCAGGACATCCGGAACGGCCGCCTCCTGGATGGGCAGGGGATCGGTGAGACCTTCCCGCCGCAGCGCCTGGACGGTGAGTACGGGCAGACCGAGGCGGGCGAACGGGGGACGCACGCCCGCAGTCCCGGATTCCGGTGCCTGCCGCTCCGCGGCGGATATCGGATCAGGCACGGAAGAGCCGGCTCAGCTCGACGAGCCAGGGAATCGCGACGGCCAGCGTCGGCACCACCAGGATGGCGAGCGAGGCGAGATATGCGGCGCCGGCGATGCGTACATCGCCGAGCGGTCCGGCCAGGCGCTGGATCCGGATGAGGGTACTGGGGCCGCCGACCGCGAGCGCGCCTTGCGGCGCCGTCGATTTCGAACAGGCAACCAACGCGCGGGCCAGCGGCTTGGGCCCGGTCACCTTCACTGCGGAATCGTCGGCGAGCAGTTCGATCAGCAGTTTCACCGAATCGAGTGCCGATTTGCTGCGGACGAACCTGGGAAAGGCCTCATGTGCCGCGGTGAACGCTTCGAGTACCAGGTCGTGGCGGGCCCGCAGATGCGACCGTTCATGGCTGAGGATGGCGGTCAGTTCCTGTTCGGTCAGGTTGTCCAGGGTGCCCGCGCTCACCACCACCCGGCGCCGCAGGCCGGGTAGGCAGTACGCGATGGGCTCGGTGGCCGAGAGCACCCGGATATCGGCGGCGCGGCGGACCGGTCCGCTCTGATCGAGGAGATCCACCAGCATGCGGTGGCGCGCCCGCCGCCGCCGGGTGTGGATCCCGACCCTGATCGACGCGTAGACCAGCCGCGCACCGACCAGCAGGGTCAGCATGAATACCGAGACGTAGGCCAGCCACAGCGGCAGCCCGAGCGCATCGATCTCATCGGTGGGCTTGGTGGTCGGCCGGCCGTCGGGACCGGGGACCAGGAGTTCGGCGGCGATGGCGAGCCCGGAACTGAAGGCGCTGAGCACGGCCGCGAGTGCGATGGCCTGCCAGAGTACGAGTGCCGCCCGTGGCACCCGGTAGGTCCAGGTCGCACGGCTGAGCGCCTCCGGGACGGGACCGGCGAGAAGCAAGGCAAGTACGGCGAAGGCCGGTGCTGCTGCGTTCATCGACTCTGCTCACTGCGTTGTGGGGCCAGGGTCCGAGCTCACTGCGGCGGTGCGGTGTCCTCGGTTGCTTCGAGCTTAGCGAGCGCATCCCGCAGGGCCAGCGCCGCGGCTTCGTCCTTCCCGACCTGCTCCACGAAATGCACCAGGGCCGCTGCCCGGCTACCGGCCTCGTCGGCTTGCTGCAGCGCATCCATCATGAGTCCGGCGACCAGCTCGTCGCGGCTGTGTACCGGAGCGTACCGGTGCGCGCGATCGTCGCGCCGCTGCACAACGAGATTCTTCTTCGCCAATCGCTGCAGCACCGTCATCACCGTGGTGTACGCGAGTTCACGGCGCGCCGACAGGGCCTCGTGCACCTGCCGGACCGTTTGTGGTTCGTCGGCCGACCACAACTGGTCCATAACCGCTTTCTCGAGTTCACCAAGTCCAGCCATCTCTCGATTTTACGACCTCAACGACACTTGGGCGTACTACAGGGTGTCGTAACCGCGTGGGATTGGTCATAGCTCACAGTTCGCCCGCTCGGGCGGTGATTCCGGAGTGGTGCCGGCGGGGAGTTTCGGGCATTCGATTCGTTTGCGCGAAATACTTGCTAGGTCTGGTTAGGCTAACCTATCTTTCGATCAAGCCGTTGCTGCAACGCCGATCCCGAGGAGGTTCGAATGTCCGAACTGGCCACTGTGCACATCCCCCGCCCCTATGAGGCGGCGTTCGGTTCGGCGTGTTCCCGGTTACGGGCGCTGCAGCCCGAGCATCCGCGCGTATACGCTGCCGCGGCGATGGCCGATCAGGGCAAAAGGCGCTGGTGGGCGCTTTCCGCCGGTCTTCGTGAAGGGCGGATAGAGCTGATGTACCGGCGGCACGCCGCCGAAATGATCAGCGCGACCGCGGCCGCCGAGGTCGTCGCCACCGCTCTCATTCATGCGGTGGTCGGCCGCGTCGCGGCCCTGTGGGTCGCGGACGGACGGGCCTGGGATCCAGGACTGGAGAACGTCTGGATCCACACCGACAACGACGGTGGTATCGACTGGGCGGGCCTGGCCGATACGACGATCCGCGTGGTGGACGGCGATCCGATGGCCGATTCGCCGGGGGTGGTGACCCTGCCGTGTGAGCGGGCGATGTGGGTATGGCTCGCCTACCGCTGCGAACCGTCGCTACTGCTGGTGCAGGGTGCGCTGGCCCGTTGTGCCGGACTGGGCCCGCGTCGCTTCTGGTCCTTGGTCGCCGAATCCGTGTGTGGCGCCACGACCTACGTTCCCGCACTTGCGCGGACCGATGCGGTGGCGGGTGCCCGGCGTGGGGAAGGTTTGCTGATGGCGCTGGAGGATCGCGGGCTGGCGATCCGGCGCGCCCAACGGGTTGCCTAGTTAGGTAAGCCTGACCTATACTCGAAAGCGGCGTACGGATCGCGTGCGAGTCCCGAGGGCTGCGGTGACCCCCGATCCAAACGCGCGGCCGCCTCCAACCACCGAATGGGTGCGCCGCGGTGAATAGGGTGG
>NZ_JARWOV010000233.1 GCF_029868855.1 Nocardia carnea | reverse complement strand
ATGTTCCATACTCCCAGTGAGGTGAAGGCCCCCGGGGGCGGGGACCGCGGGGGGGGGCAAAAAAAGCTGTACCCCCAGGTGAACCCCCGCCACCGGCGCCCCCCGCCCCCCCCCCCCCCCCCGCCCCCCCCCCCCGCCGCCCTTCACCTCACTGGGAGTATGGAACATCACCGGGATCCCACGGCGCGCGGCCGCCAGTGCGATCACCCCGCCCGCCTGCGCGGTACCCATGGCGGTGCGCACATTGTGCTGGGCGAAGACCCGTTCGATCGCCACCACCTCCGGCCGGTGGGTCCCCATCCAGTCCTCGGCGGCATCCGCGATCCGCAGCAACCGCTGGGCGAGGTCCATCTCGGCCGGGGTCCGCACCACATCCACGGCGATAGCACGTACGGTACGACCCGCTCCCCCTTCGACCATGCTGATCCCGCACCGGGTGAGCCCGGGGTCGACGCCCATCACCCGCACCCGCACAACCTTTCCCAGAACGAACAATTGTTCGAAGTCTAGTGCAGCGCCGCAATTCCGGACGACAGTGACACGGGCACACACCTCCCGGTCGGCGGCACAAAAGAGCGGCCCGGCCATCGGCTCCGCCTGTCGCCCCGCAGGCCGGCGACCTGAATTCGCCCGGGCTTCACCGTTCGAGCGACTCCCGGCTCGGCGACCTCTTCGCTCGGTAGTCAGCGTCGCTCGCCGCGCGGCGCTCGACGTCGCCCGATCCTGGCACTCGGTTGCGGTTCGGCCCCGGCAGGCCAGGGCACCGAACCGCGGTGTCGAACCTGACGATGCGCTGGGTCGACCAACGGCGGTGCCCAGTTCAGCGATCGGCTCGCGCCAGGCCCAGGTGGCCTCGAACACCCCTGACCCGGGCGGGTGGCGAAGCCCCTCCCGCCGACCGGCCGAGCGGTCATCCGGTGTGCGCAGGCGCCGCGCGACGCGCCGACGGCCTACCGCGATCCGAGGTTCAGAGTGCCAGCTGGGCGGAGAAGGCGTCGTATGCGGCGGCGTCGAAGAGCACGAACCGCACTTCCTCGACGGTGGCAGGGCTTTGTTCCCGGACAGTGCCCACCGCGATGCGAGCCGCGTCGTCCATGTGCCAGCGGTACGCGCCGGTGGAGATCGCCGGAAACGCCACACTGCGCGCCCCCAGCTCCTCGGCGACCCGCAGAGATTCCCGGTAGCACGACGCCAGCAGCGGTGCCAGCTGCGCCGCACGGTCACCGCGGGCCGACCACACCGGACCGACGGTATGGATCACCCAGCGCGCAGGTAGCTCGCCCGCCGTCGTCGCCACCGCCTGACCGGTAGGCAGCCCGCGCGGGTACTCCGTCTCTCGCAGCCGCCGGCATTCCGCGAGGATGGCGGGTCCACCGCGGCGGTGAATGGCACCGTCCACGCCGCCACCACCCAGCAGTTCGGAGTTCGCGGCGTTGACCACCGCGTCGACCTGCTGTTCGGTGATGTCTCCGGGTACGACCGTCACAGCCACCATGCCGTCATTGTGCGACCGCGGCCGGCACCCGACCGGCACGGCACACGCGCCCTCATCCGATCGAGACCTCGGGAACTGGACAATACGTAACTGATAGGTTACGCTTCCGTCGTGGACGAGGCAGCCGCGGCAATCGCCGACCCGATCCGACGCGAAATCCTGACGATGCTGCGCGGTACCCGCCTCACCGCCGGCGCGATCGCCGCGCAGTTTGCGATCAGTCGTCCGGCGATCAGCCGCCACCTGCGAGTACTACGCGACAGCGGACTCGTGCACGACGACCTGGTGGGCCGGCAACGGTACTACTCCCTGGACACGGCACCACTGCGGGAAGTGCGCTCCTGGATCGAGACACTCGATCGGCCCACGGGCTGGGAACACCGCCTGGACGCACTGGCCACCGAGGTCTACCGGACCCGCCGGGAACACCGTGCCGAACAGGAAGAGGCAGGCCGGCAGACGACAGAACCCGACAGCTTGGAGAATTCCGCATGACCATCCGACCGAGCGGACGCCTGGAGAAAACTCCGGAGGGACAAGACCTGATCCTCACCCGGACCTTCCGCGCCCCCATCGCGGATGTATGGGCCGGTATCACCGAATCCGATCGCACCGCCCGCTGGTTCGGGCCGTGGAAAGGCGAAGCGGGTCCGGGCCGGACCATCCAGGTCCAGCTGGCCTACGAGGAAGAACAGCCCTGGGCCGACTTCACGATCGACGCCTGCACTCCGCCGCGCCATCTCTCCCTGCGCACCGTCGACGAGCACGGCAGCTGGCATCTCGAAGCCGCGTTGACCGAACGCGACGGGCAGACCGAGTTGGTGTTCACCCACCATCTGGCTTCGCCGGAGATCGCCGGTGAGGCCGGTCCCGGCTGGGAGTACTACCTGGATATGCTCGGCACCGCACTCGCGGGCGGGGACCGGCCCGAATTCGACGACTACTACCCCGCCATGCGGGACTACTACGTGAACGCCGGCTCTGCCTGAGCGAGCCACCTGTTCCTGCCCGGATCAGGCGCGACCATGCCCCGACGTTGCGGGAAGCGCGCTCTGGACCGACCTCATGGTGCGCGAAGCCCCGGCCGGTGCGGCGTCGCCGCCGGAGGCGGTAACCGCCCCCGGGCTGCCGCCGACGAGAGCACGACGAGCGGGTGCGGAGACAACACGCCACCGCGGCCGAGCAGCACAGCGGGAAACCCGCGGATCACGGCCGAACGCAAACCCCGGCCGCGCGCCGGGCTCGGACAGCCGCGGGGGGGCCCGGCCCGCGGGGGGGCCGGCGCCCCGCCGCCCGCGCACGCGCCCCGCCGGGGGAGGGGGGGGCCCGGGGAGGTGGGTCGCCGTCGGTGCGTCGGGGATACCGGCGGTGATCACTCTGTCTTTATGGGGTTCGAACATTGTGCGGTAGAGCTCGTGCTTGCTCCGGAAGTAATGGTTGATATTGGTGCGGGTCACCC
>NZ_JARWOV010000232.1 GCF_029868855.1 Nocardia carnea | reverse complement strand
GCTGGGGTCAGGGGGGTGGGGGCGGCGGATAACTATCGGGGGCGTCCGCGTACCGGTGATGTCATCCCGGGGGCTAACGAGGCGGCGACCTACTATCCGGCGACCGTCCTGCCGGCGGGGACGCCCCCGCGGGCGGACGGTGCGCTGGTATCGGCGGGTGGCCGGGTGCTGAGCATTGTCGGCACCGGTGTGGATCTGACCGCGGCGCGCGAGGCCGCCTACGACCGCCTGGCGGGGATCAAACTGCCCGGCAGTCACTACCGTTCGGATATCGGACTCGCCGCGGTCGAGGGCCGGATCGAACTCTGACTCTTCCGGGGCGACTGATCCCGAGCTTCCCGGGCCCGACGCTCCCTCTGGGTGCGGCGTCGAGTACTCGGGTCGCAGCGCTCGACGCCGCGGTGACCGGGGTGCCGGCACCCGGCCGATCTGTGGGCAGCCAAGCACAGGTCCACGAACCGGCCGGGCGGCTGTGGCGCCGCGGAACCAGGTGCGGTCAGTACGCCCCGAAGACGTTGTCGATGGAGCCGTACCGGGTGGCGGCATAATTGCACGCCGCGGCGATATTGGCGACCGGGTCGTAGATATCCCACGAGGTACCTTCCACGTGGTAGGCCGCGAAGGTGGGATCGATGACCTGCATGAGTCCCTTCGACGGGATTCCGGCCGCGGCATTGGAGTCCCAGAGGTTGATCGCGCGCGGGTTTCCGCCGGATTCCCGCATGGCGGTGCGATGGATACCCTCGTAGCTCGCCGGGATACCGCGCTGGGCGAGGATGTGCATCGCGTTGCGGATCCAGCCGTCCAGATTGTCGGGGAAGCTCGGCGGCAGCAGCTGCGGCAGCGGTTGCGGTAACGGCTGGACGAACTGTTGCAGCTGATCCCGCTGCGGTTGCGGCAACTGCTGTTGCCACTGCTGGGCCTGCTGTTGCAGTTGCTGTGCGGGACCCTGCAACTCCGCGGGTACACCGGCGACGGGGGTTTCGGCGGCCGCCTGCACGGGGACCGCGAGGGCGGCGGCGGCAACGGCCAGGGGCAACAGTTTTCGTAGATACATGACGTACTCCGGCAGCGCGGTACCACCACGCCGCCGCGATACTCGCCGGCGCCGTTGTTGCGCTGTTTCCTTTTGTGATTGCTTTCTGGAATCTGGGGATTCAGTTGTCCGCGGCCAGTAACGCGGGTTCCCGCGCCGACGGACATCGGCGGGGATAGGGCGGCGGGATATTCGGAGGAGTATCTTTGCCGCGATATGCAGGCTTGCGACCTGTTATCTGGCGAATCACAGAATGATTGCGAAACATTAACAAAAGATGAATAGAAGGCGAACTGAAGGTTCTATTCTGCTGAGAGAAGCGGCTGTACCTGGTTCTTTTGAGGTATCGATCACATCGAGAAGGCTGCTGTGTCGGGCGTGGTTTCGCGCTACCGGCAATTTGCCGGTGCGCAACCTCAGCCGTACGAGAGGCCGTGCAGTGCCAGCCAGCGCTGCGGATCCACGTGCCGGCCGTCCATGATGATCTCGAAATGCAGATGCGGCCCGGTCGAATCCCCGCGATTACCCATACGGGCGATCTGCATCCCTGCGGGTACCCGCTCACCGACCGAAACGAAGAAATCGTACATATGGCCGTAAACGGAAATGGTGCCGTCGTTGTGCCGGATCCGAACCCACAGACCGAAACCCGCGGCCGGACCCGCATCGATGACCGTACCGTCGGCGACGGCGTAGATAGGGGTGCCGATCGGCCCGGCAACATCGATACCACGGTGGAAGGTGCCCCAGCGACTGCCGAAGCCGGAGGTGAACGTGCCGGGGGCCGGAAGGACGAATCCGCCGGGCCCGGGCAGGACGGCGCCCGGGGGCAGCGCACCCTCGGGCGCCGGTGCGCTGTTGATCCACGGCTGTTCCTGACCCGCGGCCGCGGCCGCCGCCTCCGCTTTCGCACGTTCGAGGGTCGTGCGGGCGGCGGCGGCCACCACGGCCTGTTCGCGGAGCCGCTCGCCGTTGTCGATGGCGTCGAGATAGCGGCGTACCGAGGGCACCGGTGCGGACAGTTGCAGCGGATGGGCGACCGCGACACGGTGGGCGATACCGGGTGCGGGGGGCTGCTCGGACACCCACAGGCCCGCGCCCGCATCCCCGGCGGTCAGCAGCAGGGTGAGACCCAGCCCGCCGAGGAGAAAGCGGTGCCGCCGTGCGCTGTCGGCGAGGTCCTGAGCAGACGGCCGGCGGTCGAGGAGTTCGGTGAGCTCGGTGCGGGTCGGAATCCGATAGCGCAGGGCGGTGAGTTGCCGGCGTGTCCACCGGTGCGCGGTGCTCAGCTGCTGCCCACGTGTAGGGCGGGCCTGCCTTTCCCGCGCGGCGCGTTCCCGCCAGTCGGGTGCGATGAGCCGGCCACTACCGATCACTACCGCGCGCCGAAGGGGCGTGCGCGGTCCCGGGGGCTCCGGCGCGTCGATGTCATGCGGAATTTCGGGGACCGCCGCGTCGGACGCGAACTCCGATTCGGCCGAGCGGGTACCGGTGCCCGCCACGATGGGTTCGCCCGCCTGCGGCGGCCCGGAGTTCTCCGCGGGGGAGTGGCCGACCTGAGCACCGTGCCGTCCGGGAGAGCCCGTCGGGCTCGGGGCAGGTCGGGAGGGCCTCGATATCGGGCGGATCGCACGGCTCCAGCTACGCCGGAGGAGCCCGGCACCGCTACCGGAAGCGGTGGGTCCGGGCTCGGCTGGTGGCGGGCCGGGGGCCGGCCGGCTGGCCTCGTCGAGCATCAGAGCAGACCATAGCCGTCGAAGCGTCCGATGCGGTGTTCTACCGTCGGTCGGGTGTCCCCTGAATCTCGGCGCTCGACCATTCCACCTTTCTACGTGATGGATGTCTGGAAAGCCGCCGCTGAACGCGCCCGCACGCACGGTGATGTGCTGAGCCTGGCCGCCGGCCAGCCCTCCACTCCGGCTCCGGCGCCGGTGTTGCGTGCCACGAAGGCGGCGATCGATGCCGAATTGTTCGGCTACACCGAGACTTTCGGCATTCTCCCGCTGCGTGAGGCCATTGCCGGCCATCATCGGGAGACCTACGGCTACCCGGTCGATCCGGACGATGTCGTGGTCACCACCGGGTCGTCGGGCGCGTTCACGCTGATCTTCCTGGCGGCCTTCGATCCCGGTGACACCGTGGTGGTCGCGCGCCCGGGCTATCCGGCCTACCGCAACACGCTGACGGCGCTGGGGTGCCGGGTGGTCGAACTGGACTGCCGGGCCGAAACGCGGTTCCAGCCCACCGTCGCGATGCTGGACAGCCTGCCCGAACCGCCGCGCGGACTGATCGTGGCCAGCCCGGCCAACCCGACGGGCACCATGATCGAGCCCGCCGAACTCGCCGCGGTGGCCCGCTGGTGCGACGCCCACGGCACCCTGTTGATCTCCGACGAGATCTATCACGGCATCACCTACGGCGGGGAACGCACCGCATCGGCCTGGGAGGCCTCCCGGTCGGCGGTGGTCATCGGGTCGGTATCGAAGTACTTCTCGATGACCGGCTGGCGGCTGGGCTGGATGCTCGCACCCGCGGCCATCCGGCCGGCGCTACAGCGGCTGGCCTCGAATATGACCGTCTGCCCGCCCGCGATCTCGCAGTACGCGGCGGTGCACGCCTTCGATGCCGAGTCCCGGGCGGAGCTGGACGGCCATGTGCGGCGGTATGCCACCAACCGCCGGAACCTGCTGGACGGGCTGGCAGCGCTCGGGATCACCGATCTCGCCCCCGCCGACGGCGCTTTCTACGCCTACGCCGATATCGGTCACCTCACCGAGGATTCGATGGCATGGTGCGCGGATGTCCTGACGCATACCGGGGTGGCCCTGGCGCCCGGCCTGGATTTCGACACCGTGAACGGGAACCGGACCATCCGCCTCTCCTTCGCGGGTGCCACCGCGGATATCGAATCGGCACTCGGCCGGCTGGGAAGTTATCTGCAGCAGCGGGCTTGACACAATCTTTGTGCCAGGCAACAACTTTGCACAGTACGACACCATTGCTGCGAGGATGCGGTAGAAACATCGATGGTTGTTTCCCCTTTCCCTCATTTCGCACGGATGTACTGATGACGACTGGCACGATGGCACGGTGATAACCGCGACGACTCCGAAAGGTGAACGGCGTCGCCAGGCGCTGGTGGCTGCTGCCGCCGAACTACTGCTCGAAGGCGGTTTCGATGCGGTGCGGCACCGATCGGTCGCGACCCGCGCCGAACTCCCGCTGGCTTCGACGACGTACTACTTCGAATCGCTCGAGGATCTCATCGCGCGCGCCGTGGAGTTCAGCGGTAACGCCGAACTCGAGGCGATGCGGCGGCGCGTCGGTGAGGTGACCCACCGCCGCCGCGGTGCGGAGGCGACCGTCGATCTCGTGCTCGACCTGCTGATCGGCTCCGACGGGGCGGACCCGGGCGCGCGGGGCCGGTTGATCGCCCGCTACGAGCGCACCGTCGCCTCCGCGCGGCATCCCGAGTTACGCGAGGTCCAGCTACGACTACGCGGGCAGCTCGACGAGCTGCTTGCCGATGTGCTGCGCCGATCCGACCGGATCGTGCGGCCCGAACAACTCCGCAGGCTGGTCGCGGTGGTCGACGGCGCGGCGGTCGCCGCCTTGAGCGAGCCGGATCCGCAACCCCGGCGGCTGGCCCGCGGCGCGCTGCTGGAGGTCATCGATATCGTCGCTCCGGCGACGCACCAGCCGATGGACCGATACCGGTCATTAGACTGACCGGACGTGACCTCCGACCTGATCCCCAACGTCCTCGCCACCCGCTACGCCAGTCCGCAGCTGGTGCATCTGTGGTCTCCCGAGCACAAGATCGTGCTCGAGCGGCGGCTGTGGCTGGAGGTGTTGCGCGCCCAGTCCGAGCTGGGTGTGGAGGTCGCCCCCGAAGTGGTCGCGGACTACGAGCGGGTTGTCGAACAGGTCGACCTGGCTTCGATCTCCGATCGCGAGCGGGTGACCCGCCACGATGTGAAGGCGCGGATCGAGGAATTCAATGCCCTCGCCGGCCACGAGCACGTGCACAAGGGGATGACCAGCCGCGATCTCACCGAGAACGTCGAACAACTGCAGATCCGCCTGTCGCTGGAACATATCCACGCGCACGGCGTCGCGGTGGCCGCGCGGCTCGCCGAACGCGCCGCGGAATACCAGACCCTGGTGATGGCGGGCCGCTCGCACAATGTCGCCGCGCAGGCCACCACCCTCGGTAAACGTTTCGCTTCGGCGGCCGACGAACTGCTCATCGGCCTCACCCGGCTACGGGAACTGATCGAGCGCTATCCGCTGCGCGGGATCAAGGGCCCGATGGGGACCGCGCAGGACATGCTGGACCTGCTCGGTGGTGACGCAGCGAAACTGGCCGCCCTGGAGCAGCAGGTGGCCCGGCACCTCGGTTTCACCAGTGTGTTCACCAGCGTGGGCCAGATCTATCCGCGATCGCTGGACCACGATGTGCTCTCCGCGCTGGTGCAGATCGGCGCCGCGCAGTCGTCGCTGGCGCACACCATCCGGCTGATGGCCGGGCACGAGCTGGTCACCGAGGGTTTTCAGCCCGGCCAGGTGGGCAGTTCGGCCATGCCGCACAAGATGAACACCCGGTCCTGCGAACGGGTCAACGGGTTGCAGGTGGTGCTGCGCGGGTACGCCTCGATGGCGGCCGAACTGGCGGGGGCGCAGTGGAACGAAGGCGATGTGTTCTGCTCGGTGGTGCGCCGGGTCGCGCTGCCGGACGCGTTCTTCGCCCTCGACGGTATGACCGAAACCTTCCTGACCGTGCTCGCCGAGTTCGGCGCCTACCCGGCGGTGGTCGCCCGCGAACTGGACCGCTACCTGCCGTTCCTGGCCACCACGCGCATCCTGATGGCCGCGGTGCGCGCCGGGGTCGGCCGGGAAGCGGCCCATGAGGTGATCAAGGAACACGCCGTCGCGGTGGCGCTGGCGATGCGCGAGCAGGGTCGCGAGCCCGATCTGCTGGACCGGCTCGCCGCCGACGACCGCCTCCCGCTGGACCGAGCGGCCCTGGACGCGGCCTTGGCGGACAAGTCCGCCTTCATCGGCGCCGCGGACGCCCAGGTCGCCGAGGTCGTCGCTCAGGTCGGCAAGTTGACCGACGCGCACCCCGAGGCCGCCCGCTACACCCCCGCGCCCATCCTCTGAGAGGCATCGCCCTACCCGCGCGCGATAAGTGCTCGCGGCGGTCACGCATGGGCAGCCGGCTCACCGGCGCACGGGCCGTGGACCGGCATAGCCCTACCTTCATGCGGTACCGGCGCGGGCGGTGGGTTCAACTCTGCCGGCAAGCGGCAGCTGAACCGCTCGGAGCCGGTCCGGTTCCCGCGCGCTCGGGTCAGGCCACATAGTGGGGCTATGGATCCGTATTCGATTTTCGCCGACATCATCGCCGGGCGCGCCCCGGCCAGCCGGGTGTACGAGGACGACGATGTGCTCGCGTTCATGGATATCCGGCCGTTGACCCCGGGGCATCTGCTGGTCGTCCCGAAGATCCCGGCCCGGGATCTCGGTGAGCTGGATCCGGAAATCGGTGGCAAGTTGTTCAAGGTCGCGCAGCGGCTGGCCGCGGCGCTGCGGGCGAGCGAAGTGGCCTGTGACGGCGTGAACTTCTTCCTGGCCGACGGTGTCACCGCGGGGCAGGAGGTTTTCCACGTCCATCTCCATGTCATCCCCCGGACTCCCGGAGACGGGTTCGGGCTGCGGGCCCGTCCGCGGACGCCACCGCGCGCCGACCTGGACTACCTCGCCGGTTCCATCCGGGGCGCGCTGGACCGCGGGCCCCGCTAGGGAGCGTTTCGAAGCCGCATCATCGAGCCGGCCAGGGGGTCGCTACTTCCAGCCGCTTCTGAGTAGCCGTGTACGTCGATCTGCCCGGCATTCCGTCCGCATTGCCCACGAGGGCGGAGGACCAGGGGCCTGCGCCCCCGCCGGGCGTTCCCGCTGGTCGGCACTTCCTCCGAATTGGGCCGCGGCGTTCCTGCCGCCGGTGCTCCGGGCTTCTGCAGGTCGGATAGTTTCCGCATAAAGGGGTGCTGGGCGGGATTCCCACTCCCGGGGCGGTTTCGGAGCCTGGGCGGCCGAGGGCACGTAAGGTCGTGTATCGATAACTTTTGGCCGTTTGCTGTTCGAATGCTGAATGCCGACTACATCGCCGGGGCATGATGGTGTGAGTTGGCCTACGCCGAGTTCTGGGTGGGGATACGGAGGTGTGGACGTGCGGTTGTATCGATTAGCTGTACTCATGCTGGGAGTGGTCGGTTTGGTCGCCGGCCTCCCTGTTCTCCGGCCCGCTCCGGCGGCAGCGGCCGAGGTGGTCGGAATCGACGCCCTGAGCCCGACCCGTTCCGCCGTGTTCATCGCCTCGCCGGCGATGAACCAGGTCGTGCAGGTGCAGGTGCTGCATCCGGCGGGCGGTGGTTCGCGTCCCAGTTACTACCTGCTCGACGGGCTGGATCCGGGTATCGGACAGAGCACCTGGACCAACGCCACCGACGCCGAGCCGTTCTTCCTGGGCAAGGACGTGAACGTGGTGCTGCCGGTCGGCGGGAAGGCCAGCTATTTCACCGACTGGCGCCACCCCGACCCGGCCCTGGGCCACTACAAGTGGGAAACCTTCCTCACCCAGGAACTGCCGCCCCTCATCGACGCCAACTTCGCCGGTAACGGAGTGAACGCGATCGGCGGGCTGTCCATGGGCGGCCATGCGGCTTATATCCTCGCCGCGCGACATCCTGCCCTGTACACCGCGGTCGCCGGATACAGCGCCTGCCCGGATACGGGGATGGCCACCGGTGCGGTGCAGTTCTCGATCATGACCCGGGGCGGCAACCCCGACAATATGTGGGGTCCGGGCGGCAGTCCGGAATGGGCGGCCCACGATCCGGCGCTCATGCTCGACCGGTTGCGCGGTAAAATCCTGTACCTGTCCACCGGGACGGGCCTGCCGGGGCCGCACGAACTGGAACTCAAACCACAGCTGCCGGAGAACATCGTGCTCGGCGGCCCGATCGAGTTCGCGGTCGATACCTGTGTGATCGCCTTCGAGCGGCGGGCGCGGGCGGCCGGTCTGCCGATCCGGGTCGACTACAGCCCGGTCGGCACCCATTCGTGGTCGTATTGGAACGACCACCTCAAGGCGTCCTGGCCGGTCGTCGGCCGCGCGATCGGGGCATAGGGCCGGGCCGCTACGGTGGTGGCCATGGCTGACACTGGTGGTCCGATGACCGAGGCGGTGACGGCGCCGACGGCGAAGACGGTGCCGCAGGAGCGAGTGCATCACGGCGATCGTTTCGTCGACGAATACGAGTGGCTGCGGGACAAGGACAACCCGGAGGTCATCGCCTATCTGGAGGCCGAGAACGCCTACACCGAGGCCCAGACCGCGCATCTGGCCCCGCTGCGGGAGAAGATCTTCGACGAGATCAAATCCCGCACCCAGGAAACCGATCTGTCGGTGCCCACCCGGCTGGGCGAGTACTGGTACTACTCGCGCAGCTTCGAGGGCAAGCAGTACGGCGTGCAGTGCCGCTGCCCGATCGACGCCGCCGCGGCGGGTATCGACGCCTGGACTCCGCCGAAACTGGAGGCCGATACCGAGATCCCCGGCGAACAGGTGCTGCTGGACAGCAACGAGCTGGCCGAGGGCCACGATTTCTTCGCCCTCGGCGCGTTCTCGGTGAGCCACGACGGGAACCTGCTGGCCTTCTCGGTGGATACGGCCGGCGACGAGCGCTACACGCTGCGGTTCAAGGATCTGCGCACCGGCGAACTGCTCGTCGACGAGATCGCGCGGACCGCGCCCGGCGCCACCTGGTCGCTGGACGGCAGCCACGTCTTCTATCAAACCGTCGACGAATCGTGGCGGCCCGATACCGTGTGGCGGCACCGCCTCGGCACCGGCACCGAGACCGATGTCAAGGTCTTCCACGAACCGGACGAGCGGTACTGGGTCAGTATCGGCGGTACCCGCTCCGAGAAGTACCTGATGATCTGGGTCGGCTCCAAGATCACCACCGAGGGCTGGGTACTCGAATCGGACAACCCGACCGGCGAGTTCCGGGTACTGCTGCCCCGGCGTGAAGGCGTGGAATACGCCGCCGAACATGCGGTGGTCGCGGGGCAGGACCGATTCCTGATCCTGCACAACGATGTCGTGGACGGCGTGAAGGCGGAGAACTTCGTACTGGCCGAGGCCCCGGCCGACGATCCCGCGCAACTGCGCACACTGATCGGGCATCGCGACGATGTGCGGCTCGAGGATATCGACGCGTTCGCCGGTCAGCTGGTGCTCAGTTACCGCCGCGAGGCGCTGCCGCGGGTGGCGGTGTGGCCGCTCGGCCCGGACGGGTACGGCGAACTGCGGGAGATCGAATTCGATCTCGAGCTCTACAGCGCCGGACTCGGATCCTGCCCGGAATGGGATCAGCCGACTCTGCGGGTCGGGCTCACCTCGTTCATCACCCCGACCCAGGTTTTCGATTACGTCGTGGACACCGGGGAACTGCTGCTGCGCAAGGAGCAGCCCGTGCTCGGCGGATACGAGGCCGGAGACTATGTGCAGCATCGGGACTGGGCGGAGGCCGCGGACGGTACCCGGATCCCGATCTCGATCGTCGCCCGCCGCGATACCGACCTGAGTACCGGCCCGAAACCGCTGCTGCTCTACGGGTACGGCTCCTACGAGGCCAGTATGGACCCCGGATTCTCGGTATCGCGGCTGTCGCTGCTGGACCGCGGGATGGTGTTCGCCATCGCTCATGTGCGCGGTGGCGGCGAAATGGGCCGGTTGTGGTACGAGAACGGCAAAACCCTCACCAAGAAGAACACCTTCACCGATTTCGTCGCCTGCGCACGGCATCTGGTGGACAACGGGACCACGGCGGCGGACCGGATGATCGCCGACGGCGGTAGCGCGGGCGGGCTGCTGGTGGGCGCGGTGGCGAATATGGCACCGGAACTCTTCGCCGGGGTACTGGCGAATGTGCCGTTCGTGGACCCCCTGACCTCCATCCTCGACCCGTCGCTCCCGTTGACCGTGATCGAATGGGACGAGTGGGGAAACCCGCTGTCGGACAAGGACGTCTACGATTACATGAAATCGTATTCGCCCTATGAGAACGTAGTCGCGCAGGACTATCCCGCCATCCTCGCGATCACCAGCATCAACGACACCCGGGTGCTGTACGTGGAACCGGCGAAATGGGTCGCGAAACTCCGCGCCACCAAAACCGGGGATGCGCCGCTGCTGCTCAAGACCGAGATGAGTGCCGGCCACGGCGGCGTCAGCGGACGGTACGAGAAATGGCGCGAGGTCGCGTTCGAATACGCCTGGGTGCTCGACATCGTCGGTGCCGGGGACCGGTAGTCGGCAGCGCTGATCGCGACAGCGACAGCGACAGCGTGGACGATCCGGCGACCGGACGGGTAGAGCCACCGAGCCACCGGACGGCGCGTGCCGTCCGGTGCCCGTCCGCGCACGTCATGGCACCGGCGGGCGTCGGTCCGTCCACGCTCGCCGGGTGCACAGCCGCGGGCGCCCGTGTAGGCGGGGGCGACCGGACCGTCGCCGGATGTTCGCCCGGCCGTCACGCCCACTGCACGGGCTGGTCACCGGACCTGCATGTATAGGTCATCGGCATGGCATATGGCGGTCACCTCCGGCTGCCACCGTTGGTACATGAACGCTGAGCTACTCGTATCGGTGTCCGGAGTCCGGGAAGCCACCCGCGATGCCGCGATCGGGTTCGCCGAGGAGATGGATCAGCGCGGCGTGCGGTTGTCGCTGCTGGTGGCGCCACGCCTGAAGGGCAAGTACCGGCTGGCCGACGACCCCACCACGCAGACCTGGCTGCGCGGCCGCCGGGAGCGCGGGGACGCCATCGTGCTGCACGGATACGACCAGGCCGCCACGAAACGGCGTCGCGCCGAATTCGCGACCCTGCCCAGACACGAGGCGCTCCTGCGGCTCACCGCGGCCGATCGGGCCATGGAACAGGTGGGGTTGCGGACCCGGCTGTTCGCGGCCCCGCGCTGGGATGCGTCCGCGGGTGCCGTCGCGGCGCTGCCCGAACTGGGTTTCCGGGTTTCGCTGGGGCTGACCGGAATTCACGATCTGCAACGCAATACCGTGCAGAAGGCGCGGGTCTACGGCATCGGTGAAGGTTTCCGGGCCGAACCGTGGTGGTGCCGGGCGCTGGTACTCGGCGCTGCCCGGACCGCCCGCCGCGGTGGGGTATTGCGGCTGGCGGTCTCGGCCGCACAGCTGGGACGGCCGGGTCCGCGGCAGGCGATGCTGGATGCAGTCGATCTGGCGCTGTACCACGGGGCGCGCAGCGACGTGTACCGCTGGGAAGTCGTCGCCGCGGTGCGCGCGGCCTGAGACTCCGCCGCCCCCTGATCGGCGATAACGGGGGCGGCGGGGTGGGCCGTCAATGAAGTGGTGTGCAGGGCCGGCGGTGAATGGGCAGGGTGGACCAGCCGTGAGGGGGCGGGCTGTGATTTCGGAAGCGCTCCGCGCCTCGAGGGTGGGGCCCTGTCAACCCGGTTCTTCACTCCCGCCGGTCGGTCGCTGCGCTCCCTCCCTCTGGTCGCTCCAGAACCGGGCGGGCCCCACCCCGGGGGGTGAACCATTCATGGGCGGGATAGACCGGGGCCGGGTGGTGCTCTTGCAGGGTCAGAAGGTGGTGGTGTTTTCCGGGCGGAGCGGCTTGAACTCGGTGTCGCTCTTGCGCATTTCGTCGAGGCGGCCGAAGTAGACGCCCCAGGCTTGCTCGGCGATGATCCCGTAGTGGATCGGGAACGCGACCCGGGGGGCGACCGAGCGCAGATAGTCGACCGCTTCGCTGATCTTCATCCACGGCGCCGCGGCGGGGACAGCCAGTACATCCACGGGGGTGTAAGGCACCCACAGCGAATCACCCGGATGGACGAACCGAGTCGGGTTGTCGGCGCTGCCGAGCTGGAACACGGTGTTGTCGACGACCGGGAGCTCGGGATGGATCACCGCGTGCCGGCCGCCGCCGCCGGTGATCCGCAACTCGCCGAGTTCGATCACATTGCCCGCGTGCACCGCCTCCCACGGACCCTCCTGCAACTCGGCGGTCTGCGGATCCGACAGCAGGCGAGCGTCGGGGTTGGCGGCGATCAGCGCCTCGATCCGATTCGGGTCGATATGGTCGGCGTGCTGATGGGTGACGGCGATGGCGTCCAATCCGGTGAGGCCCTCGAAACCGTGCGAGAACGCGCCGGGATCGAAGAGAACCTTCTTGCCGTGCAGTTCGACGAGTACGCAGGAGTGACCGAAATGGGCTACATGCATGCACCCAGGCTAATACCGCGGACCTGGTTCACCTCACCCGCCGCGAGCGCCGGTAGCCGCGACAATTAGGCTGCTCAGGTAACCCCATCAGCGTTCCGGCCCGTTGTGGCGCCGGGCGCAGCTCACCCTTTTTCGTGAGGAGCAACCCGTGGCACGTGTCGTGGTCGAGGTGATGCCGAAGGCCGAGATCCTGGATCCGCAGGGGCAGGCCATAGCAGGCGCACTACCGCGCCTGGGATTCGAAGGCGTCACCGATGTCCGGCAGGGCAAACGGTTCGAGCTCGAGGTCGGCGACGATATGAGCGACGACCAGCTCGCGGCGATCGCGGAATCGCTGCTCGCCAACACCGTGATCGAGGACTGGAAGGTGGTGCGCGTCTCGTGACCGCCCGTATCGGGGTCATCACCTTCCCGGGCACCCTCGACGATGTGGACGCCGCCCGCGCCGTGCGCCTGGCCGGCGCCGAAGCGGTGAATCTCTGGCACGCCGACGGGGACCTCAAAGGCGTGGACGCGGTCGTGGTCCCCGGTGGTTTCTCCTATGGCGACTATCTGCGCTGCGGTGCCATCGCCCGGTTCGCGCCCGTTATGGGCACCGTGATCGAGGCGGCCGGTAAAGGTATGCCGGTGCTCGGCATCTGCAACGGTTTCCAGGTGCTCTGCGAGGCCGGGCTGCTGCCCGGTGCCCTCACCCGCAACGAAGGCCTGCATTTCATCTGCCGCGACCAATGGCTGCGGGTCGAGGCCACCGATACCGCCTGGACCTCCCGCTACGAACCCGGCGCGCAGATCCTCGTCCCGCTGAAATCGGGGGAGGGCCGCTACCAGGCATCGCCATCGGTACTCGACGAACTCGAGGGCGAGGGCCGGGTGGTCTTCCGCTACGAAGGCGACAATCCCAACGGCTCCCAGCGCTCGATCGCGGGTATCGCCTCGGCGAACAAGCGGGTCGTGGGGCTCATGCCGCACCCCGAACACGCCACCGAAGCGCTCACCGGTCCGAGTGACGATGGCCTGGGGTTGTTCCTGTCCGCCCTGGACGTGCTCGTCGGTTCTTGACAGGAACAGTGGCGGGACTCGGGGCCGGGGGGGGGGGGGGGGGGCCCCCCCCCCCCCCGCGGGGCCAACCCCCCCCCCCCCCGGCGGGGCCCCCAAAAAAAAAACAAAGAGGGGGGAGGTGGGCGGTGGGGGACTCGGGGGGGGGGG
>NZ_JARWOV010000231.1 GCF_029868855.1 Nocardia carnea | reverse complement strand
CTGGGTCGACGGCGCCGCCGAATCCTCGGGGCGGGCCTTGGCCACGGGGGGGCCGGTCAGGCCGCGGGGGTGGCGCCGCGGGGTCGCGGCGATCCGGGCTATGCCCGTCCCGGCCGACGGGGGCGGCCGCTCCGACCCGGGGCCGGATCCGGCCGCCCTCACTGCCGTCGCCCTGGCCTGCCGGGACAGTGAACGTCTGCGCTTCACCTACACCGCGGCCGACAGCCGGCACAGTGAGCGCCACGTCGAGCCACACCGCCTGGTCGCCCTGGGGCGCCGCTGGTATCTGGTCGCCTTCGACCTGACCCGGCACGACTGGCGTAGTTTCCGGATCGACCGGCTCACCGGACCCACCGGCGACGGCTCCCGTTTCCGTCCGCGTGAGCTGCCCACCGCCGACGCCGCGGAGTTCGTCCGGGCCGGTGTCGACCGGGTCGCGCGACCGTACCGCGTCGAAGTTCTGGTCGAGGCCCCGGCCGACACCGTCCGGGAGCGGATCGGGCGCTGGGCTTCGGTCCAGGCCGTCGACGCCGGCCGCTGTCAGGTCTCGATGACCACCGATTCGCTGGATTGGCCGACCATGGCGCTGGGTTCACTCGAGGCCGAGTTCCGGGTACTCGAACCGCCGGAGCTGATTGCGCAGATCCGCGCCTGGGGCGAGCGCTTCGGCCGCGCCCAGGCCGGTCCGGTCGACTATCCGGAGGTAGCTTCCTGAGCCACGGCTGGGTTCCGGAGCCGGGCCGCGTCTTCCGCGGCGAACTCGCCTTTCTCCACCGCGTCCACCAGTTCGGTGGTCGCGGTCGCGAGGAGATCGGAATGCGAGAAGGGCATCCAGTGCCCGGCCGGGACATCGCGGCGCCACAGCCGCGAAACCCACTGTGCCGAATCGTCGTATCCGGCCGGCCGGACCGCGATATCGCGCCCGGCGACGATCAGCTGGACGGGTACGTCGGTGGTCCGCTGACGCGGCTTCAGCATATGCGCGACGATATTGGCCCGATAGATGAGCAGACCGTTCACCATGTCCTGTTTCAGGGTGGGCCCGAAGAAAATTGTCGACGCCGCGGTGTTGTTCATGAGCTGGATGAATCGCCGCCAGCGCTGTTCGGTGGCGAGCACGCCGAAGGCCAGCCGGGGTAGCCCCGGGGTCATGAAGAACCCGGTGTAGGCCGACGACAGGAGTTGTGTGAACGGCTGCCAGATATTGCGCGGGCCGGGCCGGCGCAGCCGGGCCCGCACCCAGGCGGCCAGATGGTCGAGATTCGGGCCGGATACCGAGGTGAACGAGGCGATCCGGGCATCCGCACCCGGTTCGCAGACCGCCTCCCAGACCTGTACCGAGCCCCAGTCGTGAGCGAGGACGTGCACCGGCCGGTCCGGGCTCACCGCCTCCGCGACCGCGAAGAAATCGGCGGCCAGTTCGGCGAGGCGGAAATCGGCGACCCGTGCGGTGCGGGTCGAGGCGCCATGGCCGCGCGTATCGTAGGCGACCACGTGGAAGCGCTGGGCCAGCAGCGGAATCACGCCGTTCCACAGGTGGTGGGTATCGGGCCAGCCGTGCACCAGGACGACGGTTTCGGCGTCCGGATCGCCGTATTCGTAGACGGCGAGGTCGAAGCCGCGGTGGTGCACCTTTCGTTCGGTCGCCGAATAGTCCGATATCGATACCGTCACGCTGGTCTCCTGGTGCTGTGGGCGGTTGGTGGGCTCAGAGGTCGAGGACGAGTCGTCCGCCTGCGCAGCGTGATACACACACCAGCAGGTCGCCGTGGTCGCGTTCGGCGGGGGTCAGGACCTGGTCGCGGTGGTCGGGTTCACCGGCCGTCACCCGGACCTTGCAGGTCCGGCAGAAGCCCTGGCGGCACGAATACGGCTGGTCGGGCCGGTGTTCTAGCAGAACGTCGAGTGCGGAACGGTCGGCGGGTACGTCGATCACCTCGCCGCCTGCGCCCAGCTGGATCTCGAACGGCATACCGTTCACGATCGGCGGTGGCGAGAACCGCTCCGAATGCAGTTCTACACCGGGTATTCCACGCACCGTCGCGGCGATGGAGATGACCATGGGTGCGGGTCCGCAGCAGTACACGGCGGTTCCGGTGCCGGTTCCACCGAGAAGTTCTCCCGCGGTCGGCAGGCCGTACCGGTCGTCGGTGCGGACTGTCACGCGATCGCCGAATCGGCGCACCTCGTCCAGGAACGGCAGAGTGTCCAGGGCTCGCCCGGTGTACACCATCGACCAGTCGGCGCCGAGGGTGTCGGCGAGCCGCATCATCGGCAGGATCGGGGTGATGCCGATTCCCCCGGCCACGAAACGCACCCGCCGGGCGGGCGACCCGTAACCCGGTGCGGCGAAGGGAAATGCATTACGCGGCCCCCGCACCGTCAGCGCCGTGCCGACGGACAGCGCGTCGTGTATTTCGTTCGAACCCGTGCCGCCGGGGATGCGGCGCACCGCAATCCGGTATTCGCGGGTGTCGGCGGGGTCGCCGCAGAGCGAATACTGCCGTAGGCGCCCGGACGGCAGTTCGATATCGAGATGCGCTCCGGGCCGCCACCGCGGCAGGTCACGCCGGTCGGGTGCGGCCAGGCGCAGACTCACCACGTCTTCGTCCGCGGCTTCCACCCGGCGTCCGGTAACCACCACGGGGATTCGCCGGTCGTCGACGCGGGGACTCAGGTCACGCCGATTGGTCAGTGCCGTCCAGTTCAGCCGGGCGTCGACGACGGCATCGAGTACCCGCAGGGTACGGTCCCGGCGGCGCCGCCCGTAGAGGTCGGCGGGCAGCGGTAGCGCGGGCCGGGTCACGAAGCCGCCCGGGCCGCCGGTGATTGCGCGAGGTAGGCGATGGCCTGCGCTGTCGACCCGACCGACTCCGGGCTGTATCCGGGCTTGAACGTCGACAGGGCACTGATCAGCAGGGCCGGGACACCGGGGAGCGCGCCGCGCCACATGGACCGCAGAATCCGTCCCAGCAGCCGCGGATATCCGAGGTCCGGCAAGGACGGGTCGCGGTGCACCAGGAATTTGGTCCCGCGTACCAGAAGTACCAGGAACGACGGAAAGACCAGTAACATCACCGCGCCCCGCCGCAGGTAACCGACGCCGAAGTATTCGGCCACATCATGGGCGACATTGCGGTGCTCGACCTCTTCGGCGCCGTGCCAGCGATACAGATCGAGCATCCGCGGATCCGCGTCGAACTTCTCCAGTTCGCTGTTGAGCACCCAATCGCCCAGGAAGGCGAAGAAATGTTCCAGGGCGGCGATCACCGCGAGCCGATCCACCAGCTGCTGCCGGCCCGCCCGGGTGGCGGTGGACCGGCGCGGACCGATGGTCTTGCGGAAAACGTACTCGGCCTGTTCCAGGTACGGCGCCGGATCGATCCCATTGGCGCCGAGCAGCAGTTCATGGGATCCCGCATGGGTTTCCGCGTGCATGGATTCCTGGCCGATGAAGCCGAGCATGTCCGCACGCAGCTTCTCGTCCCGTACGAAGGGCAGTGCCTCGCCGAAGGTCGCCAGGAAGCTGCGCTCGCCTTCGGGCAGCAGCAGGTTCAAGGAGTTGAGTACATGCGAGGCGATCGGATCGGATTTCATCCAGTGCAGTGGAATGCCGGTCCACTCGAAATGGACGTTACGGGCGTTGAGCGCGACCTCCCCCGGGTCGGTCACCCGTTCGGAGGCGTCATCGCGGAACAGCCTCATCGATCCTCCTCGATCGTCACCTGCACCGGCCGCATGGTCGCTAGGACGTGCGGCGGCCGGTGCTTGTGACGATACACATTAGTAGGACGATGGGTAACAGACAACGCTGACGATGATCCGCACCGAGATCAGGCCGGCGGCTCCCACGTCGCCACCAGGCTCAGCAGACCGGGGAAGCGGTCGTCGAGATCGGCTACGCGCACCACATGCGTCGCTCCAGGCCGTGCCGCATCGGTGCCTACACCGTCGCCGGAGTCGCGATCCTGGGCTTGGGCGCCCTGAGCGACCACGTCGGATTCGCGACCGCAGTCACGCTTTCGCCGTTGTCGTCGCCGCGGCATCGGTGGCGGGCGCTTCGCTGGTGTGTCAGTCGGCCATCGCCTCCGCCAGTTCCTCCACTTCGCGGATTACCGGGGCGGGAACGCGTACTTCGCCCGGCGTGTAAGTCACCGAGCGCAGCCGGCCGGAGAAGCGGAAGGGGCCGCGGCGTTCGCGCAGTTCCCAGTCGACGGGGCCGCGGGCGTCCACGCCCACCGAGATCCCGGTCCACGGCGCCATTCCGACCAGCTGGAATTGATCGTCGAGGGTGGCGATATCGGTGGTCGTCCCGGCCGCGTCGGTGACGGCGAGGGTGAAATTCCAGCGCACGTTCTCGGTGGCGAGTGCCCGGACCCGGATACCCACGACGCCCGTGGGCAGCGGTGCCGATGTCCGGCCCACGCGACCGTAACTGTTCAGCGCGAACACGATTCGCCCCTCTTCGACGTAGAGGACGTAACCACCGTGCGGGTCACCGTGGGCTACGAGCACACCTTCCGCGCCGGTGTCGATCTCGTCGGTCGCCACGTCGATGGTGAAGTCCCGGTACTGGATCAGCACGCTCGACCGGTACCGCTCCAGAGTCGGGGTACCGGTGAGGATCTTCACCGGCCGGGCGAGCCGCCGCTCGTCGGGGCGCCGGCCCGCCGCAGTCCGGTCGTTGAGGATCGGGAAAACGGTGTTGTGCCAGGCGGCGCGGTCCCAGGCCGCCGCCAGTTCCCGGACTTTCCCGGGGTGCAGGTGTGCGATATCCGTGGTTTCGGCCGGATCGGCTTCGACGTCGAACAGTTGCCACTGCGGATCGTCGGCCCGGGCCGGATCGGTATGCAATGAGAGCAGTTTCCAGCCGTCCCGGTAGAAGCCGCGGTGGCCACCGAATTCTGCGTACTGCTCGGTGTGCGGGGTCGGTAGCGCGGCATCGCGTAGTACGCCGGCGATACTGACGCCGTCGCGTTCCTGGGCGGGCCGGCCGTGCCGGTGCGCAGGGGTCGGCAGTCCCGCCAGGTCGAGGAGGGTGGGGGTGATATCGGTGACGTAGGAGTAGTGCTTGCGCAGTCCGTCGTCGCTGCCGTCCCGGCGCAGTCCGGCGGGCCAGGAGATGAGGAACGGCACCCGGACACCACCGGCGAACGTCTGCCCTTTGTAGAAGCGGAACGGTGTATTGGAGGCCTGTCCCCAGCCACGCGGGTAGTGGACGCCGATCTTGTCGGTGCCGATGAGCTCCTCGTCGAGCGGGACATCGCGGACCCAATCCTGCGGTACCGGCCCGTGCACGAACTGGCTGAAATACGAGCGGGTACCCGCCGCGCCACCTTCGGCGGTCCCACCGTTGTCGGAGGTGAACACGATGATGGTGTTATCGGTTTCGCCCAGTTCGTCGAGGGTGTCGAGAATTTTGCCGACGCTCTGGTCGATACTGTCGACCATCGCCGCGTACACCTCCTGGTAGCGGACGTAACGCCGCTGCTCCTCCGCGCTGAGCTCATCCCACGGCGGGGCGTCGTAGCCGGGTTCGGTATTGCGCTCGGCCATCTTCGTATCCGGCGCGAAGAAACCCGCCGCTTTCTGCGCCTCGAACCGCTTGCGCCGGATTTCGTCCCAGCCTTCGGCGTACCGGCCGCGGTACTTGGCCAGGTCCGCCGGTTTCGCCTGGTGCGGTCCGTGCATGGCGATATGCGCGAAGTACAGGAAGAAGGGTTTGTCGGCGTCGTGGGCACGCAAACTCTTGATCTGCGCGACGGCGCGGTCGGTGATGTCGTCGGTGACGTAATAATCCGCCGGGTATTCCTCGATATCGACGACGGAATTATCGGCGATCAGCGCATTCGGGTAGAAGAAGGAGTTCATGCCCTCGATCGACCCGTAATAGCTGTCGAATCCGCGCTGCAGCGGCCAGGAGTCGCGGGTGCGTCCCGGGGCCAGATCGGTATCGCGGGCCAGATGCCATTTGCCCACGGCATGCGTCGCATACCCATTGGCGCGCAGGATTTCCGGCAGGCTCAGCACATCGTCGGCCAGTTCCAGGCGCAGACCGGGGAAACCGGGGTCGGAATTGGCGACACTGCCGTACCCGGCCCGGTGCGGGTTGAGTCCGGTGAGCAATGCGGCACGGGCAGGCGAGCAGACCGAGGTGGTGTGATAGTTCGTCAGCCGGTACCCGCTACCGGCGATCCGGTCGAGGTTGGGGGTATCGATCTCGGCGCCGAAGGGGCCGATATCCGAATACCCCATATCGTCGATCAGAACGACCACGATATTCGGCGCACCGGCGGGCGCCTTCGTTTCCGGAGCCCACCACGGTGTCGATTCCGCGCTGGTTCGCGCGATATGTCCGCCGAAACCCTCGTATCCTCGTGCGTCGGCGGGAATACCGGAATCCGTCACTGTGGCAGTTCCTTTCACGTAGCGGCGTAGTTCCCGCCGCGGTGGGGAAGTATCTCGGCACGGAATATTTCCCGCTCGAGCCGGGAGAATATTACGTTTGCTCACGATCTCGCCGAGTAGTTGGAATCGCGGCGATTTCAACCGCGGGCTCCGGACCATCGATGGTGTTAGCTTCCATTCCATGGGAACCCCGACCCGCTGTGACTATGCCTGCGCGCGCTGCCGCTGCCGTAGCTGACGGTCCCTGACCTCGCCCACGGCCGGCCCCCGGCATCCAGGATCGGCCCCGATTATTCGCGTCTCGTTCTACCCATGCTCCGTGGGAGGACCCTCCTCAAGGACACGACAATGCTCTCCCGTTTGCTCCTCGCCGTGTCCGCGCTCACGGTTGTGGCCGCACTGCTCACCGGTTGCACCTCTGCGGTCGCATTACAGAAATCCGGCACCGCGACCGAACTCGCACCCGGGCAGGCGCCCCCGACCGGCGGCACCGCGCGGATCGGTGTGGACCGCGACCTGATCCCGGCGAACTTCCTGTCGATCAGCAACAACCCGGCCAACGGCGGGGTGTCGTCGAACGTTTTCGACACCCTGGTGCGCTACTCCCACGACAAGCTCACTCCCGAACCGCGACTGGCCACCGAATGGCGCCTGTCCGGCGACGGGCGACGGCTCGACCTGACCCTGCGCGACGACGTGCACTTCCACAACGGCAAGCAGTTCACCTCCGCGGACGTCGAATACACCCTGCGCACCTACACCGACCCCGGCTGGAACGCCCAGTTCCGGCGCACGGCGGCGACCATCACCGCCTTCGATACCAGCGACCCGTTCCGGATCGGGCTGACCCTGTCGCAGCCGACGGGCAATATCTTCGATCTCCTGGCGGTCGCCCCGGTCATCGACTCGGCGACTGTCGGCGCCTTGCAGGAGGGACGCGAGTTCAACGGCACGGGTCCGTTCCGGTTCGACTCCTGGCAGCCGAAGGTCGGGGTGTCGTTGCGCCGCAACGACGACTATTGGGGGCAGCGCCCCTACCTCGACGGCGTCACCTTTTCCGTGGTTACCGACGAGCAGGCCCTGGTGACGAAGCTGCGCACCGGACAGCTCGACGCCGCCTACGGGGTGTCGCCGCTGGATGCCGAACTCGCCGTGTCCCGCGGCGGTTTCCGCAGCCACCTGCTGGCGGGCTCGGAGGCGAACCAGTACATCGGGATCAATCTCGCCACCCCCGCCCTGCGCGATATCCGCCTCCGGCAGGCCATCGCGTATGCCATCGACCGTGACCGGATCCTCACCGACGTCTTCCGCGGTAACGGCTACGCGTCGAGTCTGCCCTGGCCGCGTACTTCGCCCGCCTACAGCGAGCAGGACGCCGGGACCTACCGCCGCGATGTGGACCGGGCTCGCGCCCTCGTCACCGAAATCGGGCCTGTCGCACCTGTTCCGTTGAATTATCCGGCCGGCCGGACCGACCGGATCATCGCCGAGATCGTCCAGTCCAACCTCGCCGACGTCGGTATCGAGGTCCAGTTGGTGCCCACCGATGCCGCGCAGATGACCAGTCTGCTGGTAGCCGGCCGCTTCCCCGGCCTGTGGGTGACGCAGCACGGGTTCGCCCAGATGACGCCGTCGACGCTCGCGGTCTCCGCCTTCCCGTTCAACGCGACGAAGAACGCGTCCAACTTCGTCGACCCGCAGTATCAGGCGCACGCGGTCGCGGCGTGGAAGCAGCAGGACCCGACCTCGCCGGAGGCTGTCGCGTCCTACCGGGCGCTGAACCGGGACCTCCTCGATGCGCTGTTCCTCGTGGAGATCGGGGTGATCCAGGCCGAGGTGGTGGTGTCGACGGGTCTCGGCGGTTTCGACTGGACTCGGACCGTGGACCCGGATCTCGGCTCCGCCTATCTTCTTCGCAGCTAGCGACAGGAATCGATCATGGTGAACTATCTGATCCGGCGGTTCCCGTCGGCCCTTCTCGTCCTCTTTCTCGCCTCGATCCTCGTCTTCTCCGTCCTCCGGCTGGTTCCGGGCAGCCCGGAGGAGACATTGGCCGGTGCGGACGCGTCCCCCGAACAGCTCACCGCCGTACGCGCCGATCTCGGTCTGGACCGCCCGCTGGTGGTGCAGTACCTGTCGTGGCTCGGTGATCTGCTCACCTTCGACCTCGGCAAGTCCTATATAGTCGGCGGCTCGATCGCCGAGCTCATCGCCTACGGTGCCCAGAACACGGTGGCCCTCGCGCTCGCGGCCCTGCTGCTGGCCGTCGTGTTCGCCGTAACGGTGAGCACCGCGTCGGTCATCTACCGAAGCCGGATCCTCGATGCGGTCGTCACGGTGAGCAATTCGGCCGCCGCGGCGCTGCCGATCTTCATCACCGGAACCCTGCTGGTCCTGCTGTTCGGAATCGCCTGGCCGATTCTCCCGTCGGGCGGGACGCCGCCCGACGGATTCTTCACCCGTCCCGATATCGCGGCGCAGTATCTGCTGCTCCCGGCCCTCACCCTGGCTGTTCCGGCCGGTGCCGCCCTGACGCGGTTCCTGGTGGAGGCCCTGCACACCGAACTGCGCCAGCCCTATATCGTCACCGCGCAGGCATTGGGCGTCGGACGCCGCCGGCTGGTCCTGGCACATGCCCTGCCGAATGCGCTGCCGTCCGCGCTCACCGTCCTCGGGATCACGGTCGGTGGTCTGCTCGGTGGTGCCGTGCTGGTGGAATCGATTTTCGTCTGGCCGGGTCTCGGACTGCTCGCCGAGGAGGCGATCAACAGTCGCGATTACCCGCTCGTCCAGGTACTGCTCATTCTGTCGGTAGCGGTGTTCGTGGTGTTGCAGTTGCTCACCGATATCGCGCACGCCTGGCTCGATCCTCGTATCCGGCTCGGAGGTGCCGCATGAGTGAACTGATCGATCGTGAACCTGCGACGGCGCCGCCCGATACGGAGCTGGATATCGCGCCGGGCCTGATCCCGGAGACACCGGCCGACCGCGATCCGCGGGGGACCGCGGAACCACTGTGGCACGCCGTATTGCACGGCCGCGGACTCGCCGGGCTGGTGCTCGTGGGGATCGTCGTCGCGCTCGGTGTGCTCGCCCCTGTGCTGGCCCCGTACGCACCCGACGAGCAGCTGGACGCCTCATTCCTGCTCGGACCGAGCGGCGCCCATTGGCTGGGGACCGACGATGTGAACCGAGATGTGCTGTCCCGGGTCCTTTTCGGTATCCGCGCCGATCTGCTGATCGTCTTCGTCGCGGTACCCGCCGGGGCGGCCCTGGGATCGTTGATCGGTGTACTCGCCGCGGTCCGCAGCTACACCGATATCGTCGCGCAGCGAGTATTCGATGTCATCCTCGCGTTTCCCGCGCTGATTCTCGCGATAGCGCTGGCCGCCGTTCTCGGGCCCGGCGTCCGCGCGATCGTGGTGGTGATCGTCCTCGCCGAGATACCGGTATTCGGACGGCTGGTGCGGACCTCTGTGCTGAAGGTCCGGGAGCTGCCCTACGTCGAGGCCGCGGTCGTCTCCGGGGCGAGCACCTGGTGGGTACTGCGCAAACATGTGCTGCCCAATTCGATCGAACCGCTCGGTGTGCAACTGGCCCTGTCGATGTCGATCGCGGTATTCATCGAGGCGGCCATGAGCTACCTGGGGATCGGCGTCGTTCCGCCGGACCCCTCGCTCGGCTCGATCCTCGCCGACGGCAACCGCTACCTCGAGACCAATCCGCTGTTCGCCGCCGGACCCCTGATCCTGGTGTCCGCCCTGACCCTGGGCTTCCTGCTGATCTCCCAGGCTTTCGCGCACGCGCGGCGCCGATGAGAAATCCGCCTCCGCGACCGCCGACCCCAGCAACCCCACCAAGGACTGTTCCGTGACCGCAGATCCCAGCACCCCAGCCCTCGAGGTCACCGACCTGCGGGTGACCTTCAGTCATCCCAGGCCCGCGGTCCGCGGTATCGGACTCCGCGTCGACCGCGGCGAGATCGTCGCGCTCGTCGGTGAATCCGGCTCCGGTAAGACGATGACCGCGCGGGCCGCAATGGGCCTGCTCCCGGATACGGCCACCGCCACCGGGTCGGTCCGCGTCGACGGTATCGAGGTCGTCGGTGCCGGTGAGCAGGATCTCGACGCCCTCCGGGGTACTCGCGTGGCGATGGTCTTCCAGGAACCGCAAACCGCTCTCAACCCTGTGCGCACTGTCGGGTGGCTGCTCGGTGAGGTCTTGCGCGCCCACGGTGTGAAGGGCCGGAAACAGGTCCGTGCCCGAGCGGTCGAACTGCTCACTCTCGTCGAGATCCCCGAGCCCGAGAAGCGCGTCGACTATTACCCACACCAGCTGTCGGGTGGTCAGAAGCAGCGGGTGGTGATCGCACTGGCCCTGGCCAACGACCCCGTTCTGCTGCTGGCCGATGAACCCACCACCGCGCTCGACGTCACTGTGCAGGCCGAAATTCTCACGCTCCTGCGGCGGCTGCGTGACCGCACGAACACCGGCATCCTGGTCATCACGCACAATCTGGGGGTGGTCGCCGATATCGCCGACCGCGTGGTGGTGCTCCAACTCGGCGAGGTGGTCGAAACCGGGCGGGTGGACGAACTCTTCTCCCGGCCACGCCATGAGTACACCCGGCACCTGCTGGACTCGGTGCTGCGCCTGCCCGACACCGTCCCGGTCCCAGACCCATCGTCCGCCGCAGAGTCGGCGCCGCCCGCCCGGACCGCTGCCGAGCCGGCCGCTGCCGCGCCGACGTCGGTTTCGGCGGTTACCACCCCGGCATCTGCTGCCGGCAGGGGTTCCGCGGTGCCGCAGCCCGCTGGATCGGCATCGGCTGCGTCGGTTTCCGCAGCTTCGGCGGGTGCCGTACTGGGTACCGGCCCGACGCCCCCCGCGGCATCGGCTCCGCTGCTGGACGTGACGGGTTTGTCTGTCGTCTTCCCCGGCCGGCGTGGCCGCGCCGCGTTCCAGGCCCTCGACAACATCTCCCTCACGATCACCCCCGGTGAGGTCCTCGGTGTGGTCGGCGAATCCGGTTCCGGTAAAACTACTCTGGGCCGGACGGTCGCGGGCCTGGTGCCGGCCACCCGCGGTGCCGTCAGCCTCGACGGCCATGATGTCGCGACCACCCGGGGCGCCGCGCTACGCGCCCTGCGCCGTCGTCTCGCGTTCGTTCCGCAGGACCCCGCGGCATCCCTCGACCCCCGGTTCACCGTCGCCGAGAGTATCGCCGAACCGCTCGCCATCCACGGGGCCGGCAGCCGCGCGGACCGCCGGAAGAAGGTCGGCCACCTCCTCGAAGCGGTTCGCCTACCGTCGTCCTTCGCGACCCGGCTGCCCGCCGAACTCTCCGGTGGGCAGCGCCAGCGCGTCGCCCTCGCACGCGCCTTGGTCCTCGAACCGGCCCTGCTGATCGCCGACGAACCCACCAGCGCCCTCGACGTCTCTGTCCAGGCCGACGTATTGGCCTTGTTCGCAAACCTCCAGCGGGAATGGGGTTTCGCTGCCCTCTTCATCAGCCACGACCTCGCGGTTGTGGAACGAGTAGCCACCACCGTCGCCCGCCTGCGGGCCGGCGAGCTCGTCGAGACCGGTCCGGCGACCGAGGTCCTCACCCGGCCACAGCACGACTACACCCGCCGCCTGGTAGCCGCGGTGCCCGTACCCGACCCGGTCGTCCAGCGAGCCCGGCGCCCGGCGACGACAGCCGGGTGAGTCGCAGGCGGGTGTCGCGCCGGCGTGGCGACCCGGTAGCCGTAGCCAGGGCGGCCGCTGTCCGGCCCGGCTGCGTACTAGTTGCCTACGACGGCCGCGAGCCACTCCACCACGGGCCGCAGCGATTCCCACGATCTGCGGACCTCCGTGGCCGCCCGCGGTGACCCCAGCCAGTCGGGCGTGCCCAACTCCCGGCTCATCACCAGCGCCTTGTGCCGCAGCAGCTCGATGCGCGGGTGGTCGATGGGGTAACCCTTGGGACGGGTCTTCAGCTTGTCGCCGCCGAGGGTGTAGCCGCCCCGGTCGAGCTTGTCCACGATCTTCTCCAGCTCGGCGCCGCGCACGTCGTCGTCGAGGGCGGTGCGCAGCCGGGACAGCTGTTCCGGTGCGGCCGCGTACAGGCCACCGGCCACGAACAGCCCCGGCGCACCGATCTGGACGTACCAGCCGACGCCCGGCGCGGTGTGCACGACCGCGCCCTGATGGGTTTTGTACGGTGACTTGTCCTTGGAGAACCGCACGTCGCGGTACGGGCGGAAGATCTTGGCGGGACCGAAATCGGGTTCGAGCTCGGTGATGAGCGCGGTCATCGGGCGCTTCACCGACTCCTCGTAGATGTGCTTGTTGGCGGTCCAGAACGCCCGTGAGTTATCGGCCTCGAGATCCTCGTAGAAGTCCGGCCCCGCGATCGGGAACCCCGCGAACTCGCACATGACGTCGAATCTATCGCCCGCCATACGAGCGGCCGACGCGAGTCGCCCGGTCAGTCCACGGGTTGATCGTGGATCTCCATCGCCGCTGCCTCCGCGGGGCGTCTGTCTTCGGCGCGTAGTTCCTCGCGCCGCCGCCGGCGGCTCCACTCCTGGTCGAGTTCGCGGGCGATGCCCAACCGGCCGCTGTCGTCGTTCTCGTGATACCGGATGACCAGATCGTTCGGAGGGTCGGTGATATACCGCTCGTATTCGCGGACCTCGTCGGCCTGATCGTCGTCGCCCAGGTCGTAGTCCAGGTCCGCGCGCTCCTCGTCGCCGATATCGAGCACCTCGTCCATCAATCGGTAGTCGGAACTCGCCCCGGCGTGCTCTCGACCGGGATCGCGCATGTCGGACATGGCGTCCACCTCTTCCGCAGACCGGCTCACCACTGGCGACGACCGTGAGCTGTGACTCCCACGCTACCGCCGACTGCGGCAGCATGGGAACCCGTCGCCTCGGGCGATCGTGACGGCCTGGACCTGCGCTGCGATACGACGAAGGCCCGGTCCGTGCGGACCGGGCCTTCGTGAGTGGAGCTGCCGGGAATCGAACCCGGGTCCTCCGCCGCTTCTCCAGGGCTTCTCCGTGTGCAGTTCGCTATGCCTCTACTCGGATCTCCCGGTCTCGCGAACAAGCCGGGATGACGATCCCAGTCGCTGTTCGATGTCCCGCGCTACTCCGCGACCGAGTCGCGCGGTGAGCCCTCTAGCTGATGCCGGCACCGAAGCCGAGGGCGAACCTCGGGCCGACAGAGACGCTATCGCTTAGGCAGCGAGAGCGTACTCGCGCTGATGAGAATCGGCGCTTAATTGGTTGCAACGACGCTTACGGTGGTCTCTTGCCTGCACCGACACGCTTCCCCTGAATCTACGTACGCAGTCGAAACCGTTCAGCCCCGTACGTCCCGGCACCTTGCCGGGCCAGTCATATTAACACTTCGGGCACCGTCGTTCATTCCCGTTTTTCCGATGCCGTTCCCGCCGGTCAGCGCATCCCTTTGATACGCCGGCCGAGTTCGCGGGTGACCTCGCGCTCGGCGGTACGCCGGGCCAGGTCCTGTCGTTTGTCGTAATCCTGCTTACCTCTGGCGAGGGCCAGTTCGACCTTCACCTTGCCGTCGGAGAAGTACATCGACAGCGGGACCAAGGTCTGGTTGCCCTCGCGGGATTTGCCGACGAGCCGTTCGATCTCCCGTTTGTGCAGCAGCAGTTTGCGAACCCGGCGCGGCGCGTGGTTGGTCCAGTTACCGTGACTGAACTCCGGGATGTGCAGGCCACGCAGCCAGACCTCCCCGTTGTCCACGGTCGCGAAGGCGTCCACCAGCGAGGCCTTGCCCTCACGCAGACTCTTGACCTCGGTACCGACCAACGCGATCCCGGCCTCGTAGGTGTCCAGGATCGTGTAGTTGTGCCGTGCCCGGCGGTTGGTCGCGATGACCTTGCGCCCCTTCTCCTTCATGACGACAACCTTAAAGCGCCGCGGCAACCGGATTATTCCCGGCCGCTGCTCAGCCCGGTTGTAGCAGCAGGTAGAGGATCAGCACCGCGGCGAACGCGGTGACGAGCAGCACGGTGGAAAGCCGGGGCAGGTGCGTGCCGCGTGGTCGGCTGCGGCGATTCAGCCAGCCGCGGTCGACGACGGGATCTGCACCGAGACTCCGGTACGGCGCATCGACCGGTTCGGCCGGTGGGCCCGGCCCCCCGCTGTCGCCCCCGATGCTGTCCTCGGACCCGTCCCCGGATGCCATGCTCGCAGGCTAGTCCTGCGGACAGGTATTCGGGAACGGGGCGCGCGGTCAGCGAGGGGTTCTGAGGATACGCAGGGTGATGCCCAAGCCCACCAGGATGCTGGCGGTGGCGATCAGGGCGGCGGAGAACGATTGGGTGATTGCGGCGATTCCGGTACTGAAAATGAGGCAGGTGGCGAGCGCCAGCAATGCGGTGCCCCATTCCATACCGGCGATCCGGGTTGGTCGGTTACGCAGTGCTGTCATGTCTTTCGGGTACCCCGCCGTCTGGGTTATCAAACCGTTATTGCTGTAGTCCGGGGCGGGAATGTGCCCGACCCGCAGATCTGCCGTACGGGGTGCGCGGTGGCGAGCCATGGCGGGACCTCCGTCTCGGTTGGGGTGTGGCAACTGTGTTCACCGTAACGGACAAATCTCCGCTTGGATACCGCGTGGCAAATCTCGAGACGACCGTCACACAGAGTGGGAATCGAGCGCGGGCTGTCGTGCTCGTGGCGTGCTCTTTCAGGAAAAACGCCTGATCAGGAGGAGTTGGTATGCACGACACGCCGAAACCGTACTCGGGGATTGTTTCGTGGCGGGGCGCGCGAATCGAATGCGTGTTCTATTTGCCAGAAATTAGCTGAATTGCCTCGGTGGGTCGTCGCGCAACGACGCCGGCCCCGCCTGCCTAAGCTTGGGATATGCGGATTCAGTACCGGCGCGTACCCGGGTCGAGTGCCTGTCCCTGCGGAATATCGCCGGTCCCGGGAGGGCTGCGGTGACCCGGTGGCACCAACGCGCGGGGCGTATCGCAGTACTGACCGGAGCCGGAATTTCCACCGACAGCGGGATACCCGATTTCCGCGGTCCGCGGGGAGTGTGGACCGAGGATCCGGTGGCGGAACTGTTGTCCACCTATGACAACTACGTCTCCGACCCCGCGCTACGCGAACGTTCCTGGCAGGCCCGCCGGGACAATCCGGCCTGGGGCGCCGAACCGAACCGGGCCCACCTGGCGCTGGTGGAGTTGGAGCAGGCCGGGCGTGCGCTCACGATCGTCACCCAGAATGTCGACCGGCTACATCAGCGGGCCGGTTCGAACCCGCAGCGGGTGATCGAAATCCACGGCAACATGTTCGACGTGGTGTGCGTGGATTGCGCGTACTCGGCGACCATGGCCGAGACGCTGGACCGGGTCGGCGCCGGGGAACCCGACCCGCCGTGCCCGCAATGCGGCGGCATCCTCAAGGCCGCCGTCATCATGTTCGGCCAGGCACTGGACAGTCGCACCCTGCTGAAGGCCTCGTTGGCGGCCGAGACGGCGGATATCTTCCTCGCCGTCGGCACCTCGCTCCAAGTGGAACCCGCGGCCTCGCTCTGCGGGCGGGCGGTGGCCGCGGGCGCATCGCTGATCATCGTGAACGCCGAACCCACACCGTACGATTCGATGGCCACCGAGGTCGTGCGCGAACCCATCGGCGAGGCCTTGCCCCGGCTGGTCGACCTGATCCTCGGGCAGTGAGGCCGGGGCCTCGAACTCGGGCCGGATTCCGGGACCGCTCCTACACGGGGCCGAGCACTCGATCGAGATAGTCGTTGGCGAAACGGCCCTCCGGATCGTAGTACCGGCGGACCGCGGCGAACCGGTCCCAGCCCGGGTAGCGCGTACGGAGCGTCTCCGCGGTCTGATAGTGGCGTTTACCCCAGTGCGGGCGTCCCTGGTAGCGGTCGAAAACCGCTTCGCAGGCACGGAAGAACGGCTCGTGCTCCATGCCTTCGTACTGGTGCACGGCGATATAGCAGGTCGCGCGGCCGCCGGCGGGGGAGAGGAAGGCGTCGTCGCCCGCGACCCACCGCACCTCGATGGGCATCGGTGAATCGAAACGGCGGGCGGTTTCCTTGATCTCGCGAATCGCCTCCACCGAATGTTCGCGTGGTATCGCGTATTCCATTTCGGTGAACCGGAACAGCCGCGGGCTGGTGAACACCCGGTAGGAGCGGTCCACCTGGCGCCGGTAGCTGAAGGCGTAGGCGGCGGCCCGCTGTAGTGGCGGGATGAAGGCCGGCCGGCGGCGGGCCAGCCGGCACAATGCGTCGCTGACGTAATTGGATACGGCGATATCGGTGAACCAGTCGATCGCTTTGTGCCGTGGTGCGGGCGGCAGCTCGACCCGGTTGTTGCGTTTGGTCATCGCGGTCGGGCTGTGGGCGAACATGTAGAACTCGAAATGTTCGTTGCCGTCGACATATGCGTCCAGATCATTCAGGATCTCCGTCACCGGCACCGGCCGCTCGACGCCCTCGAGCACGAAGGAGGGCACGAGTTGCAGGGTGAAGGCGGTGATCACGCCGAGAGCGCCGACGCTCACCCGTGCCGCCCGCCATGCCTCGGCGCCGGACTGTTCGGTCAGTTCCACCGTTCTGCCGTCGGCGGTCATCAGCTCCACGCCGTGTAGTTGCGCGGAGAGGTTGGGTAACCGGGCGCCGGTGCCGTGTGTGCCGGTGGCGGTGGCGCCGGCGACGGTCTGGGCGTCGATATCTCCGAGGTTCGGTAAGGCGAGGCCGTACTCGTCGAGGCGGTCGCTGAGCGCGGCGAGGGTCATCCCCGCCTGTACCTTGGCCAGGCCGGTCTCGCGATCCACCTCGAGGACCCGACTCATCCGGGACAGGTCGAGCAGCAGGCCGTCGGTGAGGCATGTGTCCGTGAACGAATGCCCCGATCCCGCGACGCGGACCCGGTGCCCGTCCGCCGCGGCCCGGCCGAGTTCATCGGCCAGTTCGGCATGATCGCGCGGCGCGGCCAGCCGGGCCGGTGCGCATTGCTGATCGCCGGCCCAGTTCACCCATAACTTGGTCACATGTCCAACACTAAGGGATGGCCGCGCCTGCCGCCGGGCAAACCTCCTGATAGGGAGAAATCCGGAACCGGCTCAGCGGCGCCGGACCACGCACGGTTTGGCCGCCTTGGCCCGCTCCACCTCGGCAAGACTGAGCGCATCCACCGCCAGCGGCTGCGGGGGTGTGTTCTGAGCGCGAATGCCGTTGAGCGTAATCGCCATATAGCGGCGCCAGATATCGGAATCCACCGGCCGGGCGAACTCGGCGAGCGAATCGACCATATAGATCAACGCGAACAGATCGGTGGCCTCGATTCCCGGCTGCAGCACACCAGCGTCCCGGGCTCGTTCCATCACGGCCGCGACCGCGGGCCCGAGCTGTTCGCGCGGATGGGCCAGGCGATCGGGATCGTCATGCATTTCGAGCATGACTTCGCTGAATCCCCGGTTCGTCGCCATATGCCGGCACGCGTAGTCGAAGAGCCGGACGACGCCCTCCCACGGATCCGCCACGGTGAGTGCGTCCTGTGCGGCTTCCGCGAATTCCCGGACGTGGACGGCGAAGACCTCGGAAATCAGCTCCCGCTTGTTGGCGAACCGGCGATACACAGTGCCCACTCCGACCCCCGCGCGGTCGGCCACATCGTCGAGCGTGATCTCCAGTCCGCGGTCGGCGAACAGCTCCCGGGCCGCATCGATGATCCGCTGTTGATTGCGCGCCGCATCCACCCGGAGACGGCGCGTCCGGGGCGCAGTGGTGGCGAGGTTCACATCCGGAATGGTAGCAAGTTACGAATTAACGCAAACGGTTTCGATCCGGCCGGACGTAAACCTCGTCTTGCCTGCGGATACCGTTGCGGGGCACGATCCACGCGCACGGCTTGCCGCCGCGGAACGCAGGAGGTACCGGAGCATGGGCGAACCCGTGAAGCCCGCACCGATCGATGCCCTCGTGCTGGCGGCCGTCGCCGGTGGCGGTGGGCTCGGTGCCGGACTGCGCTACTGGCTCACGCTCCGGATTCCGGCCCGGCCCGCGGGGTTCCCGTGGGCCACCTTCCTCGCCAACACCCTCGGCTGCCTGGCCATCGGCATCCTGATGGTGATCGTCACCGAGGTGCTCTCGCCGCATCGGCTCGTGCGTCCGTTCCTCGGAGTCGGGGTGCTCGGTGGATTCACCACCTTTTCGAGTTACAGCGCCGAGGTTCGTACACTGCTCGAATCGGGTGCCACCGGTACGGCGCTCGGATACCTCGGGGGAACCGTGGTGGTCTGCCTGACAGCGGTATTCGCCGGTATGGCCGCCACCCGGTGGATCGCGGGAAGACGCGGCGGGACAACGCGGTACGGCACGAGCTGAACGTAAGACGGGACAAGCGAGAGGGGTCGGCTGATGGCGGTATCGGTGGGTCCGGGCTACCGGGGGCGGCAGGGCGCCGGATGGAGTGGCCGGTGACCGCGGTCTGGGTGGTGCTGGGTGGGATGCTGGGCGCGCCCGCACGTTTTCTGCTCGATCGCATCGTCGCCGCGCACACCGATTCCCGGCTTCCGCTCGGCACACTGGCGGTTAATATTGTGGGCTCGGCGCTGCTGGGCGTTTTGATCGGGTCGGGTGCGAGCGGCGCGGTGGTGGCGGCCGCGGGAATCGGATTCTGCGGTGCCTTCACCACCTTCAGCACGTTCGGCTACGAGACGGTCGGGCTCGCCACCGGTGGTGCCTCCGGGTACGCGTTCGGCAATATCGTGCTCAACACCGGGATCTGCCTCGGCGCGGTCTATCTCGGCGCCGCCACCGCAGGACTGTTCGGATGATCACGATGACCAGCCGGGTACGGCCGACCACGAAGGGAGCTCCGAAGATGGCGCACAACCGAGCCGGGCGGCCCGCCCGCCCCGGCGATCTGGTGGACGTGCCGGGGCTGGTGACCGCGTACTACAGTCGCGTTCCCGACCCCGACGAACCCACCCAGCGGGTGGTCTTCGGAACATCCGGGCACCGCGGTTCGAGCCTGGACGCCACGTTCAACGAGGCGCATATCCTGGCGATCACCCAGGCGGTCGTCGAATACCGTGCCACGCGCGGGATCACGGGACCCGTGTACCTTGCGCGCGATACCCACGCCCTGTCCGAACCGGCGTGGACCACCGTGCTCGAGGTACTCGCGGGCAACGAGGTCGGCGCCGTGGTGGACGCCCGCGGTCGCTACACCCCGACCCCCGCACTCAGTCATGCGGTGGTCCGGCACAACCGCGACAGTTCACGACCACAGGCCGACGGCATCGTGGTGACTCCGTCGCACAACCCACCGCGTGACGGCGGTATCAAATACAACCCACCGCACGGCGGCCCGGCCGATACCGGCGCCACCGACGCCATTGCCGAACGCGCCAACGAACTGCTGCGCGGCGGTCTTGCCGGGGTGAAACGGGCCCCGCTGGCACAGGCGATGGCCGCCGCCGGCCGGTACGACTTCCTCGACCACTATGTCGCCGATCTGCCCGCGGTGCTCAACCTCGACGCCATCCGCGGCGCCGGGATCCGCCTCGGCGCCGACCCGATGGGCGGCGCCAGTGTGGACTATTGGGAGGAAATCGGGCAGCGCTACGACCTCGAGCTCGAGGTCGTGAACCCGACGGTCGATCCCACCTGGCGTTTCATGACGCTCGACGGCGACGGCCAGATCCGGATGGACCCTTCGTCCCCGCATGCGATGGCATCGCTGGTGTCGATCCGCGACGACTACGACATTTCCACCGGTAACGACGCCGACGCCGACCGGCACGGGATCGTCACACCCGACGGTGGCCTGATGAATCCGAATCATTTCCTGGCGGTGTCGATCGACTACCTGGTGGCGAACCGGCACCGCTGGGATGCGCTCACCAAGATCGGGAAGACCGCGGTGACCTCGGCGATGATCGACCGGGTCGTGCGGGTGCTGGGGCGAGACGTCTACGAGGTGCCGGTGGGGTTCAAATGGTTCGTGCCCGGCCTGTTCAGCGGCAGTCTCGCCTTCGGCGGTGAGGAGAGCGCCGGTGCCTCCTTCCTCCGGATGGACGGATCCGTGTGGACCACGGAGAAAGACGGAATCCTGCTGGCGCTGCTGGCCGCCGAGATCGCGGCCGTCACCGGGCAGAGCCCGTCGGCCCGCTATCTCGAACTGGAACGCAACCACGGCAGTCCCGCCTACGCTCGCATCGACGCCCCCGCCGACGCCGAGCAGAAGAAGTTGCTGTCCGCCCTCGACCCGGGCCAGGTAACCGCCACCGAGATCGCGGGTGAGCCGATCACCGAGGTGGCCACCCGGGCGCGCGGTAACGGCGCCGCGCTCGGCGGTTTGAAGGTGAGCACGGAAAACGCCTGGTTCGCGGCTCGGCCCTCGGGCACCGAGAACAAATACAAGATCTACGCGGAGTCCTTCCACGGACCCGATCATCTGGCGCAGGTCCAGGATGCGGCCCGTGAACTGGTCGGCCGTGTCCTGGGCGGTGAGCCGTGAGAATCGGCCGGACAACGATGCCCAACGCGATGACGACTGATCCCGGCAACCGCTGTGGACTACACGTACGGCGCGATGGAGCTGCGGGTGACGGCCTCATGCGGTGAGCCGCCGGCGACCATGATGAACGAAGCGGCGCCGTGCAACTGCTCGTCGGATGGGCGGAGGCTGCGGGCGTGTGCCGCCCGCGATGTCGCGGTACCGGACCGGCAACGATGAGCGGGCCCACACCGTCAGCGGGCAGATACCTTCGCTGACACCCTGTGGTCCCCGGGAATTGTGACGACGGCCTCGGTGTTGATTGCCGGGGTGAGTGATGAGGCCCTGGCGAACGAGCGACCCCGATCCGACGGAGTGAGCGGGTCCGATGGGTCGACCGTCAAGGCGAAGCTCGCCGCGCTGCGTATTCGGCGGCGTGGACCTGGTGCCCGCAAGACTGAACGATCACCGCTGCCCAGCGAGATCTGGGTGCTCATCGCCGCCGCGTTCTGCGTGGCAATCGGCTTCGGCCTGGTCGCGCCGGTGCTGCCGCAGTTCGCGCTGAGCTTCGGGGTCGGGGTGGCTGCCGCATCCGCGATCGTCAGCGCGTTCGCCGCCATGCGGCTGCTGTTCGCGCCCGTGAGCGGGCGGCTGGTGCAGATGCTGGGGGAGCGGCGGATCTACCTGGTCGGGCTGCTCATCGTCGCGATCTCCACGGGTGCGAGTGCCTTCGCCCAGACCTACTGGCAGCTGATGGTGCTGCGTTCGCTGGGCGGAATCGGTTCGACCATGTTCACCGTCTCCTCGATGGCGCTGGTGATCCGGCTTTCCCCGCCCACCGAACGCGGTCGCGTGACCGGCCTGTGGTCGACCTGTTTCCTGATCGGCGGACTGTCCGGTCCGCTGGTCGGCGGGGCGCTGGCCGGGTTGGGACTGCGGGCGCCTTTCCTCATCTATGCGATCGCGCTGCTCGTCGCCGTCGCGGTGGTGTACTTCAATCTCCGCGATTCGCGGATCACCGAAACCGAATCGGCCGCCGATGCCGCCACCGTGAGTTTCATGCAGGGTCTGGGGCGGCCCGAATACCGCGCGGCGCTGTGGTCGAACTTCGCCAGCGGCGCCGCGGTGTTCGGCGTCCGGATGGCGCTCGTCCCGCTCCTGGTCGTGGAAGTTCTCGGTCAATCACCCGGGATGGCCGGGGTGGCGTTGACCGTCTTCGCCGCCGGTAACGCGACGGTGCTCTTCTTCTCCGGCCGGCTCTCCGACACTTACGGCCGCCGCCCACTGCTGATCTCCGGGGCCCTGGTCTGCGCGGTCGGCACCACCGGACTGGGCCTGTCCCCGAACCTGGCGTGGCTGCTGGTCACCTCGTTCGTGGCCGGTATCGGATCAGGTCTGTTCACCCCCGCTCAGCAGGCCGCGGTCGGAGATATCATCGGCTCCCGTGCACGCGGCGGCACAATGCTCGCCGGATTCCAGATGTCCCAGGATCTGGGCACCGTCGTCGGACCCATCGTGGTCGGCGCGATCGCCCAGCAGCTGGGTTACGGGGCGGGGCTTGCAGTGACCGGTTCGCTGCTGGCTGTGGCGGCGCTGGCCTGGTTCCTCGTTCCCGAACCGATGCAGCGTGCGAGCCTCGAACCCGAACCGGAGCCGTCTGGGAAAGTCGACCGGCCGGAATCGACCGTCGTGGAAGCCGCCGCAGACGCGGATAACGCCTCCTCCGCCTCCTCCGCAGGGGCGGGAGGAGGCGGCTTCAGCGGAGCGCCCGGCGGGAAGAACGCCGCGAAACCGAAACACTGAAACCCCCGCCACCGGGTGCGCGTGACCGATTCGCCCGGATACGGCAGAGTGGTCGCGTGAGCAAACCGCCGTCCGATTACACCCCCCGGCCGATGTCCAGCGGGACCACCTACGCCCTGGGCGGGGTGGCACTGGCGCTGATCGCGCTGATCGTCTTCTTCGCCTTCCGCTGGGGCGGCGGCGACAACGAGGTACGCAACGACGGCTACGGCTCGGTCCGCAACACCGAGGTCACGGCGGCGGTACAGAGCGACGGCGGCGTCCGGCTCGGCCTACCGCAGGCCCCGAAAACGCTCGAAATCTACGAAGACCCCATGTGCCCCGGCTGCGGCAGCCTCGAAACCCTCTACGGCCAGGAGATCGCCCAGAAGATCGACGAGGGCAAAGTCGCGGTCCGCTACCGCTTCGTCAACTTCCTCGACCCCAAATCCGAGAGCGGCGATTACTCCACCCGCGCCACCGCCGCCCTGCAGTGCGTCGCGCAGACCGGCTCCGGCGTCGCTTACTCGAAGTTCCACGACACCCTCCTGACCACCCGGCAGCCGGAGGAAGGCTCCGGCCTCACCGACGACGAGCTCGCCGCCGTAGCCACGGAATCCGGCGCCCCACAGACCGCCCGCGACTGCATCACCACCGGCGCCCGCCTCGCGGACGCCCGAACCCAGGCCACCGCCGCCGTCGAAGACCTCAGAACCGCACTCGACGGCGACGCCGCCACCCCCAGTGTGTTCGATGTCGCAACCAAGCTCGACACCCAGAACCAGGAATGGGTCCAGCAGGTCGCCCCCTGACCTCAGCGTTCACTCGAAATCCAGCCGATTTGGTGCCCGACGTGGAGGTGGTGTAACTTCGTTCAGGCAGCCGGGGAACCGGCGGCAACCATCCGGGGCTATGGCGCAGCTGGTAGCGCACCACACTGGCAGTGTGGGGGTCAGGGGTTCGAGTCCCCTTAGCTCCACCGAAATAGCAGGTCAGACCCGATCCAAGACCGGGACTGACCTGTTTTTGTGTCTGGCCCCGCGTTCACCCCCGGTTTGGTCTTTGGACCCTGGGCGAATCAGCGGGGGACGGCCCGGCGGGGGGCGTGGGCGCGCGGAAACCCGCGGCGCCCGGTCACAGATCCCAGGGGTCCAGTCCGGACTCGGGAAGCGTATGACCCAGGTTGGCCAGCCGCTCGAGGGAGGCTGCGAGTTCCTCGCGGTGCTCTTCGGTGGGTGCGGCGGAGTAGGCATGGGCCGTGGCCAAATGCTCGGTGGCCAGTTGGTGGGCGATGGCGGTACGGGTGTCTCGGCCGACCTGGTTCCATTCATCGGGTCCGATATTCGCGCGCAGGGCCCGATCGGAATCCCAGTGCCGCTGCACGCGGGCGATAAAAGTGCTGTCGACCCGAGCCGCGGGATCGGGAGTGAGGGTGTGGCGCGCAAGGCTGTTGGCGTCGATGACGGCCTGTGCCGCGAAGGCCGTTTCCGCTTCTGTCCCGACGTGATTGAGTACCGCATGGCCCGAGGCGATGGCTTTCTGCAGCGGCCGGAAACCGTAAGGATTACGGGAGTGAGTGTCGTTGCGGATCTGTCGTGCCCGTATATGGTTCTGGACCCGCTCGTGGCTCGCTCCCGCGTCCAGCAGAACGGACGGCAAGTGCTCAGGAGGTACCCGGCTGTTGTTGAGAGCCCACAGTGCCCGGGACAGGCCGAGTTCGGTCTCGATTCCACCCCATTCGTCTGCTTCCCGGCGTGCGAGTAGGCGCCAATTCTGCCGACCCATCGCCCTCCACTGGAACGCTTCCAGCCGACTGGCGGCGGACGCGATATCCGCCCGGTCGCTGCGCATCTTGCCGAAGGCGAGCGGACTCATCGGAGTCAGCGTCCCGGCGGCCAGCCAAGCGGTGAGCGGCGACGTGTTGACCGTGTTGAGCGCGGCCAGGGTGGCGAGCGTTCCCATGCCGGAACCGCCGCCGGATCTAGAGCCTGCGCTGCCCGTTCCGAGTGCGGTACCACCGGAACCCGCGGGCGTCCCCTGGATCGCGAGTGCGAACCGGTTGGCCGCCCAGCTCGAGCCGCGCGTGAGGCTCTCGGCCAATCGGCCCAGCTGGACCATCGCGACGATTTCCAGGACAGCGGCTATGACGATTACCGCGACCACGTGACCGCGGGCTTGGTCGAGTACATTTCCCAGGAACAAGAGATAGATACCGATGAAGACGGAATATGCGCACATCCGGGCCGCGGCTATACCCGAATCCACCAGGTTGCGCACCAGATAGGTCTGGGTGGGGCCGAAGACGAAACCGCCTGCGGCGAATCCGAATATCGCCATGAACGCCTGGTAGATGGCATCGAGCGCAGCCCGCATCAGCCGGAACGACAGCACAGCGGCAAACAACAACAGCACTGTTGCCGACACCAGGAGCACCAATCCGGTGCCGATCTGCCCGATGCTCGGAGGAGCCGCGGCGGTATCACCGCAGACACCGAGTGCGCGTTGCGTCCGCTCGGTATCGCCTGAGGTCATCCCCGCCGACCACGCCGCGGCACAGGGGGAGCGCTCGTCGACGACATGCCCGAAATTCCACACCTGCACCGGTCGCCGCGCGAAGTTGTCGGCCATCTCCTCTTCCAGACCGGTCAACAGCAGATCCGGGTTCCGGTCGGCCGACCCGTTCAGTCCGGCGGCAATCGCCATACCCACATCGCGCCCTCGGGCCAGCAACCCGTCGGAGTCCAGGACGCCTGCCAGCGGCGCGGCCAGGAACAGCGGCCCCAGCACGGCGACCGCGAGCATGGTGGATGTCTGGACAACGGCCCGGCTGTGGAAACCGCGCACGGTGAACCAGGCCACGAAGAAGGCCCCGATACTCACGGCGGTGACGAGAACGGCGGGGGTGGCGACCTGACTGGTCAGGACACCCGCGGTTCCATGCAGCGCATCGGCGAACAGGTCGAGCCAGGCAAAGCTGAGCGCGTATCCGATGAACCAGATCGCCGTGGTCACGATGACCATGTATCCGACGAATTCCAGCCCCACGATCGTCCAGACGACAGTGGCGCCGGGGTCGAGGAGGCCAGCGGGATCGCTGACGAAGGTGTAATCGGCAAGAGCCACACCGGCAGAATCCCGGATATTCATCCAGGCAAGGCCGTCCATTCGGCTGGACGCGGTGGTATCCGAACGGTCCTGGGCCATCGCTACCGCCCCCAGACCGCCTGGGAAAACGGTGCCCACCAGTACCAGTGCGAGGCAGTACAGGAGGCGGCGGCGCCGGCCCGCTCTTGTCCGCGGTGCGCGGATCCCACGGCCACCGAGAGTGCGCACAGTAGTCGACCCGGCTAGGGCGGTACGCACGGTGAGAACACGGGAGTGATAGGAACAGGCATACCGCCAGCAAAGCTGGGTCGGTGGACGTCTGCCAGGGTTACGTTCCCGTTGCACGCAACTCCTGACCGCGCCCCGATGCCGTGTTGACGTCGCCACATACCCGATGGCAACCCCTGCGCATCCGCGTCGGGACGATGCGGCTGTCCTCCACCGGCGCCGCGAAGCTCGCCGAGACCCCGCTCCCCGCCGACCTCGACCGGCCCGACGACGGTCGCGGCTCTGTCGAAACGTCTGGCCGCCGCCTTCGTCGTTGTCTCGCCCGAGTACAACCGCGGACCGCCTCGGCAGCGCGGCTCGCGACCGCCGCTCTCTCGGGCCGGCCTGGCCTCCGTTGCGATCGTCGGTGCCGACACCCGCCCCAGGATTGTGTCGTCGAACGTGACCTTTGTCGGCGCCTCGACGATCCGCCGACCCGACGGCGGCAGCAACTACGGTGTATCGGGCGGTGTCGCCGTGGTCGTCGCCGGCGCGGGTGTAGTGGACGCCTCCGGTGACATGGATATGGTGGTCGAACTTGCCGGAGCCGGGCTCGTCGCGGTGCTTGTGGGCACCGTCGTGGTCGTAATTGTGGTGGTGGTCGGTGCCGTTGTCGTTGTGGTGGTCGGTGGGGCCGATGTGACGGTGATCGTCGACGGGTCTGCCGTCACCGTGCTCGGTTCGGCTGTCACCGTGACCGTCGACGAATCCGCCGGAGTCGTGGTGACGGTTACCGTGGATATCGGGGTCGAGGTGACCGTACCCGGTTCCTGCGCGCTGGGCGTGGCCTGGAACGAAAAGCTCGCCGTGGCAGAGAAACTCGCCGTGGCAGAGAAACTCGCGCTCATCGACGCCCCCGTCGAGTTCGCGGCCGGGGTCTCCGTGGTTGTGGCTGTCGTCGATTCCGGCGCAGTGGCCGTGCCGGTGCCGGGGTCCGTGGAATCGGCGGTCGGCTGGGCGGCGCCGGTATCGGCAGGCGTGTCGGTGCCTGCGACGTCGCCCGGTACCGAGACTTCGCTCGGTGCGTCCGGTGTCGTACTGGTGTTCGTCACGCTGGTCCGGCTTCGGGCGGCAGTGTGGTCGAAAGCCTGAGTGGCGGGTCCGCCCGGGATGTTCGCCCGCACCGGTGGACTCGAATCCGCCTGGACTATGAGCGTTGTCCCGATCGCAGTGGTCACCAACGCAGCCACCACCCCCGCCCGCGACAGCTGCCGCTGGAACCGATCGGCCGATCGCCTTCCGGCCTGCGGAACGCACCACCGCAGAATCCGAGGCCGAGGCGGTTCGGCATCGATGTCCGGCTCTGCTCGGTCTTCGCTGTTTTCAACCGTTTTCATCCGAATACTTCTTTCTCCCTCGAAAACCCGAACTTCCACAGCAAAATCCGGGCAATGAAATTCGAAGCTGTTCGAATTTCTCCCGAGCTTGTGTACTTCGTGATCGAAGTGTTCAGGGTTTCGAGTAGGGATCTACTTTCCGCAGTCGTTGGCGGTGAATTTTCTGCAGTTCGCCCGCGCGGGTGAGAAAGTCGGCGATTATGTCGAGTTCGGCGGAGTTGTAGGAACTCAGCAACATCTTGTAGCTCTCGACGATCATGGGTACGACGAGTTCCTGTATTCGATGGGCAGCGAGTTCGGTGGCCATCACAATTACGCGGCGACGATCGGTCGGGTGCAGTGATCGGGCGATGTAACCCTGTTTCTCCAGCCGGTTGAGCATGATCGTGACGCCGGCAGCGGTGAGGCCGAGCCGTTCGGCCAGTATTCCCGGCGTCGTAGCCTTCTCATCCTCGAGCAGGACGATCTCCAGGGCACGCCGATCGGTCTCGTTCACGCCCAGCACTCTGATCAATTCGCGGATCAGATCCTCGACGGTTCCGTGATAGAACTCCAGGGCCCTTTTGAGCTCGCCCGAGATCCGGGCGGGCTCGGTGGTTCTCGGGCACATAGGCCTTCCCCTCGATCACTTGAAATATGGAACCACTCAGCAGAAATCACCGATCAGGGCGCCCGATACCCCAGCGCCCGATTCCGTCCGGGGAGTCAGGGAGATCGGTGGACCCGATGAATGCCACAGGGCGCGGTGGTGCAGCGCGGATCGAGGACGGCCTGGTGATCACGAGTGCCTGCCCTCGCTTTCCCTGCGTGCGGGAGGGAACGCCGCCGGGCGCTTGCAGCGGACATGTGGGCTCCTGTCAATCGATTGGCCGGCAGCCCGAACTGCGGCTGGCGGTCATCACGAAAGCGGGCACCGCTCCGGCCGTCGAAGCGACCGTGGCTGTGTCGGATATGCACTGTACGACACGGCAGCCGATGCGATGCTGCGCTTCTCGATATTCGGCCGAAGTGGCTGCCGCGACATCGAACTCGGCGCGGGCACTTTCTGGCAGGACCGGGGTCGCGCCGGGTGCGGCCGGGGAAGAACTGGGCCGGGCTGCCGGGACGACCCGGCCCAGTCGTGTCCACCACAGGCCGCCGGCGCGGGTACCGGTACTACCCGTGGCGCCTGTCCGCCGGCTCAGCTGACAGTTGTAGTGGTGAGCGTCGGGGACGGGTCCGGGAAGCACGAGGTCGCGACATTGCCGACCAATGCGACGTTGGTCGTCATGGTCATGCCGGGACTGGTGTAGCTGGTTCCCGCGTACTTACTGGTGATCGGTGTTCCGGCGGCGCCTGCGGTGACGTTGACGGTCACCGCGGGCGGGGTGAAGCTGGTGCCGCCGGCAATCGGACCCGGTACGGTCAGAACGACGTTCCCACCCGACGTGGAGACGGTGCCGGCCACGGTACCCCCGGAGGCGGTAGCCGAGACCAATGTCGAATTCGCCGGAGTCGGAATGGTCATCTTCAGGTTGCTGATGTTGTTCACGGTGAAGCCGGAAGCCGAACCGGGAACCGACGAGGCACCCGGTGTGATGGTGATGGCCACCGCGGAACCCGACGCCGCCGAGCCCGGCGCGGTGCCGGTGACCGATGTGGTCATGGTCGAGGTTTGGCCGATACCGAGGATTGTGCCACGGCAGCTCCAGTTCACGCTGACGGGATTGGCGCTTGCCGGTGCGGCCATACAAAAGACGGTGGCAACGGCCACCGGAGCAAGAATGCCGGCACGAAACAGGGACGAGGTCGATCTCATGGCTATCTCCAGGAAATGTCGAGCAACGGTACGACTGGATGTCGGATCCCCAGAATGGGTTTTTAAAATATAGCCTGTTCTAATCTTTCCGTGGTCGGAATCATCGAACTCGGGTGCTGGAAAATACCATTATCTGCTATTAAATATTCGATCCGAAAAGTTAAGTTCGGAAAGATTGTCCGTATGGTCGGACGTTGTCTTTGCCGCACATCGGCGGGTCCATCACGGGACCGATACGCCCGCAATTCTCTGGAATATGGGCCGGACCCGAGAGTATATCTGATTTCGCCGATCGCCAGCTTTCGTATAGTTACCGTTCACGGAATTCTCTCTCCCACCCGCCTATCCGGAGCTGCGGAACCTGGCGTCGACGCAGCCGGCCGAGTCGATCGCCTGGTCGTCGCAGCGTGGCCGAGCCCCGGGTCGAGCAGCCGGCTGGTGACGCGAAGTCGTTGATGCTCTACTACCGCGGGCGGGCGGGGCGATCAACCTCGACGCGGGTTCACCAGGCCTGATTCATAGGCGAGGACGACGAGCTGGGCGCGGTCGCGGGCATGCAATTTCGTCATCGCCCTGTTGATATGCGTCTTGGCGGTCAGTGGGCTGATCACCATGTGCCGGGCGATCTGATCATTGGACAGACCCTGCGCGACCAGGGTCACGGCCTCGCGTTCTCGGTTCGTCAGCTCTTTCAGCCCGGAACGGATACTGCTGTCCAGCGGTGGCCGAGCCACGTAACGGTCGATCAGTCTGCGGGTTATGGACGGTGCGAGGAGCGCGTCTCCGCGTGCGGCCACTCGGATGGAATGCAGGAAGTCTTCCGGATGGATGTCTTTGACCAAGAATCCGGCAGCGCCGGCGCGTAGCGCGTCGAAGACGTACTCGTCCAACCCGTAGTTGGTCAGGACGACTACATGCACCGCGTCCAGTTCGGGGTCCGCGGCGATGCGCCGGGTCGCCTCGATACCGTCGACACCCGGCATCTGGATGTCGACGAGCGCGATATCGGGCCGGTGCCGGCGGATCAATGTCAGGCCCTCGCCGCCGTCCCCGGCCTCGCCGACCACCTCGATATCGTCTTCGAGTTCGAGCAGCGCGCGGAACGCGCTGCGGATCAACGGTTGGTCGTCGACCAGCAGGACCCGGATCATGACGCGTGCTCCACCGGAAGTTCGGCGTGGACGCGGAAACCACCTTCGCTGCGCGGCGCTGCCCACAGGCGACCACCGAGGGCGGTGACCCGTTCACGCATCCCGAGTAGACCGACGCCTGGCGTCGGTACGGCGCCGGGGACGGCCCTGCCGTCGTCATCGACATGGATGACCAGTGCATCGGGCTGATAGTCGATCCGAACCCAGGCGGATTCGGCGGCGGCGTGCCGGGCGATATTGGTCAGCGATTCCTGCACGATCCGGTAACCGGTCCGGTCCACCGCGGCAGGCAGGTTCCGGTATCGGCCTTCGATCGTCAGCGTCGTGGCCAGGCCGGTCGCGCGGGCTCGCTGTACCAGTTGTTCGACGTCGGTGAGGCCGTGTGGTGGGCTCGTGCCGTCGTCGCGCAGGGCCTCGAGGGTCGCGCGGAGTTCCCGGGCGGCTTCCCGGCCGGCCTCGCGGATCGCCAGCAGCGCGTCCGGCACGTCCTCACCGCGTTTGCGGGCCACATGGACGGCGGCCTCGGATTGCACCTTGATCACCGAAATCTGGTGGGTGAGTGAATCGTGCAGTTCCCGGGCGATATGTAGCCGTTCTTCGTCGGCGCGTCGCCGCGCGGTCTCTTCGCGGGTGCGTTCGGCCTCGTCGGCCCGCTGCTCGGCCTGCCGTAACGCTTCTCCTGCGGCCCCGGCCGCGATCAGCCAGGCCAGCTCGAGTGCGCCGCGGGCTTGCGTGAATGCCTCGCCGATATCGTGCACCGACACCAGGATCGCCAGCGGCAGTGCGGCCACCAGCGCCACCGCCGCAGCCACCGCGGTGACCCGATGGCCCGCCCGCACTGCGGTATACACCGCGACAAGGAACGCGACGGCCGGCACATCGAAACCGGCGGCCTGGTAGCCCAGTGCGCAGAGCCCGGTCACGACCAAGACTGTCAGCGGGGCCCGGCGGCGCGCGGCCAACGCCGAGCCGCCGGCTGCGAGCAGTAGGTAACCCCATGGCTCGAGCGTTGTGACAGTGGGCTGCGCGGAGAGCCCGGCAACCACCAGGACTGCCGCCACTCCGACTGCGATCGCCCAGTCGCTGATCGCTGTCCGGCCCATACGAGCACCCTAACCGGATTCCCGCAGGGGTGAATCCCGCACGGGGATGAGCCACGCCTACCGCCCCTGCAGTACATCCGCAGGTCTGCTGCGCCGTCCAGACGGTCGGCTACCGCATCGGTGGCAGCACGGATTGCCCACGTCCACAGGATGTCCGGAGGCGGGATCGCCGCGCATGATCGGACGGACCGACTCGACACCACCGAGGAGCACACCATGCCCAGCCGTCACCTGCTCACCACCATGGCAGCCGCCCTGTCTGTCGTTATCACGGTCGTCCTACCGGCGGCCGCGCATGCTTCGGTCCAGCAGAGCGCCGCCGTCACCGGCATGACATCGGGTCGGCTGGGTCCGACCGCAGCGGCCCTGGTGGGACTGATCGGCATGATCAGCGGCGCGCTGGCGCTGACCCGCGCAGGCGGGCGCCTCAGCGCGAACACCGGAGCAGTAGCCGCTGTTGTGGCGCTGGTGGCCGGACCGGCCGCCGTAATTCTCGGAGGGCTGTTCACTGCCACCGCAGACGGCGGGCCCGGCACCGGCAACGGGATAGTGGCCGCCGTCATCGCGGTGGCGCTGGGACTGATCAGCACAACCCTCGGCCGGCGCACACTGGCCCGCTCCCGCCGCCGCGCCGACTGACACCACAGCCGTTCCATCTCGGTGAGACCCGACGGCGACTTCGCCGGGATGAGGGACGCCTGATTCCACGGACCGTGAGCACCTCGCGAACCGTCGAAATCCTGATCGGCCTGTCCGGAGCGGAACATCTGAGCGCTCGGCGCGTACGGGGATCAGCTGCTGCCGGTCGAGGGGCCGATACGTAGTGGTGGCAGTGCGCGGATCAGTGCCGCAATCTGGGGACACATTTTGAAAGTGGGTGGGGCACCGATGTTGTTGATGCAGGCTATGGCGCCGGTCTTATCGTAAACATTTGTTTGGAGCGCCTGCCCGGTACTGAGTGAGGCCTCTGAATACAACTTCCACTCGATACCGTCGGGCGACGGTACGTATTGGCATTCGGCCGGAGTTCTGCCCTGACACGGACCCTCGATACCCCAGGGGCCGACCGGATATGCCTGCGCCGCCGGTGCGAGAGCGAGGGTGGCCAGCGCACCCGCCGCCAGGACTGTCGACGCTCGAACTGCTGAGAACATGTTTCCTTATCTGTTGCCACCGGATCCACTATCCGATGTGAGTCGATTTCGGATACGCCGTATCCTGAGGGAGCTTCGCTTCGGATCGGTATCTGAACCGGATCTCCCGAATTCGGAGTCTTACACAATGGTTCGCACCGCCGCAAAACACCTGCCCTCGAGGCGGATCAATACTCCTCGCCGTACACTTCCACTACATCGCCGCATTCGACGACCTTCTTGCCTTTTGCGTCGGCGTCGACATGGATCTTGAAGCCGCCGTCGTCGCACGATCCGTAGTTCTCGAGCCTTATTGTGACATCCCGACCGACATCGCAGCGGTTGTGGTAATAGACGGTCGTTGTCGTGATGCCGGGCTCGTACGAGTACGAGAAACAGCCACTCACGCCCCGTTCGGCGGAGGCGGTGACAGGGGTGAGCCCGAGTGCGGCAAATGCGATTCCCGCCCCGACGAGCAGCCTGCTCGACTTTTTCATATTCATTCCCTTTCGTTAGGTGTCACCGGGTCATGGTCTCCGGTAGATGCAGGTGTATCGGCAACTGTGACAACTACTTCCGAGAATCCTGTCCGGATGGTTCGCTGCCGCAGTTGTGAGTCAGGGGTTGGCAGGCCATGCCGCGGTGGGAGCCGTCCCAGCCGGCCTCGGCCGGGCCTACGGCCGGACCGACGATCGTGGAGTTAGGAGACGTGCTGATGAAGCCGGCGGGTGCTGCGGAGGCGGTCACGACCAGAGTGGTGGACTATCACGAGCGGGCTGACTACTGGACCCAGCTGGTCGATGCGAATCAATGTCGGTTGGGCTACGACTTCTCCGACCGTACCGATTTCCGGGGGCATATACGGCTGCGGCGCACCGGCGACTTCCAGCTGGTCGGCTGGTGCTCGGACGCTGTCACCTACATCCGCAGCCCGAAGCATATCCGTGCCGACCCGGATGACGACTATCGGCTGATCGTCCCGTTCACCCGGCCCATGACCATCGGCTCCGTCGACGAGCAGAGCAACCTTGCGCCCGGGTCGACGGTTCTGGTGCCTATCGACCAGCCCTTCTCGCTGTCCTTGCCGGCCGGCACACGCGCGCTCATCATCACCATTCCGTGGCAGGAGATACGGCACCGTCTCAACCGCGTCTCACCAACCGCCCGGCCGCTGGATCTCACGACCGGCATCGGACGGGTGGCGGCCGGAATCATCGGCAGTCTGTACGCCGAAGCCGCCACACTCACGGATCGAGAATTCGACACGGTCGCAGAGCAGCTCGTCGACCTGCTCTGCATGCAGATTCTCGGCGATCCAGGGAGCCCGGCAACCCGGCTGGCCCAGGTGGAATCTGCCGCCCGGCGGTATATACACAGCCATGCCGGCGATCCAGACCTCACCGTTGCACGTACAGCCGGTGCGCTGGGCTGGTCGGTACGCCAGATCCAACTGGCGTTTCGGGCAGGCGGTGCCACCCCCAGCGAGGTGATCCGGGAAGAACGTCTGCGATTGGCGCGCGATCGCCTCCGAAATCCCGCCTACCGGCAGCGCAGCATCACCGATATAGCGACCGGCTTGGGCTTCGACTCGGTCAGCAGTTTCACCAAGGCGTTCCACCGGCGGTTCGGCAGCACTCCCGGCCAGATCCGCGAGCGCCGGGCAACCGTATCCGTCCGGCCCTCGACAGGGTGAGCAGCTTGCCTGCCCCAGGTCTCGAATCGGAAGGCCGCCGGACTTCCGGACCGCGAGTTTGCCTGTGGGTTCGGGATGCGGTGTGATCATCGCACCGGCGTGTATGGGAGGTATCGGACGTTGGCTGCATTGACGCCCGGCTCGGTGTTTGCCGGTTACATCATCGAACGTCTGCTCGGCGCCGGTGGTATGGGAGAGGTGTATGCGGCCCGGCATCCGCGGCTGCCTCGTTCGGATGCGGTGAAGGTACTGGCCGCGCCGCTCACGCGTGACGATTCGTACCGGCGTCGTTTCGAGCGGGAAGCCGATCTCGCGGCGTCGTTATCGCATCCCGGCATCGTCAGCGTGCACGACCGTGGCGAGTTCGACGGGCGGCTCTGGATCGCATTGCAGCTGATCGACGGTGTCGATGTATCGGCGTTACTGCGGTCCGCGCCGGCCGGGCTGCCGGTTGCCGATGTGGTGCGGGCTGTCGCGGAGGTGGCCGATGCGCTCGACTACGCGGGTGCGCGCGGGTTGGTTCACCGGGATGTGAAACCCGCCAATATCTTGCTCGCCCGGACGGGGCACTACCTGCTGACCGATTTCGGGATCGCCCGGATGGGGCCGGAGACCTCGGATCTCACCGGTACCGGTTTGACCGTCGGTACTGTCGCCTACGCCTCGCCGGAGCAGATGCAGGGGCTACCGGTGGGTCCGCGCTCCGACCAGTATGCGCTGGCCGCTACCGCATTTCATCTGCTCACGGGCACGCAGCCGTTCACCGGAACCAATCCGGTCGCGGTGATCATGGCTCACGCACAGCAGCCGGTACCGAGTGTGCGACAGTGGCGGACCGATCTCTCGCCGTACGTGGATTCGGTATTGGCACGGGGGATGGCGAAGACCCCGGAACAGCGCTTTCCCAGCAGCCGGGATTTCGCGGCCGCCCTCGCCCAGGCGCTTGCGGTGCGTCCACCGCAAGCTCTGTCCGGCCACTACGCGGAAACAGTTGTCAATCCGGCACCGGGAGGCAGCGAACCGCATCACCGAGTTCCGCCGATGCCGCCGGGCCCGGCGAGCCCGGGACCTCGTCCGGCTCGCCGCCGGAGCGCGCTGCTCATCGGCGCGCTGGCTACCGTGCTCGTCCTGGTTGTCGCCGGTGTGCTCGGGGCGTGGGCATTTCGGCAGAACGCTGTCGCGGGAGAAGCCGCGCAATTGCCGCGCCGTCCCGTGACGCCGATTCTGCCGGCGCTGGACACACGGCCGGACAGCCCGGTCTGGACGCTGCAGGAAACCCCCGGGCCGCCCGGCTCCGAGACCCAGGACACGGAAGCGCTCGGCGGCGACTCCGAGATCGTCCTCGTCAACCGTGAAGTGCGTCCGGCCGAGGGAAATACCATCGACTACCTCGATATCGTCGATGCGAACACCGGCCGGCTCCGGGACGGTACCGCGCCGATTCCGGTGGACACGGCTCAGCGAAACCTGGATCGCTGCGTCGTCAACGACAGCCGTTCGGCCGCCGCTTGCAAACTGCAGGGTGCGTCGGTGCCGGATGATGCGGTCGTGATCATCGATCTCGCCGCCGGCCGGATCATCACCACTGTTACTTCGAGAGAACATGTTTTCAGCCTGACCGCCGCCGGCGCGCGGTTCGTGTTCGTGGACAACACCGACGGCTGGCCGCCGATGCTGCGTTCGATCGGCGCCGACGGCGGGGAGCTCCCGGCGATCAGCTGGCCCGATTCCCGGCCGTCGACCCAACCCCATCACTGGATCGACGTTTTCGGTGCGGCCCGGCTGGCGGTGATCAAGTCCGCACCGGCCCCGGCGCAACCACTGTCGAAATGGGAATTCCGGGTGATCCGGCTCGAAGACGGGAAAGAGGTGTTCCGACGCGATTCGGTCGAGCAGATCGGTGATGACCAGTGGAACGTCTTCGTCGACGGATTCGTGGTCGCCGAGCGCGGATCCGCGACCAGGATCTACGACCGCACCGGCGCGCAGACCGCGGAGATCGCCGGCGGATGGCTCCCGAGCCGGCATCGGCCGACTGCGTCCGAAGAGACCCCGGCCGAGACCTCGGTACCGACCGTGATACGAATCGACGGGGACAAAACGACCTATGCGGGAATCAGCCCGCGCACCGGGACCGTGCTGTGGGAGAACGAATCCTACGGCACCGAGGACAGTTCCGAACTGCTGCTGCGCGGTATCGGCACATTGATCAGCACCTCGGATTCGGGGCGGGTGGTCGACGCCTACACCGGTGAATACGTGATCCCCGGCTATGTACCGGAAGGCACCCCACTCGGCACCGACGGCAAACAGATCGCCGTCGCCACCGAAACCACCCGCGCGGGTTACTCACTGGAAGTGTGGAACGCCACCGATCAGGTTTGGGAGATCACCAGCGAGTACACGCCGGTATCGATCGGCGGGAAGGTCTACATCGGAAATCTGCGACTCTTCTGACCGTTGCGCACTCAGTGGTTAGTCGTGCGGCGGGTGGCGGGAAGTTCCAGGAGTTCGCGGTCCCAGCCGGCGTCGGCGGCGGCTTCGTAGGTGGATCGGAGGAACTCCAGCACGGTGGCTTCCGGGTCGTCGGCGGTGCGTGCGGCCTCGTACGGAAGCAGGAACTCGTGGACCGCGGGATCGTAATAGCCCGCTTCCGGCCGGATCGGTGTCTCCGCGTAACCGTCGGGCTCGGGGTAGGCATAGGCGTAGAAACTGCCTTCGGCCGAGCCGCCGGGCCAGAAACCGGTACTGGCCAGTTCGTGGGAATAGCCTTCGACCATGACCCAGTCGGCGCAGTTCGGAGCGCCGCCGGGATGGGGTGGCGCGGGGCGCCCGGAGAAGCGGGTATAGGCCAGGTCCATCGCACCCCAGAAGAAATGCACAGGACTGGCCTTGCCGACGAACGACTCGCGGAACCGGTTCAGGACGCGGTCGGCGGCCAGGAGCTGACGCCAGAAGGCGTACGCGTGGTCCCGGTCGTAGGTTGCGTGCGTGGTGTCCTCGGCGAACGGGATCGCGGGTTCGACCTCGACCGGCCTGGCGAGGATGGTGATATCGATACCCAGTGCGTGCAGGGCGGCCATGACCTCGGCGTAGAACGCGGCCACGGATTTGGGTTCCAGATTGATCCGGTGCCGGGCGCCGGTGCTCGTGCGGATGTGCAGTTCGTGATCGATGAAGTCGAATTCGATATCGAACACCCCGTGCGCGTCGGGGATGGCGGAGGTGGTCAACCCGCGTGCGGAGACATAGAGGGGAACGTGCCACCAGTGATTGACCATCGGGGCTCGGGCCAGGCGGAGTTTGCCGACGATCTGGGTCCACATATGCAGTGTGTCGCGGGTATCGGCCCATTCGTCCACGCGCAGGGCGGGCCAGAGCTCGGTCGGTGATGTGCCGCGCATACACCTCTCCCTTCGGCTGTGGCACGCGGCCGAGGAAGATCGCCCGGACGGCACCCAGGGATGGTCGGTTCGATTTTCTGCCGGTATCCGTCGCCCCGTGTTCAGGCTCCGGCGAGCAACTCCTTGCCGCGGAGCACGTCGGTCAAGCGATCCGGGAACACGGCGAACACATGGTTCATCTGGCCCGGCGACATCATCCGGTCCAGCGCGAAGGTCACGCAACCTGCCGTGAACGGAACCTCGTCCACGGAGACACCTGCCCGTTCGGCGAACTCTTCGACGAAGTCGGCGATACCGTGCGCCCCCGGTACCCGGCTCGGTACCCACCCTTCGTACCAGATGCCACGCAGGAAATCCGGTAGCTGAGCGGTGAGATGTGCGGAATTGGGCACGCTTATCCGATCGCGGACGGTGTGCATCCAGGCCCGCAGGGCACGCAGGGCGAACGTGAGATCTTCGGTGCCCAGGTCGTCGGCGACGGCACGCAGCCAGATATGGGCGGTGTGGGTGCCGGCGGCGAGGGGATCATGGTGGTGCGTCATTGGTGTACCTGCCTTCCAGGTGGCCGGTCCGATGCGCTGGTCTGTGCCACAATTCTACGGCGGGAGCCGGACGCATCACCATGGTTCGGACACCGGCCGGGCGCCGCGGCCGGGACCGCATCGGGCGTCCTCTTCCCGCGCCGCGGGAGTCGCGCGGTACCGGGAACACGATGTGGCCCCGGTGAGGAAGCGGCCGGGCCGCACCGAACCCGCGTTTGCTCCCGGTCGTCGGCCCGGCGACCCCGGACTGCGCTTCGCGGCGAATGGACGGCGAAACCCGTTGTGTCGCAAACGAGAATACGGGTACGTTCTATCCGGCCATGGCGTATCTCAGTCGGTAGAGTCCCATTCAGCATGTGGGGGGTCGCGGGTTCGATTCCCGCCGCCATGGCCCCTCAGAAGTCGAACCCACCGGCGTCGAATCCGCCCCAATCACCGCCGGTGTCTCCGCCCCAGCTGTCGTCGCCCCCGGCTCCCTGATCACCGGCGGAGAGGCCGTCCTGGTAGCCCTCGCCGTAGCCGTTCTCGAACCCCTGCGCGCCGTAGCCGACGCCCGCCATACCGGTGAACAACGACGTGAACAGCAGTGTGGAGCCGATACCCCAGGCACCGGCGATCAGCGCGGGCCGCCACCACGGTTCGGAGTACCACCCGGCCGGTACCGGGCGACCCGCTACGCGTCCGCCGGGGTAATAGTTCGGAGTGCCGGACGAGGGATGGGGTGAGGCGGCGATCCGGCGGTTCTCGAAGTCGATCTCCCGGTCTTCGGTGACCTCGCCCGCGCTCGCCCGGCCCGCGAGTTCGGGCACCGCCGGCCCGGGGTCCATATCCATGGCGATGCGGGCGGCGCGGATGTAGTACAGGCCTTCGACCGCGGTTTGTTTCGCCAGCTGCGCCTGGACCGGAGACGCGGCCTGGTCGAGCTGGCCGCCGGCGGCGGTATGGCGCTCCGAGGCGTCGGCGAGTGCCTGTTTCGCGGCGGTGTTGGTGCCGGTGAGGTTATAGATCTGCCCACCCAGGCGTTCGTTGGTGCGGCGGGCGTCGGCGAGGGCGTCGGTCAACTCGGTCGCGCGTCGTTCACGCTGCCGGGACCGCCACCCCAGGAAGAACGCCACCAGGACGATCACCGCGGCGATCAGGAGCCATTCCATTGTTTCGCACTCCTTCGGGTCGACGGAGCACAGTGCTGACCAGCCTACTCGCGGCCCGCCTCCCGCCCGGGGCCGCCCGCGGGAGCCCGGAAACAGGTCGACCTCGGCCGGCCCGGCTGGCAGAGTCGCCCCATATGGACCGGACTTTTCAGGACCTCGTCGAGGAGGCCGCCGCGGTATCCGTGGAGGGCTGGGATTTCTCGTGGCTCGCCGGCCGAGCGACCGAAGCGCGCCCGTCGTGGGGCTACCAGCGGCTCATGAGTGCCCGGCTGAAGACCGCCACCGCGGCGTTGGACATCCAGACCGGGGGTGGTGAAGTGCTGGCCGAAGCGGAGACCTTCCCGCCGACGATGGTGGCCACCGAATCGTGGCCGCCGAACATCGCGAAGGCCACCGCGCTGCTGCACCCGCGCGGCGCGGTCGTCGTCGCGACACCCGACGAGGCTGGGCTGCCGTTCGCCGACGCGGCGTTCGACCTGGTCACCTGCCGGCATCCGGCCACCATCCGATGGGCCGAGATCGTCCGGGTGCTGCAACCGGGCGGGACCTACTTCGCCCAGCATGTCGGACCGGCGAGCGTGTTCGAACTGGTCGAGTACTTCCTCGGCCCGCAACCGGAAGCCCGGCTGGCACGAGACCCGGGCGACGAGGCCGCCGCTGCCCGTGCGGCCGGTCTGGAGATCACCGACCAGCGCACCGAACGGTTGCGGATGGAATTCCACGACATCGGCGCCGTGGTGTATTTCCTGCGGAAGGTGGTCTGGATGGTTCCCGGTTTCACCGTCGATACCTATCGTGACGAGTTGCGCCGGTTACACGACCGGATTCAGCGGCAGGGACCATTCGTCGCGTACTCTGCCCGGACCTTGATCGAGGCTACGAAAGCCTGACAGAGCCGACCGTTCGGAGAGACGGCGACCGCGGCGGGCGTCCGGTTCAGTTCGCGGCCGTGCCGGGTTCGAGGGCGAGCCGGACCTGCGCTTCTATCGCGGCGACCACCGGGCGCGGGAGGTGTACCCGGCCGCGGCCTTCGAGGTCCACGATGATCTGCTGCGCTTTGCGTAGGTAGGACGCCTTCTCTCCGGCGTGGTCGGTGGCCTGGGCGTGGTTGTAGAGCTTGGCGGCGGTGTCCAGATCGGATCGGTCGTTGTCGTGCAGGTAGCCGGTGCCGGTGGCTTTGCCGTCGCGTTCGCAGCGAATCCAGGTGCGCCGCAGCGTATCGACCGCGGCACGGTAGCGGCCCGCGTAACCGGCGTCGTCCGGGTAGGAGTCGGTCGCGAGTGCTTGCGCCTCCGCGAGGGCGGTGTGGAAGTCCATCACCGGATCCCGGCTGATATCGGTGACGCCGGGGTAGCGGAGGAAGAGGGTGGGGTCGAGTTCGTAGGCACCGTACTCGGACAGCACTCGGCGGTGTGTGGTGCGAGCGGCCTCCCACAGCCGCATATCTGCCGCGGGTGACGCGCCGGCCGCGGTACGCCACCCGTCGGTGGCAGGTTGCCCGGTTTCCCGGGGGTGGGTGTCCGCGGCACCCATCGGCTGCTGCGCGGTCGGCTCGGTGGACGACGGGCCGGAAGCCGTGGTCTCCGCCGCAGGTTTCGGCGCCGGTTCCCCGGCTGCGGCGCCTGGTAGGGCTTTACGGAGCCGGCGGATGATTTCCGTGGCCACAGGATCGGATTCGGCCACCGCGACCTGGTATGCGACGCCGTCGGCGAATGCCAGCCGCAGATACCGGCTGCCTTGTATTCGCAGGTCTTTGCGTGCGGGATCGATGTGGGTTTCCGGGGCGGCGTCGCGGGACAGTTCGACGCCGGTGAGTTCCGGCAGCGGGCGCACGATATCGGATGTTCCGGCGTGGTCGGTGCCGATGAGAATCTGGTCGTCGACGAGACCGAGGCGCACGGCCGCCCGGCGCGTAATGGGCGGGCCGGTAGCGGCGAGCGCGAACGAACCTGTCACCGCAGCGCCGACGATCGTGGCGACGATTGCCGGCGCGAGGCCGAGCAAGGAGAGCACGATCAGCATCGGCGCCGCGCCGACCAGCAGCGTTGCGCCGACCGTCCGGCGCACCCGAGCCGGGGGTGTGAGGTATTCCGTGCGGGTGATCAGCGCCGCGCCCGGCTCCTTGTCCGAGGTGCTCATGGCTGCGGAATCGTCGGGCGCATACCGGGAACGTTACCGCGACAACGCCGTCGGCGGTGGTCGGCGCGTATGGTTGGTCCATGTCCGGCGCTCTGCAGCAGTTCCGGCGGGCCGTATTCCCCGCCGATCACCAGGGGCGCCGGTGAATTCCATCGTCCGCGCCGCGATGGGCGGTGCCTGCCTCGGCGGTGGGATCGCGATCGGTGCCTACTCCGGTGGATGGTTCCTGCCGGCGGCGGTGATCGTCTCCGCCTTCGGGATCGGACTGGTCGTCAGCGATTTCGTCCGGTCGGCCGTCGGCGTCGCGGAGGGTGATCCGGTACCCGTGCAGGTGGATCTCATCGACCGGACCACCTCCCTCGTGGGCACTCCGCCGACCCTCGTCGCCGGTGAAGCCCGGCCACCGGGTGATGCCCCCTTCCGGTTCCAGACCAGTGCGAAACTGTCCGCCGGTCAGGTGGCCGAGGTCGTCCGGACCGGGCGGGGTGTACTTCCGGCGGAAGCAGTCGGTGTGCCGGGTGCCGAACCGGTGACCGAGCACAGCACTCTCCGCAGGCAGGTCCCGGCGGCGCTGGTGGCTGCTGCCGCGATGTGGGCGACGATGCTGTTGCCGCCGGGCGATTTCTGGGATCTGAGTGAGATGTCGATGAGCCCGCCACCGGTGCTGTCCGCGGCCGGTCCCGACGAACGCCCACTGTGGCAGTGGTACGACGACGCCCTGGCCCATGTGCGGGCCGAAGCGCCTGAGCTGCTCGATTCGATACTGGAGATCACCGCCAACGAGTCCTACGTCGAGCTGGAGGTGTATCTCGGCGGGGACCGATCGAGGATCTACGAAGGCCGCACCCGCGGCTGGGAGGTACGCGACGCGACGACTCCGCTGCGGGCCCGGGATACGTTCACCCTCGCCGACCTGCAGAACTTCTCGGCCCGGGACTTCCTGTCCCGGGCGGCGGATATGCTGCCGCCGGAGAAAAAGGAACCGAGCCGGTTGGAGATCGCGCGGGACAGCGAGGATATTTTCGGCTTCACCCATCCACTCCAGGCGGAAGCCTGGTTCGGTGACGGCTCCGATATCCGGATGTACGCACTGCCGGACGGGACGGTCGCGCCGTGGTGGCCGGCCGATGATCTCGCCGCGGCGCTGGAGCAGGTGGGTGCGGCTTTGACGGCCCGCGGAGTTCCGGCCGGTGCCCCATCGCTGGACTTGATCACTCTCGAACCCTCCGGGTCCGGTCTGTCGGGTTCCTTCGATCTCGACTTCTCCCGGGACGGCACCCTCCACCGCACCAGCGCTGCGGCCGGTGGGTTCACCGACGCGGACGATACCCACAGCGATTCCGAATCCCCCCGCTTCCGCCTCTCGGATCTCGATCCCGCCGTACTCACTCGGGTCCGCGACGACGCAATGGCCCGCCAGGGTATCGATCCCGTGGACCGGGCCACCGCCACGATCTCCATCGGGACCTGGGACAGGTTCGAATCGGATCGCGGCGAGGAGTTCGTGATCCATGTCGACTACAGCCGGGCGCACGGTGAATCGGCCTACTACACGCTGGGCGGGCAACACCTGTCCGGCTGACCCGTTGCCGCGGGTAAATCGAGAACCACGAGTAGCGGGTCGGGGGAGTCGATGCAGGCGATCAGTGCTGCTGGATCGCCCGGAAACCGGAGTCTTCTCCGTGGGGGAAACCGGCGGGCCGATCTTTGTCGGTGGGTTCGCTTAGGTTGATCGGTGTGATGAGAGACGGGAGGGGATCCCATGGGCTCCGATGACCATGAGCGGGAACAACATTCGGTGGTGCAGATGCTGCCGTCGGTCGCGCCGCGAAAGCTGGCCAAGGTGCCGTTCGTAGAGATGGCGGACGGGCGATTGCAGGGAGTGGTATCGAGCGGATCGGATATCGCGCGGGTGTACGTATCGTCGATTTCCGCGCGCGAGCACGGGCTCAGTTGTAGTACCAACAACAACAGGCCTTGCGGCGGGCACTCGGGCGGGTATGCGTGCAAACATATCCAGGCCCTGTTGGCCGAGGCAGTCCTGCAATACGGCATGGACAGGGTCGCGCGTTTCCTCGGTGTGGAGGTCCCCGAAGACGGCGATCTCCTTGCCCGGTTGCATACATCCGGCGCGGCCACCCCGGCGGCTGTCGTGTTCAGCAGATTTCTGCGACACCTGAGCTATCTGGAACAGCCCGGCTCCACGCAACCGGTTCCCGAGTTGCACTGGTTCCCGGCGGCGGGGGCGCCGGCCTGATGCTCGGAATGCAATTGGCGGCGCTGACCGCCGCACCCGATACCGGTGTCACCGAGGCGCTGGATGTGATCGACGGATTCGATGCCGCACTTCTGGACGGCTTCGGCCGTATCGGCGACGAGGCCGCGGATGCGCTCGCGGGCCTGAGCGCGGCCGTGGCCGGATCGCCGCTGGCCGGGGCGGTCGCCGAGGCCGTCGCCGCGATCGGCGCCGGTTCAATCGAACCCGAGAAGCTCGGCGCGCTGGCCGCGGGCCGCGCGGCCCTGCTGGGCGCAGTGCACGACGCGCTGCTGCACCGGTTCGATACGGCGGTCGGCCGGGAACGGGCGCCCGGTACGGCGTCCGCGCCACCGGCCGCGCCGGGCGGCGTCGTGGCGGGCTGCCGGGCCTGGCTGCAGGAACTGGCGATCAACGGCTGGCGCGGGGTCGACCACGACCTGGTTTCCGCTGCCGATCGAACCATCGAAGCGTTGTGGGCTGTGCCCGAACTACGCCGGCCGGCCGTGCTGCTCGACGGGTTCGCCGCCGAACTACGCGCGGGTGCGCCGATCGCGACACTGGACCGGATTCCGGTGCGGCGCTGGGCCGACCTGTGGTCGCAGGCCCTTTTGCTGACCTGGCGTGGCGGGCCGGATATCGACGCGGAGACCGTATCGGGACGGCTGCTGATACTCGGTGTCGATATGCACGAGCACGGTACAGCGGTGCAGGCACAGGTCCACGCGATCCTCGAAGCCGCTACCGAGCCCGCGCGGCTGGTGCGGGTGAGCATCGGCGCGGCCAAGGTCGACACCATCGTCGGTCCGGCCGTCTGGCAGGTGCTCGGGGAGCATCCGCACCTGCTGCAGGCGCTGGCCGAGCGCCGTACGGTCACGGTGGCGGATATGACACTCACCGCGGCCGGTGATCTCCGCTGGGTGGATGCGAACGCCGAACTCGGCGAACCGGCCGATCCGTTCACCACCGCCCGCATCCAGCTTCCGAAGGCCGTCGCGTCCGCGGTCGCGCCGCTGGACCGCCACCCGGTGCACCTGGGAGAACCGGTGCTGATGGAGAACTACCGCTGCGAAGACGGTGCCTTCGTCATCGACGGTCATCGCCTGCTCGTCGAACTCGACCGGTTGCCCCGCAGCGGTCCGCTGACCGCTGCCCTCGTCACCAAGTCCACGGCATGCCTGGGCCTGGTGCGCTGGGACGGCGGGCAGTGGCGCCTGCGCCCCCTCGCGATCGAATACGTGTTCAAGAAGGCGACGACCGCCGCACACACCGGCGACTGGGCGCAGGGCCCGACCGATCCGAAGATTGCCAAAGCACTGGCCAAATCCGGTGACGCGGTCGCGGTGCTGCGCGAACGCGCGGGACGGTTGCTGCGCAAATGACCACAGCTCCCGAGCAGACCGGCCCTGCCCGACCCGATATCCGCGAAACCCAGCGGCAGATCCTGTACTGGCGTCTCCTCGCCGGAATCTTCGATTCCGAACCGCAGCCCACGCTGGACTCGGCCGGCGTCTCGATCCTCGACGATCTCGGATTACCTGCCGCGCTGCTGGATCCCGGTATCGCTGTCGATACGGTTGTCCAGCGGTTTCCCGAGCTGAAGAACGAATTCGAGCGGCTCGGACAGGGATTCGGAGAGCCCGCCGTGAATACCCCGGGATCTCCGGCGGCCGGTGCCGCATCCGGGTCGTCGGGTTCGACCTCAGGTCGGCCGGTTTCCGGGTCCGGCGGTGTGGAAACCCGATCCGAGACGGAGGAATCCGTTTCCGGTCCCGGCGTTCCTGCGTTCGACCCCACCGCGAACCGCGACCTCGAGGTCCGCAACGCCGCATTGATATCGAAACTCCTGCTCAATGTGTTCGCCACCGGTTCGGGTACGGTCAGCGCCACCCAGCTGGCGAATTGGCAGGCCGACGCCGGTCATCTGCGTGCTCTGCTCGGCGGTTCCGGCAGCGGTGACGGCGAGATCCAGGCCGCGCTCGGCAAGGTCGAGGGCGAGCTGGTCGCCCGCATGCACCTGCGCGAAGTCCTCGCCGACCCGGTGCTTTCGGCGCGGCTCACCCCGAGCATGTCGTTGATCGAACAGTTGCTGCGCGACAAGGCGAATCTGTCCGGCGTCGCGCTCGCCAACGCCAAACGACTGATCCGCCGCTACGTCGACGAGGTGGCCGAGGTACTGCGCACGCAGGTGCAGCAGAGTTCGGCCGGCACCGTCGACCGGTCGGTGCCACCGAAACGCATCCTGCGCAATCTCGATGTGGATCGCACGATCTGGAAGAACCTGACCAACTGGAACCCGGAGGACGAACGCCTCTACGTCGACCGGTTGTTCTACCGGCAGACCGCGAAGCGGACTGTGCCCGCCCGCATGATCGTGGTGGTCGACCAGTCGGGATCGATGGTCGATTCGATGGTCAACTGCACCATCCTGGCCTCCATCTTCGCCGGACTGCCGAAGGTCGACGTGCACCTGATCGCCTTCGATACCCGCGCGCTGGACCTCACGCCGTGGATCCACGACCCCTTCGAGGTGCTGCTGCGCACCAAGCTCGGCGGTGGCAACGACGGGCCGGTCGCGATGGCGATGGCGCAACCCAAGATCGCCGATCCCGCCAACACCGTGATGGTGTGGATCTCGGACTTCTACGAGTTCGACCGTTCCCAGCCGTTGTTCGAGGGCATTCAGGCGGTGCACCGCAACGGGGTGAAATTCATCCCCGTCGGTTCCGTCAACAGCTCCGGGCACCAGAGCGTGAACCCCTGGTTCCGCGAACGGTTCAAGGCGATGGGCACCCCGGTGATCTCCGGCCGCATCCAGAAGCTCGTCAACGAACTCAAGAACTTTCTCGACTAGGAGACCTCCGTACCATGACAGACACCACCCTGCGCGCACCCGCCGAGATCAAGTACGCCGAGGAACTGGATTGGCTGGAATCCATCGATACCGGCCCGAAACCGTTCGCCTGGCGGTTGAGCCCGAAGATGGTCCGGCTGTTCGTTCTCGGCTCCGAACGCGCCGACGGCCTCGACCGTACGATCGACCAGAAATGGTTCGGTGACCGCAGTTTCGTCGAACGCAGCATCGTCACCCTGGCCTCCGACCGTGGACTGCTGCTGATCGGTGATCCCGGCACCGGGAAGAGCTGGCTGGCCGAACTGCTCTCGGCGGCCATCAGCCGCAACTCCACCCTGGTTGTGCAGGGCACCGCGGGAACCACCGAGGATCACATCAAGTACTCGTGGAACATCTCGATGGTCATCGCCAAGGGGCAGTCGCGCGAATCGATGATCCCCTCGCCCATCATGACGGCGATGGAGCAGGGCGTGATCGGGCGTTTCGAGGAGCTCACCCGCTCCACCAGCGATGTACAGGATGCGCTGATCTCCATCCTGTCCGAGAAGTACGTGTCGATCCCCGAACTCGATTCCGACAATATCGTGTTCGCCAAACCCGGTTTCTCCATCATCGCCACCGCGAACAGCCGTGATCGCGGTGTGAACGATCTGTCCTCGGCGTTGAAGCGGCGCTTCAACTTCGTGCGCATCCCGGTCGTCACCAACAAACGCAGCGAGGCGGAGATCGTGCGCTTCCGCACCGCGGAACTGTTGCGCCGCCATCGGATCGAGCTCGAGTTGCCGCCGACCCTGCTCGATATCCTGCTCGACAGTTTCGCCGATCTGCGGGCCGCGGCCGCCGCGGCCGGCAGCGACGACGAGAAGCTGGAATCGGCGCTGTCGACCGCCGAGCAGATCGGTGTGCTCGAGGACGCCATCCTGCACAGCCAGTTCTTCGGCGACGCCGCACTGCGTCCGGAGATCCTCGCGGGCTCGCTGGTGGGCTCACTGGCCCGGCGCGCCCCGGAGGACTTGGCCATCCTCAACAAGTTCTGGCACGGCGTGGTGGAGCCGCGTAGCAAGGATCTCGGCGGCGACTGGCAGCCGTTCCTGGAGGGCGGCCGCGACGCCATCGCGAGGCTTTCGTGACCCCGTTCGGGCCGCTGCGTGAGCAGCTCAGGTCCGCGGCGGAGGAGTTCGCCGGTGAGCCGGGGGTGGTCGCGGACATCCTCACCGGCATGATCGACGATGTCGACCGGGCCTTGCGCGAGCGGCTGGAGATCTTTCCGGTCTGCCACCATTCGCCCGCATCCGGGCTCGCGATGGTGCGCCGCCTACGGGAAAAGCAGCCGAGGGTGATCTACCTCGAACTCTGCGAGGATATGCGCCCCATGCTCGACGAGCTGCGCAACTGCACCCTCCCAGTGGCGGTGCAGGCGTGGGCCGGTGAGCTCGAGGGGTTTCCCGCCACCTGGGCACCGTTGTCGGTGGTCGCACCGATCACCGAGGCATCGGCCGAATACCAGGCCATCTCGTACGCGCTGACCACACCGGGTGTGGAGTTGGTATGCGTAGATCGCTCCACCGATCACGTCTTCCAATGGACGAGCGAGGGCGACGAGTCGGCGCCGGCGGAACACGTGCCGCCCGCGGCGGAACCGGATTCCGGCGAAACCGCCGAACCCGCGGCCGAGGAAGCGAAACTACACGGTGACGCGGTAGGTATCGAGATCGGTGATCTGCGACCACATTTCGCCGAACTCGAAGCCCACCTGCTACATCACGGCAAGGTACGGCACTGGTCGGAGTGGTGGGACCAGTACGTGGAGCAGCCGCTCTCGACCGCCGACTACGACACCTACCGGCAGGTCATGGTGCTCATCGGCAGCCTGTTCCGGCGGTTGCGGACCACCGGCACGAGCCGCGACGAGGACCGCGAACGCTATATGTGGACGCGGATGCGTGAACACCTGGACAGGACCGGCGCGGATCCGTCGACATGTCTGTATGTATGCGGAGCTTTCCACGCCGCGAGCCGGGTGGAGCAGTTCGGCCTGGAATCGCAGACCCCCTTCGAGATCGACCCCCCGACCGGGACCACATGGCAGTACGGCCTGATCCCATCCAGCCATTCGGCCATCGAAGCGCAGTTCGGGCTGGCCGCCGGCTCGGTCTCCATCGCGGCCGCTACCTGGTCGAAAGGCCTGAAACGCAGCCGTATCCGTCCGTTCGCCCTCGCCGCGGGGCCGGTTGCGGCGAAGAAAGGGGCGGGGAAGAAGGCCGCTGCGCCGGCGCTCGCGGTGGGCGCCGAAACGGTTGCTGTCGCGGATCAGCTGTCCGGATTCCTGTCCACGCCGCCACGGCTGGATACCGTGGACGAGGCGGAACTCCTGGAGTGGTCGGTCGATATCGTGCGGTTGGCGCGCCGCAACGGTTACCTCGCCAGCACCGCCGACGCCATCGCGATCTACGAGACCTCGATCCTCCTGGCGGCGATGCGCGATCGAGCCCGCCCCACGCCGTACGACTTCCAGGACGCGGCGATCACGTGTATCGAGAAGGATCGGGTCCCCGGCCGTCGCGATGTACGCCGGCTCTGCGAGATCCTGCTCGGTGGCGACCGTATCGGGCGCGTCGGTTACGACGCCCTGCCGCCACTGGCGCGCAATGTCTACGACAGGCTGACCGCTCTCGGTATCGACCCGACCAACACCCGGGTCCAGCGCACCCTGCTCGATCTGGGCGCCGACCCGCATCTGCGCCCCGGCTCGGACCTGCTGTGGATGCTGCGCAGGCTGCTGCCCGGTGCCGCGGTGCGCCCGATCATGGGTTCCCGGGGGCTCGGTGAGCGTTCCATTCAGGAGAGCTGGGACGTCGCGATCGGCAAATACCAGCGTGACCTGGTGGAGCTGGGTTACGAAGGCGTCACTCTGGAACAGGTGCTCGAACAGCGCCTGCGGTCGGAGGTCAACGGTTCCGAGGCCTCGGCGGCACGCGCGCTTGCCGCGGTCGAGGACGCGCTCGTGTACCTGGGATCGGTGCGTCTGGCCGATGAACTCGGCGGCCGCGCGGTGGAGCTGCTGACCGCCGAACGCACCGTCGACGGCGCCCCGGAGGTACTGCGCCGGATCCGGGCACTGATCGACTACTACCGCGCCACCGATACGGGTCTGCCGGCCTGGTGCGGCCGGTTCGTCACCGCCGGTTACGCCCACTACTGCACCTTGCTGCCCACCGCGTTCACCGACGACGCCACCGGCGTCCGGCCCGTCGCCGCCATGCTGGGTTTCCTGTTCGGCATGGAGAACCTGGCATTGTCGCTGGGCTGCGATCACAGCCAGCTCGAGCTGGCCGTGCAGCAGTCGCATCCGGAATCCCCGGCCAAGGTCGCGCTGCTCTGGGCCACCCGGATGCAATTGGGCATGCTGACCCTCCCGGACCTACGGCAACGCTGCGACGAGATGCTGGCCAACCCGCTGGTGGTCCCGGCGTTCCCGCAATATCTGAGCGGGTTCGTCCAGGCGATGGATCCGGTGCCGTCGATCAAATCGTTCGTGGTCGAACTGCTGTCCAAGGCGTTCGGCCGGCTGCCCGATGCGATTCTGCTGCCGTGGCTGCCCGGCCTGATCACCACACTGCGTGGTCAGGCCGGCGAGCTGATTCCGATGCTGACGCGGGAGGCGGGCCGGACGTTCCCCGGCGACCGGGCAGGTATCGAGTCCTTCGTCCCGCCCTGGTCGCGTCCACCGAGGCAGGCAGCCGGTAGCGCACCGGCCGCCGATTCGGGCGGTCCGGCCGCCGAACTGTTGCGTGCCCATCCCGTGGCCTGTGACGCCTTTGCGACGCTGCTGGGTCACGAGGGCGAATGGCAACAGTCGGCGGCCGCACCGTACCCGGCAGCGACCGGACTGCTCGAGTCCCATCCGGCGACAGCATCGGCTCTGGCGGAGCTGCTGGCCGCCGCGCGCTGATCGATAACAGGCCGCTGTTCGAGGAGGGCGCTGCGGCACCCATGGTGACGAGGGGTCCGTGCCCAGGCGCGGGCCCCTCGTCAGATCGATCTACCTGCGGGTAACATGGCCTCGAGCATGCGACTGTGATCGTCGTCACCTTCGAGGAGGACGCCATGGCTACTGCCGAGCGAGTCGATGCCACCGAGGAACAGTCCCGCCGGCTGGTCGAGGAATCCCGCGAGACCGGCTGGGCCAAACCCTCCTTCGCCAAGGAGTTGTTCCTGGGCCGCTATCGGGTGGATCTGATCCATCCGTTTCCCCGACCCGATGCGGAAGACACCGCCAGAACCGACGCGTATCTGTCCCGGCTCCGGGCCTATTGCGAGACCATCGACGGCAGTGTGATCGAGGCGGAGGGCCGGATCCCCGAGGAGTATGTGCGCGGCCTCGCCGAACTCGGCTGCTTCGGTCTGAAGATTCCCGAGCAATACGGTGGGCAGGGTCTTTCCCAGGTCGGCTACAACAAAGCGCTGATGCTGACCGCCTCGGCGCACCCCAGTCTGGGTGTGTTGTTGTCCGCGCACCAGTCGATCGGTGTGCCGGAACCACTGAAACTGGCGGGTACGCCGGAGCAGAAGCAGCGGTTCCTGCCCCGCTGTGCGCAAGGCGCGGTGAGTGCCTTCCTGCTCACCGAACCCGACGTCGGCTCCGATCCGGCCCGGCTGGCCAGTACGGCGACACCCACGGCCGACGGCGAGGCGTACGAGATCAACGGCGTCAAACTGTGGACCACGAACGGTGTGGTCGCGGAACTGCTGGTGGTGATGGCGCGGGTGCCGAAGAGCGAAGGCCACCGCGGTGGTATCTCCGCCTTCGTCGTCGAAGCCGACAGTCCGGGTATCACCGTGGAGCGACGCAACTCGTTCATGGGCCTGCGCGGTATCGAGAACGGCGTCACCCGCATGTACAACGTCCGCGTGCCGGCGCAGAATCTGATCGGCCGCGAGGGCGACGGCCTGAAGATCGCATTCACTACACTCAACGCCGGTCGGCTCGCGATTCCGGCGATGTGCGCGGCGGCAGGCAAATGGTCGCTGAAGATCGCCCGCGAATGGTCCGGCGCGCGCGTGCAGTGGGGGCGGCCGGTCGGCGAGCATGCTGCGGTCGGCGCGAAGGTGTCCTTCATCGCGGCGACGACCTATGCCCTCGAGGCGGTACTCGATCTCTCGGCGACCATGTGCGACGAGAACCGTAACGACATCCGCATCGAGGCGGCACTTGCCAAGCTGTGGGCGTCGGAGATGAGCTGCCGGATCGCCGACGAACTCGTGCAGATACGAGGTGGTCGCGGATACGAGACGGCGGCGTCGCTGCGCGACCGCGGCGAGCGTGCGGTCGGCGCCGAACAGCTGGTGCGCGATCTGCGGATCAACCGGATCTTCGAGGGTTCCAGCGAGATCATGCGACTGCTCATCGCCCGGGAGATGGCCGATGCGCATATGTCCGCCGCCGGAGCCCTGGTCGACCGGCATGCGGAGTTCAAGGAGAAAGCACGAGCGGCGGTGGGGGCCGGCGGTTTCTACGCCAAATGGTTCCCGCAGCTGGCCGTCGGATCGGGCACGGCACCGGCCGCGTTCGGTGAGTTCGGGCCGCTGGCCCGGCATATGCGCTTCGTCGAGCGGATGGCACGTAAACAGGCTCGCGCGCTGATGTACGGGATGGCGCGCTGGCAGGCGAAGCTCGAGTACCGGCAGGTTTTCCTGGGACGCATCGTCGATATCGGCGCGGAGCTTTTCGCGATGTCGGCGGCCTGTGTCCGCGCGCAGGCCGAACGCGGCGACGGCACGGCAGAAGGGGAAGCCGCCACGGAGCTGGCCGATATGTTCTGCCGGCAGGCGCGAATCCGTGTGCGGCAGTTGTTCGATTCGCTGTGGGACAACACCGACGACGAGGATATGCGCCTGGCCCGCGGCGTGCTCGACGGTCGCTACCAGCACCTGGAGGAGGGCATTCTCGACCCGAGCGAGGGCACCGGCCCGTGGATCGCCGAGTGGCAGGTGGGCCCGTCCACCGAGGAGAACCTGCTGCGACCGTGGTTCCGGGTGGGGGCACTGCACTGATCGGTTGAGCGGGTGCCGCGCCCGGCGGATCCGCCGAGACTCCGTCCGGCCGCACACCGGATCTCGCTGTACCGATGAATCCGGGTGTCGGCCGGAGTCGACAGAGTATGGCGACAGTGATCATGCATGCAGTGGTGTCGGTGGACGGTTTCATCGCCGACCGGAACGACGACGTCGGGCCGCTGTTCGACTGGTACTTCAACGGTGAGGTCCCGCTGGTGGCGGACGACGAGCTCGAGCGGGACCACCCGCCGTTCCGGCTCGGCCGCCGCTCCTACGAGTACACGGCACCCTTCTGGAACAGTATCGGGGCAACCATCCAGGGGCGGCATCTTTTCGATATGACCAACGGCTGGGAGGCGAAACCGCCCGCGGGCGAGCATCTGCTCGTCGTCTCGCACCGGCCCAAGCCCGAGGGCTGGCATCCGGAAGCGGATGTGCCGTTCTTCGGCGATATCGCCACGGCTGTGGAAGAGGCGAAACGGCGGGCCGGTGACCGTATCGTGGCGGTGTGTGCCGGGGATGTCGGCGGGCAGGCGCTCGCGCTCGGCCTGGTCGACGAAGTCGCGATGGACGTGGTGCCGGTCGTATTCGGTTCGGGTAAACGGTATTTCGGCCCGGTGGACGGACAGCATCTGCTCGAGGACCCCGATGTCGTAGTCCAGGGTGACCGGGTGCTGCACCTCAGGTACCGCGTTCGTCGCTGACAGCGGCGGTTCCGGGTCCGGCGACAGCCGGGCCGGGTTCGCTGTCCGCCCGTACGGTGTGCCCGCCGAGTATTGTCCTCTGCTGCCGGCGTAGGTGTCGAGTCGTGAGGAGCTGCGGGCGAGTATGGCCACGGAACGCGAGATCACCGAACCCGTCGATCTGTGCCGCCCGGACGGCCGGCTCGACCCCGCCGCTGTCGGATGGACGCGGCGGCCCCTGCATCGGGCGAATCTGCGCGGCCGGGGTCGCCGGAAGCGCTGGGAGTACTGGGGAATCGTCACCCCGGAACATATCGTGGGCATCGTGGCGTCCACGCTCGATTACGCCGGGGTGCACGGGATCTATGTGCTGGACCGGGAAACGGGTGCGGAGACCACCCGGGACGCGGTGGTGCCGTTCGGCCGAGGAGCGGTCATGGGGGAGCGCAGCGGGCAAGGAGTGAACTCGGTGCGCGGTGGCGGTGTCGATATCGAATTGTCGAACGACGCGGCCGGGACTGCGATCGAGGCCCGCGCGGACGGGGTGCGGTTGTCGGCTCGGGCGGAGCTGCCGCCCGGTCACGAATCACTGGGTGTGGTCGTGCCGTGGAGCGCGCGGCGCTTCCAGTACACGGTCAAAGATGTGGGCCGGCCGGCCGCCGGGACTCTGACGCTGGGGTCGCGCGAGTACGTATTCGACGACGCGTTCGCCGTGCTGGACCACGGCCGCGGGAAATGGCCGTATGCGATCGACTGGAACTGGGCCGCCGGCTACAAGCCCGGGCTGGGGGTCCAGTTCGGCGGTAAGTGGACCGAAGGTACCGGCAGCACCGAGAACGCACTCGTCGTCGACGGCCGGATCCACAAGATCAGCGACGAATTGCGGTGGGACTACGACCCCGGGAATTGGCTGCGGCCCTGGCATATCACCGGGGAGCGGGTCGACGCCGAATTCCGGCCGTTCCATACGCGTACGGCGAAAACCGATCTGTTCGTGCTGGCCAACGACACCCACCAGTGTTTCGGGAATTTCCACGGCCGCGCCCGCACCGACGACGGGCGCTGGCTGGATCTCGGCGGTGCGGTCGGCTGGGCGGAGGAGACACGGAACCGCTGGTGAGTGCCGGTCATGCGGCCGGCGCGTGTTCCCGGGCCGGCCAGCGAGGGTGCTCGGCGTCGATGACGTAGACGTGGGTGTGCTGGTAGAGGTGGTCGTTCACACGGACGGCGTCGGTCAGGCGCGCGGGGTCGATGGTGCCGGCTTCGTGCGGGTGGGTCAGTTCGGCGGGATCGTCGCGGGGCCACAGGCGGGTCGCGAGGACGGCGCCGCCGGTGGCGAGGACGGCGAGGGTGACCCAGGTCGTGCTGAGCCCGGCGGTGGTGGTGAGCCAACCGGTGAGCGGATAGGTGACCAGCCAGGCCAGGTGGGACAGCGAGAATTGGGCGGCGAAGAGAGCCGGGCGATCCGCTGGGTGCGACGAGCGCCGCAGAACCTGGCCGGTCGGGGTGAGTACGGCGGCGGTGCCCGCCCCGATGACGGCCCAGATCGCTGTGGCGGCGATCTGGCGCCAGTCCCCGGTCTCGGCCGTGGAGAGGGCGACGGCCGCCGCGAGGCCGGTGACCAGGACCGCCGCGCCGGTGCGCATGACCGGCCGGGCGCCGGCACGGTCGAGGATCCGGGGCAGTGCCAGCGCGCTGATCATCGTGCCGAAACCGTTGGCCGCCAGCAGCTTCGCCACATCGGCCTGATCGCCGCCGAGGGTATCGCGGGCGTAGTTGACGGTATTCACCATGATGATCGAGCCCGCCGCCGCGATGACGAGATTGAAGGCGAGGAGCCCCCGCAGCCGAGGTGTCGCCATGAATATCCGCATTCCTACCGCGATGCGTTCGCCGAAGGAGCCTTCCACGGTGGCACCGGCGTTCGGAATGCGGGTAGTCACCACGAGCGCCGCCGAGACCACGAAACCGATCGCGGTGCCGACGAACAGCCAGTGGAAACTGATGACGGCCAGCGCGGCCGCGGCCAGCATCGGACTGAGCAGGGTCTCCATGGTCGCGGCTAGTTGCGCGGCCGACAGTGCCCGCGTGTAGTCCCGCTCGTCGGGGAGGATATCGGGAATGACGGCCTGATAGGTGGGTGTGAAGGCGGCCGAGGCAGTTTGGAGCACCGCGATCAGCACGTAGATATGCCAGATCTGGTCGACGAAGGGTAGCGCCGAAACTACTCCGGCTCGAACGATATTGAGGCCGACGAGGAAGGGCCGGCGCGGAATGCGATCCGCGTAAGCGCCCACGACGGGGGCGACCGTCACGTAGACGACCATCTTGATGGTGAGCGCGAGACCGAGAACGGCCGCCGCATCGGCGCCGGCGAGCTCGTAGGCGAGCAATCCCAGTGCCACCGTGGTCAATCCGGTGCCGAACAGTGCCGAGATCTGAGCTGTGAAAAGTCGTAGGTAGTCGCGGTGGGCGAACAGTGAGGTGATCATCGTGACCTCCGGGGGCCTCGCGCCGCTCACCACCGGGTATCGGGTCTGCGGAAGACCGGCGATTCGGGCGGGTCCTCCGTGGAGGACCCGCCCGGTGTGGTGCTGTCGCGGCGGGTGTCAATCGGTGACGGTGTACCCGGCCCGGGTGACCGCGGTCGCGATCAGGTCGGGGCGGATCGGGATGGTGCTGTCGATGCTGACTGCTCCGGTGCCGAGGTCGACGGCGACGGCGGTGACGCCGGGAACGCGTCCGACCTCTTCGCGCACCGAAGTAACGCAGCATCCGCAGGTCATTCCGGAAACGGTGACGACGGTGGTGGCCATGATCTCTCCTGTTCGATGGTTCTTCGGTGCGGTAACCGTCAGCCGGCGGGCGAGGTGGTTTTCGCCGGCGACGCGATGGTGGCGGCGGTGAGCCCGGCGCCGACGAGTGCTATCGCGCCCGCCCCGAGGAAGGCGGCCGAGTAGCCGTCGGTGAGTTGCGGCAGATCGGTGAGTTGGTCGGCGCCGAATGCGGCGGCCAGTGCGGTCATGGCGGCCAGGCCGAGCGCGGAACCGATCTGGTAACTCACATTGACGATGCCCGAGGCCAGCCCGCCTTCCTCGGGCCGTGCCGCGCCGATGGCGGTGCCCAGCGAGGGAATGAAGGCCAGCGACATGCCGCCCGCGGCGACCAGTGAGGCGGGCAGGACGTCGATCCAGAAGCTGCCGGTCGGCCGGACCAGCGACATGATGCCCAGTCCGAGACCGAGGACGGCCAGGCCCGTCACGATCATCGGTTTGGCGCCGAAACGTTGCATCGCCCGGGGTGCGAGCACGATCATGCCGAGCATGATCAAGGTGGTCATCGGGAGCAGTGCCGCGCCGGACGGGAAGGCGCTGTAACCGAGGACCTGCTGCAGGTACAGGTTCAAGAAGAACCACATGGGCACCCACGCCGCGCCCAGCAGTAGCTGTGCGAGGTTGGCCGCGGCCAGGCCGGGAGCGCGGAAGATGCTCAGGGGCATCAGGGGTTCGCGGCGGCGTGCCTGCAGGAGTACGAACCCGGCGAGTAGTGCGGCGGCGACGCCGAGTACTGCCCAGGTCTGCGCCGAGCCCCAGCCGGCCTCGGGTGCGCGGACGATGCCGTAGACGGCGGTGGCGAGACCCGCGGTGGCGGCGGCCGCGCCGAGCAGGTCCACCGAGCCCGGGCGGGCCGGCGCGTTGGGCATCAGGACCGGAACTGCGATCAATGCCAGGATCGCGATCGGGATATTGATGTAGAAAACCCATGGCCAGCTGAGGTATTCGGTGAGCACGCCGCCGAGGAACACCCCGGCGGTACCCCCGGCCGGTGCCGCGGCACCGTATACGGCCAGCGCCTTCGTCAACTCCTGTGGGGAGGAACCGAAGAGTGTCATCAGCAGGGTGAGCGCGGCGGGTGCGATCAGTGCCGCACCGGCACCTTGAACCGCCCGTCCGGCCAATTCGATACCCACGGTTCCGGCCGCGCCCGCGACGACCGATCCGGCGAGCAGGATCACCCATCCGGTGGCGAATATCCGGCGGGCGCCCAGTAGATCGGACAGTCGCCCGCCCAGCAGTAGCAGTCCACCGAAGGCGATGACGTAGGCGTTGAATACCCAGGTCAGGTTTTCCGGGGAGAAGCCGAGATCGGTCTGCATTCGCGGGAGTGCGATCCCGATGATCGAGGTGTCCATGATGACCATGAACTGGGCGGCGGCGATCACCGCCAGCGCCCACCATTTTCGTGTCGCGGGGCGTGTCTGGATTGTCATGACTGTTCCTAGTTACTATACCCCGGTAGGGTATTGAGAGAGAGTTGTAGGCCGATCTCTCCGGCGATCACCGGGTGTTTCGGGTCAGTGGCCGGCGAGTGGTGCGTTCAGGGTGAACGCCGCGGTCCGCACGATCCCCTGGTGCTGGAAATCGAGGAACAACCGGTAGATTCCCGGTCCGGGTACGACGGTATGGAAATCGATTCCGGGTCCGGCCGGTGTGATTCCGTCCCCGGGCTCGCCGCTGGGGTGGACGTGGACGTAGGCGAGGTCGCCGGCGCGCAGTACCACCAGGTGTCCGTACGCGCCGAGGTAGGGGTCCAGATCGGTGACCGGTGCCCCGTCTTTGTCGACGGTGAACGTCAGTATGCGGCCCACTCCGGGGGCTGGATCGCCCTCGACGGTGACGTTGTAGCCGTCGACCGTGACAGTCCGTTCCGTGGCGGGGGTGGGGCGGGGGTCGTAGTGCCCCGCGACGGCGAGGTCGGCACCGAGGGTGAGGGTGCGTCCGAGTTCCCGCGGTGCGATATCGGTGAAGACGCGGTAGGCGCCGGGCTCGGTCACGTCGAGGCGAATCGACCAGGTGCCGTGCTCGTCGCGGACCGGGTGCACATGCTGGAAGCCCGTCAGTTCACGGCGTGCCACGATCAGATGTAGTTCGCGCTCGTGGATGGGGGTGAAGCCGGTGACCACCCCGCCGTCCGGGCCGAGGATCCGGAACCGGAGATCTATCGCACCGGCGTCGACGATCGGGGTTTCCAGCGCGAGGGTGTAACCCGCTTCGGTGATCTGCAACCCACCAGGGGGTGTGGCGGTGTGTGTGGCGTGGGCGTCCGGTGCGTGGTGTGTGTGCCCGCCCGAGGTTTCCGATGCGTGGTGTGCATGGATGCGGTGGGCGTCCGAGGTGTGGTGGATGTTGTGGTCGCTGTGGGTGTCAGTGGTGTGGTGTGCGTGGGCGGTGTGATCGGCGTGGGCTGTGGCGTTCATCGCGGGCCTCCTGGGGCTCTATCTCTGTTCGACACCGGGAACATTAATACCCCCGGGGGGTATATGCAAGGTTTGATTTCATCCTGCTCGATACGGGCGCTGCACAGCGTCCCCGATGCCCTTGTAGGGCCGTTTGGCCGCCGCTCGATTTCGAGCTCGAGCTGCGTCGAGTTGTCGAGTCCGGTCGTGCCGGGGGCGCCGGCACCCTCCTGGTATACGGCCGGACGGTATGGGCGGCTGTCACAATGGCCCGCCTCCCGGGGGCGGCTCGAACGGCGGAGGGGATCCGCCGGTGCGCAGTCCGCCCGCTTCGACGGACATTGCGGTCCGTCCCTGTCCGAGCGCCGGATCAGGGTATGGATGGCCGGGTCCGGCCCCGAACGTTATGATCAATTCCGTGATGACTCGTTCCGAGCAAAGATTGGGGGTCCCTTTCGTGCCAGGTGAGTGCTGATGCGCACTCCGGACACGATGGGGAACGATTCCCGCCTTTCCTTCTGGCTGCGCGTGCGTGAGTTCGCCGTGCCGCCCTCCATGATCGAGACCGCGACCGCCCGGCGAAACGCCGGAGACTGGGCGGGGGCATGTGCCGCAGCGGGTTTCGATGTCGATATCGATGTGCGGGCGCTGGCCCGTAGACACGGCCGTGCCGTCACGGACTGTGTGCGTGCGGATCTGCGCCGGCTGGCTCCCGACCTGTTGCGCTGGCATCTGCCCCGGGTCGCGCCGGACGGTTTACTCCGGCCGGGTACGACCGTTCTGCTGGCTCGATACGATCTGCCGGATTCCCGAAGCCCTTGTGGCGAAATAAATTCGGTGCATCTCGTGGCCCGGACCGCTCCGGCATGGGCGGATGCCGGTCAACGGATCGGCCTCGCACTGTGGGACGGGTCCGGCTCCGGCCCGCATCCGCATCCGCATCCACGGCCCGACCGTCGTTTCCGGCTCGACCTCCACCGCCATCTGTGGGATGCGAGCAGGGTCCATGAGTTCGGAATCCGTTCCGGGGCACGCCGGCTCGAAGGTCCGTGTTCCGTCGATCCCGGACTGACCGACCGGGCTCCCGCGGGTTGCGCCGTGGACAGATGGGCAGCCGAGGCAGCGATACTGCTGCGTGCCGAAGGCCGGTCGGACGGGCCGCTGCGGATTCGGTTCGGGACGCGGCGCCAACGGGTCGTGGAGCTGTCCGCGGACGGCAACGGACCGCCCGCGCTGCGGAACGCGGAGTCCTATCCGCGTAGTGGGGTGTCCGCGCTGCCGGTGCTGCCCGATGCGGCGACCTGGACGCTGCCCGATCTGCAGTTGCTCCGGGCCGGGGCGATAACGGCCGACCGGCTGCATCCGCTGGTGGCCTCCGCACTGGTACCGGAGTGGTCACCGGCCGAATCGCGCCGTGATCAGGAGCCGGGCGACCGGCCGTTCCTGGTGGAGTGCCGGGGTGAACAGCACCGGATCGGGCTGGTCGACGGGGTGCTGGCCGCGCTCGATCACGATCCGGCGGAGATCCGGCGGGAGGAACTGCTGGTCGCCCTGACCGGTACTCCGCTGCCGTGCCTGCGGGCCATCGATCGGGCCCACCGCCACCCGGACTGTCTCGCCGGTGTCCGGGAGCGTCTGGATCACGGCGATACCGCGGGTGCGCTGGCCGTTGTCGAGGGCCTGCTCGGCCCCGGTGCGGTATTGCGCGACGGGCCGCTGCGGGACGCGTTGGCGGCGTCCGCGCAACGGCGGATCACCTACGGATTGTTCCGGGCCGGGCTTACCGGCTACGGGCCGCCACGTAGCCGGCGCGACTCCCGGCCCAGCGATCGCCGCTCGCACCCGCGTAACGCAAACATGCGCTGAGCCGGCCGTATTCGGTTCAGCACATCCTCGACGTCATTCACTTCGACCGAAACACAAGGTGATTCATAGATGACTGCATTTCTTCGCGCGCCGATCTCGGACCGCACCCGCCCTGCCGAACTCGATATCGCCGGCGAACTGCTGGCCATGCTCGGCGACGTCACCACCGAACCCCGCCCCGACAACCAATTGGAGGCACTGACCCTGGCCGTGGCCGCCGACCTGCCGGTGTTGCTCTGGGGTGAGCCGGGAATCGGCAAAACCGCTGCCCTCACCCAGCTCGCCGAATCGCTGGACCTCCCGCTGACCACGGTGATCGCGAGCGTGCACGAACCGTCGGATTTCTCGGGTCTGCCCATCATCGGCGACGATCCGGCCGAACACGGTGTGCCGATGGCGCCGCCCGACTGGGCGGTCCGGCTCGTGCGATCCGGTCGCGGGCTGCTGTTCCTGGACGAACTGTCGACGGCGCCACCCGCAGTACAGGCCGCCTTGCTGCGCCTGGTGCTGGAACGTCGCATCGGCGCACTGCAATTACCACCCGGAGTCCGTATCGTGGCCGCCGCCAACCCGCGGTCCTCGGCCGCCGACGGCTGGGAGCTGAGCCCACCGCTGGCCAACCGGTTCGTGCACCTGCAGTGGGCCCACGACCACGATGTGGTCGTACGTGGTCTCGGCGGAACCTGGCCGCGTGCGACACTTCCCCGGCTGGCACCGGAAAAGTTCGCGGAGGCAGTGGCTTTCGCTCGGCGCGCCGTATGCGGGTTACTCGCGGCCCGTCCCGCGCTCGTCCATCAGCTGCCGAGCAGTGAGACCCGCCGCGGTGGTGCCTGGCCCTCACCGCGGAGCTGGGATATGACACTGCGGCTGATCGCTTTCGCGACCGCGGCCGGGTCGTCGAAAGATGTGCTCTCCCTGTTGGTGCGGGGCACGGTCGGGGACGGACCGGGTTTCGAACTGCTGGCGAGTATGGACCGGATGGACCTCCCGGATCCCGAGGCGCTGCTCGCCGATCCGGCCGCCGCCGAGCTACCGGACCGCGGTGATCTGCGTCAGGCCGTGCTCGACGCAGTAGTGGCGGCCGTCCGCCGGCTGCCGTCGGAGGCCCGCTGGGATGCGGCCTGGGCATTGCTGGTGCGGGCGGTGGAAACGGGTGCGCCGGATCTGGTGGTCGTTCCGGCGACCACTCTGGCCACCTTGCGCCGGGACGATTGGGTGGTGCCGCCGGCGATCGAAGAACTCGCCGCAATGGTGGCGGTATCCCAGGGCGCCGATCATGCCGCCGCCCGGGTCGCCGTGAAGGTGAGCCGATGACCGGCTCGTCGGCGCTCGATTTCGGCAAACTGTTCACCGCCCGCCTGCAGGCCGCCCGCGCCCGGCCCTATCTGGCGACCGCCCTGTATGCGCTGCATATCGTGGAGTCGCGGGATGCCCCGACGATGGGGGTGGACCGGTACTGGCGCTGCTACGTTTCGCCCGCTTTCGTGGACTGCACGCCCGTGGAGGAACTGGCCTCCGTACTCGTGCACGAGGTCTCCCATCTGCTGCGCGACCACCACCGTCGTAGCGACCGGTTCGCCCGCGCCCACGAGCTCACGGGTCCGGCGGAACGTTTGCGGATGAATATCGCCGCGGACGCCGAGATCAACGACGACGCGTTCGGCGACGGGTTGGTCCGGCCCGCGGGAGCGGTACTGCCGGCGACGCTGGGTCTGTCCCGCGGTGCACTCATGGAGGACTACCTGCGCCAATTCCGCCTCGGGCCGCTCACCCAGGAACTGGCCTGGCTGGACTGCGGTAGCGGCGCCGACGGAGCGGACCGCGAATGGGAGCTGGGACCCGACGGCGCGGACGGCCTCAGCGAACAGGAACGCGAAGCGGTCCGGTTCCGCGTCGCCCAGGGTATCGCCGGCCGTCCGGGCAACGCGTCCAAGGCGTGGCGCCGCTGGGCGGACGAGGCGTTGCATCCGCCGCAACCGTGGCGGGACCTGCTGGGCGCGGCACTTCGTTCGGCTGCCTCGGCTCCCGGTCTCGGCGAGGACTACACGTACGGCAGACCGGCGCGGCGCTCGGCCGGGTTGCCCGGGGTGGTGCTGCCGAGTCTGCGGCGCACACCACCCCGGGTCAGCGTGATCATCGATACATCGGGGTCGGTCAGCGACGCGGAACTGGGCAGCGCGCTGCTCGAGGTGGCCGCCATCGCCCGCGCCGTCGGCGGGCGCCGGGATCTGGTCACCGTGCTCTCCTGCGATGCGGCGGCACGGGTCGCGCACCCACTGTGCCGTGCCGAGGGGATACCGCTGGTGGGCGGTGGTGGTACGGATCTGCGCACGGGTTTCGCCAAGGCGCTGCGCGCCCGGCCGCGCCCCGATGTGCTGGTGGTGCTGACCGACGGCCAGACCCCCTGGCCGAGCGACCGGCCGGGGTGCCGGACGGTGGTCGGGCTGTTCCGCCGGGACCCGGGATGGCAGGAACACGACCTCGACTACATTCCGGACCGGCCACCGGCATGGGCCCGGGTGGTGGAGATCGCAACGGCGGCCTGACCCGGCGGCCGTTCCGGGATCCGTGGTGGGCGGCCTCTCACACCGCAGTGCTACTCCCGTGCGATACCGCAGGATTACCCGCAACGAGAATCCGGCCGATAGGTTCGGGGTATCGAATTCGTCACCCGCCCCGACGCACCGAGCAGTACCCACTGGATACGGACCCCGATCGCCAGCGGTTGTTCGTCACAGAAACGGGCGGAGGTGGGTTCCCACCCCGACTCTCAGGAAGATCTATGACGACACCTGCCTTGGTTCAAGAGCCGGCTCCCCGATCGGCGCGGCGCGGCGCCGACGGCGATTACGCCCGTCTGCTGCGCCGGATCTCCGCCGCCGGACTGATGGAACGGCGCCCCGGTTACTACGCCGCCCGGCTCGGTCTGGTCGGGTTCGCGTTCGTGGCCGGCTGGGTGGCGTTCGTCCTCGTCGGCGATTCGTGGTGGACGCTGCTGATCGCGGCGGTCATGGCCGTCACCTTCGCCCAGGTCGCGCTCGTCATGCACGATGTCGCGCACCGTCAGGTTTTCCGGTTGCGACGGCCGACCGAGATCGTGGGCCGAATCGCCGGCAATGCCGGTATCGGCCTGGGCTACGGCTGGTGGCAGGACAAGCACACCCGCCATCACGCGAATCCGAATCATGAGGAACTCGATCCCGATGTCGCACCCGACATTCTCGTGTGGTCGCAGCAGCAGGCCCGCAACAGCCGCGGGCCCGCCCGGCTCATCGGTCGGGCGCAGGCGTTCCTGTTCTTCCCGCTGCTCCTGCTGGAGGGCTTGAACCTGCATGTGGCGGGCGTGCGTGCGCTACGGAATCGGTCGATCAAGAACCGTGTGCTCGAGGGCGGACTGCTGTTCGCCCATTTCGCTGTCTATCTGGGTGCGCTGTTCGCCGTGCTGCCCGCCGATAAAGCCCTCGCGTTCTTCGCCGTCCACCAAGCGCTGTTCGGCGTGTACATGGGCTGCACCTTCGCGCCGAACCACAAGGGTATGCCGACCCTGACCGGCGACGACCGCCCCGATTACCTGCGCCGCCAGGTGCTGACCTCCCGCAACGTCCGGGGTGGAGCGCTGACCGATATCGCCCTGGGCGGGCTCAACTATCAGATCGAACACCACCTGTTCCCGAGCATGCCGACCCCCAATCTGCGGCGCGCCCAGGTGATCGTCCGCGACTATTGCGCCGAAATCGGTGTGCCGTACCACGAGACCGGGCTGATCGCCTCGTACCGGGAGGCGCTCCGGCATCTGCACCACGTCGGCGCACCTCTGCGCGCCGCCGAACGCTCGTCGGCCGCCGAGCTCCGCTAGAGACGCTCGACGGCGGTCCGGGCCCGGTGGTGCCGCGCCGAATGGATCGGCGCCGCAGGCGAAAAGCGGCGAGCACCGATCCCGGACCGCCGGCTCGATTACTGTCACCAGGCGCAGGGAAGGCGGCCGCGGAGATCACCCGCCGAAACCGGGATCCTCCCGCGGCGACCGGCGCGGAATCACAGGGGCAGCAGATGATGCTTTCGCGGGTAGCGGATGACCTTCTTGTCGCGCAGCAGGTGCAGCGCCCGGCGGAGCTCCAGCCGGGTGGCCGACGGCTCGATCACGGCGTCTATATAGCCGCGTTCGGCCGCGATCCACGGGGTCGCGACGGTGGCGTTGTAGAAGTCGATCATCTGCTGCCGGAGCCCGGCACGCTGATCCTCCGGGGTGGCGTCGAGGATCTTGCGCTGGGTCAGGCCCACAGCGCTTTCCGCGCCCATGACCGCGATCCGCGCAGTGGGCCAGGCCAGATACACATCGCAGCCGAGCGCCTTGGCCCCCATGACGGCCCATCCGCCGCCGTAGGCCTTGCGCACCACCACCGTCACCTTGGGGACCGTGGCCTCCACGTAGGCGAACAGGAATCGGCCGCCGCGTTTGATGACGCCCTGCTTCTCCTGTTCCACCCCGGGCAGGAATCCGGGTGTGTCGACCACCAGTACCAGCGGGATCTCGAAGGCATTGCAGATGTGGATGAAATGCGCTGCCTTGTCACCGGCCTTGGCGTCGAGCGCGCCCGCCAGCACGGTCGGCTGATTGGCGACCACACCCACCGGCCGGCCGTCGACACGGGCGAATCCGGTGATCAGGTTCGTGGTGGCGGCCGCACCGATCTCGTGGAACTCGCCGTCGTCGAAGATCCGCAACAACACTTCGTGCATATCGTAGACAGCGTTGTCCGAGTCGGGGACCAGCGTGTTCAGCGCCAGATCGGATTCGGTGACCGCCGGTTCCAGGCCGGGGTTCACGACCGGCGGTAGTTCGGAGAAGCTCGACGGCAGGTAGCTCAGATAGTTGCGGACCCAGGCGAACGCCGCCGCCTCGTCCTTGGCGATATGGTGGATATTGCCGTAGGCGGCCTGGTTGTAGGCCCCGCCCAGCTCCTCCATGTCCACCTTCTCGCCGATGGCGTCCTCGAGGATCTTGGGCCCGGTGACGAACATATGCGCACTCTCGGTGGCGACCACGACATCGGTGCAGATCGGCTGGTACACCGCGCCGGCGGCACAGTTGCCCAGGATGAGCGAAACCATCGGCACCGCACCCGACAGCGGTTCCATCATGGTCGCCAATTCGCCGTACCAGCGCAGCGAGGTGACGGCCTCCTGCACCCGCGCGCCGCCGGAATCGTTGATACCGATCAGCGGGCAGCCCATCTTCCCCGCCAGATCCATGATCGCGGCGACCTTGCGGCCGAACATTTCCCCGATGGTGCCGCCGTACACGGTCTGGTCATGGGAGAACACGGCGACCGGCCGGCCGTCCACCAGGCCACGTCCGGTGACCACACCGTCCCCGTAGAGGGCGTCGGGATCGGTGGGATTGCGTACGAGAGCACCGATTTCGACGAAGGTACCCGGATCCAGCAGCATCTCTATCCGGTCGCGGGCGGACGGTATGCCCTTACGCGCTCGTTTGGCGGCCCCCGCCTCGCCGGCCGGCTCCTGCGCGATCTCCAGCTTCTTACGCAGGTCGGCAAGTTTTTCGGCGGTTGAACTCATCGATGACATCCAGATTTATTCCGCAGGGACGCCACACCGTGATCGGGGGCGGTAGCCACCGTACCCGGAGTCCCGCTCGTCCGGGATTGTGAGCTTTCACCGACAGTGATGTGGCGTATACGGGGGCGCGCGCCGTCGCCGCGATGGTGGCGCGGTCCGGGCAGTGCGGTGTGGGCCAGGACTCGAGATCTTGACCCTGCCCCGAGGGCACGGTGTGCAGTGGTGGTCGGCAACGCAGTTCTTGTGAGATCACCTCGGGGAGGTCTGGTTATGGATCGGAAACGGAAGGTCGGCCGTGGGGCGACCCTGGCGGTAGTGCTCGGTCTCACCGGGGCACTGGTGGGGGTGCCCCCGGTGGCCGCCGAACCCGCGGCGCAGGTGCAGTGGGGTGCCTGTCCTGCGGACGTGCCGGCCGCCCCGCCACAGTTGCAGTGCGCCACCGTGCCGGTGCCGCTGAACTACAGCGAGCCGGAGGGCGCGCAGATCGAGATCATGATCTCCCGGCTGGCGAGTACGAAACCGGACGAGCGCCGCGGTGTGCTGTTGCTGAACCCGGGTGGTCCGGGCGGGACCGGCCTGGATCAGCCCGGTTTCCTGGCCGCCCAGGGACTGCCACCCGAGGTCTTGGACAGCTATGACCTGATCGGGATCGACACTCGCGGAGTGGGGCATTCGGCGCCGGTGAGCTGTGGTTTCACCGATGATCAGGCGTACTTCGGCAATATCCCGCCCTACGCGGTGGACGACGCGGCGGTCACCGCGCAAGCCGCGATTGCCCAGGGAGTCGCCGAGCAGTGCGCGGCCAACGACCACGCGGGCCGGCTGCGGCAGTTGTCGACGGCGAATATGGCCCGCGACTTGGACCGCATACGTGCCGCGCTGGGTGAGGAGAAGGCGAGCTACCTCGGCTATTCCTACGGCACCGCCCTGGGGGCCGCGTACGCCTCGATGTTCCCCGAGCGTGCCGACCGGATCGTGCTCGACAGCAATATCGGCGACACCTTCCTCGATCACGACGGGATGCGCAGATACGGCCGCGGTATGGAGGAGACCTTCCCGGACTTCGCGAAATGGGCTGCCGCGCGGCACGACACCTATGGTCTGGGCCGCACACCCGAGGAGGTGCGCCGCACCTACTTCACACTTGCCGAGCGTCTCGACGAGAACCCGGTGGACGGGATGGACGGCGGGCTCTTCCGGTTCGCCACATTCTTCACGCTCTATCGCGAGGCATCGTACGAACCCGCGGCGCAGAGCTGGCAGTCGCTGCTCGAAACCGGGAGTCCGGGGCCCGCGGGTGGCCGGCCCCCGGGGACCGGGGCGCCTTCGCCGAACGATAACGCCTGGTCGGTCTTTCTCGCGGTGACCTGCAACGACGTCGAATGGCCCGAGGACGTCCAGGTCTACCACCGCGCCGTCGCCGAGGACCGCGAGAAGTACCCTCTCTACGGGGCGGCCGCGGCGAACATCACGCCCTGCGCCTATTGGCAGCTCGGACCGTCGGAACCGCCGGTGCGGATCGATGCCGACGGACCCGCCGACGTCCTGATCATGCAGAATCGGCGCGACCCGGTGACACCGCTGCGCGGCGGCGAGTTACTCCACGAGAAGTTCGGTGCGCGGTCCCGGCTGGTGACCGTCGACGGGAGCGGGCACGGGGTCTACGTCCTCGGCGCCAACCCCTGCGCAGCGGAAGTCGCCACCGGCTACCTGGTCGACGGCACCATGCCCCAGCAGGACGTAGCCTGCGAAAAGGCGGGCACCACGGGCTGAACACTGCGGGGACGACTCGGGTCCGGGGGAACGCGCACGGCCGCGGCAGAAGAGGAGACAGCAATGGCGTGGAGTACCCGCCGGCTCGCCGAACTGGCGGGTTCGACCGTGAAAGCCATCCGCTACTACCACGAGATCGGGTTGCTCGACGAACCGGACCGCAGGTCGAACGGATACAAGCAGTACGAGGTCCCGCACCTGGTCCGGCTGCTGCAGATCAAACGATTACGCGAACTCGGGATCCCGTTATCGCAGATCCCGGCGACGGGACAGGCAGCCGACGAGTCGGACCAGGCGCTCCGCGTACTGGACGCGGAACTGGAAGCAACTGTCGATCGACTGAACCGCATCAGAGCGGAGCTGGCAGTGCTCCTGCGCCACCGCACGCCCGCCCATACGCCGCCGGCTTTCGCGCCGACGATCGCGCAGGGGGTCCCGGAGGCACACCAGTCGATGCTTATGGTCTACTCGACCGTTCTCAGCGACCGTGCCTCGGCAGTGCTCCAGGAGATGCTCGCCGAACGGGACTCGGTCGACGTCGAATTCGAGAATCTGCCCGCCGACGCCGATGCCGCTGCCATCGAATCCCTCGCCGAGCGGATGGTGTCCGTGGTCCTGCGGAGCCGGGAGAAGTACCCGGAGTGGAAGGACCTGGCGGCGGACGCGCCGGGTGGCGCGAAGAACGCCGAGGACACCATCGCGCAAGCGATGTTCTCGCTGTACAACATGGCGCAGCTACGGGTTCTGCACGAGCTGAACATCCGGCTCGTGCGGTTGCGGCTCGCCTGACTCGGGCGGCCGGCTGTTAGGCATACGATCCGCACTCACCAGCGTCGCGACTCGCGGATGAGCAGCCAGACCAGGTATGCGCCGCCGAGGCAGACGGTGACGGCACCGACGGGAAGGTTCGCACCCGGGATCGCGTGCTGCGCCAGCAGATCCGCCGCCGACATGAGCACCGCTCCGGTGAGCGCGGCGCCGAGTGGGTCGGCCGACGCGCCGTGCCCGGTGAGCCGACCCGATATCTGCGGGGCGGCGAGCGCGATGAAGGCGACGGGTCCGGTCACCGCGGTGACGACGGCTGTGAGCAGGCTGCCGAGAACGAGTAACAGCACCTTGCTGCGTTCGACCGCGACCCCCAGCATCGCCGCGGTATCGTCGCCGAGTTCCAGTTGCCGCATTCGCCGGCCGGCCGCCGGGGCTACCAGCATGAGCCCGAATGCGGCGGCGGCCGCGAACAACACCGGCGGCCAGCTCACACCGGACAGGGTTCCCGCACCCCATACGGCGACCTGCAAGGCGACGTCCAGATCGGCCTTCACGCTGAACCAGGTGTTGACCGAGGAGAGCATGGCGCTGACCGCGATACCCACGACGATGAGCCGGATCCCGCGTACCCCCTGCCGGAACGCGAACAGGTAGACCACCGCGGCGGCACCGAGCCCGCCGAGTACCGCCCCGGCCGCCTGGGCGCCGAAGCCGGTGGCTCCCAGCGTCAGCGCGCACACGACTCCGGTGTAGGCGCCTGTGTTCAACCCGATGACATCCGGGCTGCCCAGGGGATTGCGGGTCAGGGATTGGAAAATCGCTCCGCTCAGTCCGAGGCACGCGCCGAACACCACGGCGGCCACCGCCCGTGGCGCCCGCCATTCGAGCACGACGAGCCGGTCGGCCGGGTTCGCCTGCGGGCCCAGCGCGGCGAGCACGTCGCCGGGGGAGAGGGCGCGGGTGCCGAGCATCAGGGCCGCCGGCAGGCAGGCCGCCGCCGCGACGATGAGGAGCAGCCCGACGACGAAAGCCCTGGTCGTGGTGCGGCGGCTGAACGATCCGGTGCGCAGGACGAGAACGCGGCTCATGGGGCGCCTGCTCTGCTGCGCCGGATCAATGCGATGAGTACGGGGGCGCCCAGGAAGGCGGTGACGACACCGACCTGGAGTTCGGCGGGCCGGATGATCACTCGGCCGAGGACATCGGAGAGCAGGATGAGCACCGGGGCGAGAACGAGTGTGAAGGGCAGGATCCAGCGCTGGTCGGGACCCGTGACCCAGCGGACCGCGTGCGGGATCATCAGCCCGACGAACACGATCGGCCCCGCCGCCGCGGTCGCTGCCCCGCACAGCAGAGTCACCGCGACCACCGCGACGACGCGGACCAGGGCGAGCCGCACACCGACCGCCGCGGCGAGTTCGTCGCCCAGCGCGAGGGCGTTGAGCGAGCGGGCGCAGGCGAACGCCAGGACGAGCCCGGCGACGATGAACGGCCAGATCATCTGGATGGTCCCGGCCGGACGGTCGGCGATCGTGCCCGCGTCCCAGAACCGCATCCGGTCGAACGTTTCCGGGTCGAGTAGCGCCATCGTCTTGGTCGCCCCGGTGAGAACGGCGCCGAGCGCGACCCCGACGAGGGTCAACCGCAGCGGGTTCGCTCCGCCCGGCGCGCGCGCCGCGATCCCGTACACGAGCGCGGCAGACAGCACTGCCCCCACGAAGCCGAACCAGAGGTACTGCTCGATCCGGGTCAGCCCGAACACGGCCACGCCGAGCACGATGGCGAAACCGGCGCCGCCGTTCAGGCCGAGGATCCCCGGATCCGCCAGCGGGTTACGGGTCAGGCCCTGGATGAGCGCGCCGGCGATGCCCAGCGCGGCACCGACCAGCACCCCGAGGATCGTGCGCGGGACGCGCAGGGTGCGGACCGTCAGGTGATCGATACTGCCGTCCGGCGCGGTCAGGGCGTCCCACACGGTGGCCGGCGGCAGGTTCGCCGAACCCACCGCGATACTTGCCACGATCGCGACCGCGAGCACGACCAGCGACACCACGAACCAGCCCAGCCGGTGCGAGGGCCGGCCGAGTGGACGTGGTGGTGCGCCGGCCGGAGCCGGCCGGGGTGCGGCCATCGTCACGGTAACCCGCCGGTCTAGGCGAACTGCTTCTCGACGAGATCCAGCAGGGCCATCGCCTCGTCGTAGTCGCCGCGCACGGCCCAGTAGGGCAGGCCGTAGGCGTGACCCCCGGCGAACGCGGGAAGTTTCGCGTACACGGGCTGCTTCGACAAGGTGGCGATGTCGGTGGTGTCGGCATTGAATCCCGCGACGAACACCGTCGGCGTCGTCACCAGCTGACCGACCTGTTCCGTGGACAGTTCCGCCATATCCCCACCCGGTTTGTACGGCTGCAGGCCGTTCCTCTCGACCAGTGGCGCAGGCTGCAGGCCCACCTCGGCCAGCGTCTGCGGTAGGCCCATGTTCTCGAACAGCAGATACGGGCTGTTGTCCGCGGTGATCGTCAGATAGGCGACCGGACCCGGCGGCGGGGTGATCGCCTGCTTCACATCGGCGACCCGCTTGTCGTAATCGGCGACGAAACCGTCGTAGACGTCCTGCTTACCGAACACGTCCTTCGCCAGGAAGCCGAACTGTTCCTGCCAGGTGGCCAGCGTATTGCTCACGATCACAGTGGGCGCGACAGCGCGGAGCCGGTCGTAGGCCTTGGTGGCCAGCACGCCCGGGAGGCCGTATCCGCCAGCGACGATCAGGTCCGGTTCCGCTGCGAGGACGGCCTCGTAGTCGAAACCGTCGGTGCTCCACGGCAGGAGTTGCGTGTTGTCCGCGGCGGCTTCGTCCTTCCAGAACTCCGAGAACGCGCCCTGTTTGTCGGCGTCCTCGGAAACGGTCGCGACAACGGGCACGTCGAGGTTGTAGAGGTAGCCGGCCAGCGCGTAGTTCAAGACGACGACCCGCTGCGGGTCGGCGGGCACGCTCACCTCACCCTGTGCGGTGTGCACGATCCGGGCCGGGCCGGTGTCCTCGACCGGACCGGATGCGGAGCATCCGGCCAGTGTCACGGCGGCACTTGTGAAGACGGCGGCGAGAACGGCGGAAAACCGACGGCGCGATCGCATACAACCTCGATCCAGAGCAGAACAAATCCCTCCGCGACCGAAAGCCGCGGAGGGTGGAAGTGAGGTTAGTCTAACCTTCTGAATTGCGGTGATCGCTCCCCATGCGACATCGCCCCGGCTCCGACGCGACACGATTTCAGGAGGTGAGCATGAACGCGCCCGCCGAACTCGTCTCCGCCGTGCCGGCGAATTCCATCCGGTTCCTGGGCCACGACACACACGAGCACGATGTGCCGCACCTCGTCCACATCGTCACCGGTTTCGCCGATATCGTCGCCGACGGGCAACGAATGCGCCTGCACGCGCGGGAGAACCTGTGGCTGGCGCCGCGGGTCCCGCATTCGGCCCGGCTGTCCGCGGGTGGCGTCGCACTGGGTCCGATGCTGCCGCCGCCGACCCGGCCGCAGGAGCGAGTCCGGCGGCTCGGCGTCGTCCCCGCGGTCACCGAACTGATGACGACGATCCTGGCCGCCGGCCCCGCCACCACCGACCAGATCAGGCCGTTCCGCGGCGCGCTCGACACCCTGTTGCGGTCACTGAACACGCAATACTTCCCGCTGGCGCTGCCGTCGCATCCGGTTGCGCGGGCGATCGCACACGAAACCGCCACCTCGAGCCGGACACTCGACGAACTGGCGGCCGGGCGGCATATCAGCGTCCGTCAGGTACAACGGCTCTTCCACCTCGAAACCGGTCTGACATTCACCCGGTGGCGGGCGCGGGCACGGCTCAATATCGCGATCGGCCGGCTGCGCGGCGGGGACACACTCACGGTCGCGGCCCAGCTGGCCGGCTACGCAACCCGCGGTGGTCTGCTGAAGGCCCTGCACCGGGAAACCGGAATCCCGGCCGCGCTGCTGTCCCGCGACCCGTTGGCGGCACTCGAGTCGGCTGCCCAGGTGGTTCACCGATCATCGCGGTCTGCCTGAGCACCCGCGGCGGAAGCGTGCCGGTATCCGTATCCGGCGAACAAGGCCCCGGCCGCCCTCATCCGGCCGGGGCCTCGGCCGGGAACCCGCTACGGTCCCGGTCCGTCGGTGATGTGCAGAGGATGCGGTGCTGCTGTCAGCCCGCCAGCACGGCCACTGTCGCGTCGAGTTCCACGAGCGCACCCTGCGGCAGTACATGAGCCGGTAGTGCGGTGCGCGCATGCCTGCCGGCGTCGCCCAGCACTGTGCGCAGCAGGCGCGACGCCCCGTCGGCCACCGTCGGCTGGTCCACGAACTCCGGTGAGCTCGCGATATGGATATCGAGCTTGAGAATCTGCTGGATGTTCTCCAGTCCCACGGCATCGTTCATCCGGGCCAGCAGGTTGAGGGCGGCTGTTTCGGCGGCGGCGATTCCTTCCTCGACGGTCGCGGTATCGCCGAGGCGGCCGCGCAGAATATCGCCGGTGGCGGTGCGGGAGATCTGGCCGGAGATCCAGAGCAGATCGCCCCAGCGGGTGGTTGCCTCGTACGCGTAGCGGGGCGCACCGAGGACGGGCAGCTCGAGGGACAGTGTCTCGAGCCGTTGTTTCACATCAGTCATGATGATTCCGATTCGACGGGTGGGCGCGTGCAGCGCGGTGGGAGTGGGAATCGTTGTGCGGCAAGCAGGTCGGAACCCACGTCATCGCTTGCTGACGATGTAGGTGCGGTCGCGCCCGATGTACCACAGGTCCTCGGTACCGATGGCCGCGTTCTCGTAGCGCCAGGGGATCTCGGCGGCGCCGTACGAGCCGATATCCAGGACGTGCTTGTAGCCGGGCCGCAATTCGTTCGCGAACGATTCCTGTTTGCCCATGAGGTGGCCGACATTGCGTTTGCGGTATTCGGTGTCGAAATCGATATCCGTACCCAGCATGCCGATCTCGACCATCCGGTCGAGGTGAGGTGCCAGATAACGCAGGGTCCCTTCGTGGACGTCCTCGCAGATCACACCCGGTGCGAGTTGTCCGATGATGCCTTCGCGCACCACGTCGAAGAAGAACGCGTAGGCCTCCTCGGCGGCGGGCGTGCGCGGTAGCGAACGTGCCATGTCGGAGGTGGCCACGGTGACCCCGTCGATGACGATACGTACCCCGGCGTCGAGCTGGATACAGGTCGTTTCCGCGTTGATCGGGTAATCGACGGGCGGCCCGGGGAAGAGCATCCGGTTCGACGAGTGCAGATTGGTGAAATACGGTTCCACCCCGACCGGGATCGCGTTCGCCGTGCGGAATTCGGCGATCTTGTCCAAGTAGACGGAGTAGATATCGAGTTCGGAGAACGAACATCCGGCGTCCAGGCCTTTTTCTGCCCAGGCCAGTGCCTCCTCGATCGCGAAGACGCTCGCCCGCGCGGCGATCACCTGGAACGCGAGATCTTCGTGATCGCGGATATCACGCCAATGTCCCAGGTCGCGCGACACCGGCACCAGCTCCGCATGCTCACGCTCCAGCTCGCGGGCCAGGCCGATACCGATCCACTCGTCTTCCACACCGGTGCGCGGGCCGCGGGCGAGTTCCCGCACCGCCGCACCGACGGAGGGGAATCGTCCGATCGGTGCACCGGGCCCGGCGGCACCGCCTTCGGGGACCAGCACGAGAAGTTTTCCGGAGCCGGCCAGCCATACGGCGACCGCGCCGTCCGGTTGGGCGAAACCGGTTGCTTCGGTGAAGTTCGGGGGCGCGGCGAGCAGCAGCGCGTCCAGCGAGCGGTCGTCGGCCAGGGAACGCAGTGCCGAATACCTGGTGTCTTCGGTACTGGTGAACTCCTTCTCCAGGCCCGCGAGATGCTCGACACCGTCGATGAGCCGCCGTGCGGTCTCGATGCCGGTCGCGCGCCATGCCGCGAACCGGCCGAGTACTTCGTCCGTATCGATCTCGTAGGCGGTGACCGGTGTGGGGTCCTGGTCGGCGACGGAGAGGTCCACCGACCCGGACAGCGCGAGGTAATGGCTGTAGACGACATCCGCGGCCAGCCGAACGCCCGAACCGTCTGCCAGCTCCCGGACCAGGTCGGTGAGCGAGGCCGCGGCGGGAGTGTCGGCGACGATCCGGGGATCGATCGTCACCCAGGGTGCGTAGAACTTGATCCGGTCTTTCGGAACCCCGGCCGACAGCGCGTTGCCCTGCTCCTGCTGGCGCACGAGCAGGAACTCTTCGTCGTCGGTGCGCGCGATCAGTGGGGCCACGAGCGGATAGGAATCGAGGCGGATCGCGGAGAAGAGCAGGCTTTTGCGCGCATCGAGCCCGTAGGTTCGCGCGACCTGTCCGGCGTCGGCGGTGATACTCAGCATTGCTTCCCTCATTCTCTCGGGCTTCGGTGTGGGAACAGGTTTCGGTTCCGGTGCGGTCAGCTGATTCCGGTGGTTACCCCGATATGGGATTCGATCTCCGTGACGTAATCGGAGAAAACCGGGGAGAATCGGTGCTCTTTGCCCCGTGGCCGCGGCAGGTCGATCGCGATATCGGCGACGATCCGGCCCGGCCGCCCGCCGACGACCACCACCCGGTCGCCGAGCCAGACCGCCTCGGAGATGCTGTGCGTCACGAAGAGGACACTGCATCCGGCGGCCTGCCAGATGCGCTGGATCTCGAAGTTCATCGAATCGCGGGTCATGGCGTCGAGCGCGCCGAAAGGTTCGTCCATCAGCAGTAGTTCGGGCCGGGAGACCAGCGCCCGGCAGATGGCGACCCGTTGCTGCATCCCGCCGCTGAGCTCGTAGGAGTATCGGGTGGCGCGGTCGCCGAGACCGACCATCTCGAGGAGTTCCTGGGCATAGCGGCGCGATTCGTCGGTGCGGGTGCCACGGAATTCCAACGGCAGCAGCACATTGTCGATGTTGTTGCGCCACGGCAGCAGCACCGGGCTCTGGAACACCATCGCGATATCCTCGAGGCCGTCGCTGATCGGCCGTCCTTTGACCAGGATCTCGCCCGCGGTGGGCTGCTGGAGACCCGAGATCGTTTTCAGCAGTGTGGTCTTCCCGCTGCCCGACTGTCCGACGATCGAGACGAACTGTCCCGGCTCGACATGGAAATCCAGTCCTTCGAGGACGGTGTTGTCGTGTCCGTCCCGGGACCGGTAGGTCATACCGATGTTGTTGACCGAGATGGCGTATTCGTTGTTCATAAGGCCCTCTGTCCGGCTGTTACGGCGCTTGGACGGTCTCGTCGCGGTGAAGCGGTGCGAGAAAGTCGTTGGTGTAGATATCGGCTGGAGTGAGATCGCTGTCGGCGGGCAGGCCGAGGAATTCCCGGGAGATATCGATCATCTTCTCGACACCCGCGTCGTCCATGACCCCGAAGTTGTCCGCGGCCGCGCCGGTGCCCCAGTTCAGGGAGCATTGTTCGCGGATGGCGAGGGTGACGGTCTCGGTTTCGAATCCGCTGACCTCGTTCCGGAAATCCTGGGCGGCCTCGTCCGGATGCGCGCACGACCAGAGGAAGCCCTTCTGCATCGCCCGGTTGAATTTGCGCACCTGCTCGGGGTTGTGCGCGAGTTTCTCGTCGGAGACGACGATTCCGTTGCCGTAGAGGTCGATACCGATATCGGCCCATTTCAGCACGACGGCCTCGCGACCCAATGCGTCGATGGCCGGTTCGTCGGAGACGTACAGGGCGAGGTTGGCATCCCACTGCCCGGCCAGCAGGCCGGGGATCTTCGACCCGCTCGACGCGTGCACGACGTTCACATCGCCTTCGGCGAACCCCAGTTTGCTCATCGCGTACGGCCACATCGCGGTCATCGCGCCCGCGCCCTCGGTGGCGAGGGTTTTACCCCGGAGGTCCTCCCACCCTTCGATTCCGGTGTCACCCAGCGCGACGACGGCGTAGGCCGACCTGGCCTGCAGGAGGTTGACGTGCTTCACCGAAGCTCCCCGGCCCTGGCTGATGATGGTGCTGCCGAAATCGGCGAAGCCGGCGTCCACCTTGCCGGTCTCGACGGAGGTGACCGTATTGGTCGAACCGGACCCCGGCATGATGGTGATGTCGAGCCCCTCCGCCGCGAAGAAACCACGTTCGACCGCCGCGAAGAACGGCGCGTGCTTCGGTAGATAGCCGACGTCCATCATGAGGGTCATCGAGTTCTCCCCGCCGCTGCTCGTACACGCCGGCAGCGCGGCGACCAGGATCGCCCCGGCGAGCGCGGCAAGTTTTCGCCTCGAGTTCCGCATCCGAATCTCCGATCCCCTGGTCACTTGGCGTGGTTCTTCCACGGGACGAGCTTTCGTCCCGCGAAATCGACGATGAAGAACAGTGCCAGTGCGATGGCGGCCAGAACGATGAAAGCCGCGAACATCGAGGGCAGGTCGACCTGGCTGTTGGCCAGCAGAATCACATAGCCCAGCCCCTTGGATCCGGCGATGAACTCACCGACCACCGCGCCGCCCACCGCGAGCGAGATGGAGATCTTCGCGCCGGAGAAGATCGAGGGCAGCGCATAGATCATTTCGATCTTCGTCATCTTCTTCCACGACGACGCCTTGTTGATCCGCGCCAGTTCCTGCAGCTCGTTGGGGACCGAGCTGAGACCGTCGTAGGTATTGATCACGAGCGGAAAGAACGCGATCGCCATCGCGACGAAGGCCTTGGATTCGAAACCGAATCCGAACCACACGATGAACAGCGGCGCGAGGGCCACCTTGGGAATCGTGTCGATCGCGACGAGTGCGGGATAGAGGAAACTGCGAATCGTCGCGGAATAGTGCAGCGCCGCCCCGCACAGCACGCCCAGCGCCGTGCCGAGTGCGAAACCGGCCAGCGCCTCCTGCAAGGTGACGAAGGTGTTCGTCGCGAAATATTCGGGACGCTCCATCAGTTCGGCGAACGCCGAAACCGGTCCGACCAGCAGGAACTCCGGCGGATCGAAAACGACCACCAGAAGCTCCCACACCACGAACAGCCCGGCGATCCCCGCGACCGCCTTCGCCGCGGTGACGAGCGAATCGCGGCCCAACATCCGCGTCTTGGGCCGGGCCGGCTGCCCAGCACGGATCGCCGGCGCGGCGGTATGCGGGCGCGCGGCCTCCGTCTCGACCTCAGGAACGGTCATCGCGGGAACTCCCCTCGAGAGATGTGCAGGGTGCGGAGATGACCGCGAACCGGTTACCGGCCGGTCCGAGGCCGGGCAGCGTACGCCGACCGGATGCCGTGGCGAGGCGATGCGACCCCGCCGGCGACCGGCGACGTCGTGGTGCCGGGGTGGACATTCGAGATTTCATTGGATCCTCACAACATTGGAAGGGTGCGCCGACCGCGCTGCTCCGGCCGATCGGTATGTCAGCCGGTGGGCAGCTCGCCCCGGCCGACTTCGCCGTCGACGCGGCGCCACACGCCGAGCGGATTGTCGTCGCACACCTCGGCCGGCAACAGCGCCGCCGGCACGTCTTGATACGCGACCGGACGCAGGAAACGTTCGATCGCCAGCGTCCCGACCGATGTGCTGCGCGCATCGGTGGTGGCGGGGAAGGGGCCGCCGTGCACCATCGCGTGCCCGACCTGGACTCCGGTGGGCCAGCCGTCGAACAGGATACGGCCCGCCCGTTCCTCCAGGAGCGGCAGCAACGTGGCGGCCAGGGGATGGTCGGCGGTATCGGCGTGCACGGTGGCAGTGAGCTGGCCGTCCAGCGCCCGGACGGCCGCGCTCAGTTCGGTCGTGTCCGCGCAACGGACCAGCAGCGATGTCGCGCCGAACACCTCGGTCTGCAGTTGCGGATCCGCGATGAACCGGGCACCGTCGACCGTCAGCAATCGTGCGCTTCCGGCCGCGGCGCAATCGGGTCGCGCACCATGGGCGAGCTCGGTGACACCATCGAGCGCCGCGAGCGCCGTACCCGCGGCGGCGTAATGCGCGGCGATATCGCCGGTGAGCATGACAGCCCCGCTGTTCGCGGTGACGGCATCGGCCGCCGCCGCGGTGAACGCGCCGAGACCCGGGCCGTCGACGGCGAAGATCAGCCCGGGATTGGTGCAGAACTGGCCGGCGCCGAGCGTCAGCGATTCGACGAACGCGGCACCCAGGGCGGCGCCACGTGCGGCCAGGGCGGCGGGCAGCAACAAGACCGGGTTGATACTGCTCATCTCCGCATACACCGGGATCGGTACGGGTCGCGCCGCCGCCGCGGCGGCGATCGCCAGCCCGCCGGTACGGGACCCGGTGAACCCCACAGCCCGGATCCGTGGATCGCTCACCAACCGGGCGCCGATCTCGTTTCCGCTGCCGACGAGCTGGGAAAACGTCCCTTCCGGCATATCCGTATCGGCGGCCGCGTCCGCAATGGTCCGGGCGACCAGTTCCGCGGTTCCCAGATGCGCGGGGTGCGCTTTGACCACGACGGGGCAGCCCGCGGCCAGCGCGGACGCCGTATCGCCGCCGGCGGTGGAGAAAGCCAAGGGAAAGTTGCTCGCGCCGAACACCACGACGGGGCCGAGTGCGATCCGGCGCTGGCGGATATCGGCACGGGGGTTGTCGCCGGTCCGCCCCGGATCGATGCGTGCACCCTGCCAGGTTCCCGTGCGCAGTTCGGACGCGAACAACCGCAACTGACCGCTGGTGCGACCGACCTCGCCGGTGAGCCGCGCCCGGGGGAGCGCGGTCTCGGTATGTGCGCGCTCGGCCAGTGCGTCGCGACGCTCGTCGAGCAGGTCGGCGATGCGTTCCAGGAACCGGGCCCGTCGCTCCGCGGGCAGCGCCCGGAACTCCGGGAACGCCCGGTCCGCGAGGGCGCAGGCGCGGTCGATCTGCTCATCCGAGGCCGCACGGTAGACCGGTTCGACAACCTCGCCGCTGCGCGGATCGCTGCCCTGCACCTGTGCTCCGGTGCCCATGACGAGTTCGGTTCCGATGACCATGGCACCGGTCGGGTGGGGCTGGGGGCGGTCGGGCACGGGTGCCTCCTTCGGCTTCATCACTTATCGCTGGCGGTATGTATCGGACGTGCTCAGACGGTGACGGAGCGCGAGGTCTCGACGACCTCGTTCAACATCGCCATCTCGGTATCGTCCAGATCGGTCAGCGGCGGACGCACCGGACCCGCATCGTGCCCGGTGAGTTTCATTCCGGCTTTGACAACGCTGACCGCGTATCCCGCCTTCCGGTCCCGGATCGCGGTGTAGGGGAGCACGACCTCGTCGAGCAGGCGGCGCACGGTAGTCCGGTCGCCCGCGCGTACCGCGCCGTAGAAGCTCAGGGCGAATTCGGGCAGGAAGTTGAAGATGGCCGAACTGTAGGTGGTCACCCCCAGCTCCAGGTAGGGCAGTGCGAAGGTCTCCGCCGTGGGCAGCCCGCCGATGTACACCAGCCGGTCGCCGAGCCGGGAGTGGATGCGGGTGATCGCCTCCAGGTCACCGACACCGTCCTTGTATCCGATCAGGTTCGGATGGGAGTCGGCGAGTTCGGCGAGTGTTTCCGGGGTGTAGACCGCGTTCGCCCGGCCGTAGACCACCACGCTGAGCGAGGTGGCCTCGCAGACCGCGCGCACATGGTTGCGCAGGCCGTGTGCGGAGGATTCGGTGAGATAAGGCGGGAACAAGAGCAGGCCGTCGGCACCGGCCGCTTCCGCGTCCCGGGCCATTTCGATGGCCTGGGCGGTGCCGTATCCGGCCGGGGCAAGGATCGGGGTGGACTCCGGAGCGCTCTCGGTGGCCGCTCGCACCACCCGCCCGACCTCCTTCGGCGTCAGGGAGAAGAACTCCCCGGTGCCGCCCGCGGCGAACAGGCCGGCCACCTCGTACTTGCCGAGGCGGACGATGTTCTCCCGGTAGGCGGGCTCGTCGAACACCAGATCCCCGGTGAAATGGGTGACCGGGAACGACAACAGACCGGAGCCGAGCTGTTCGGCCAGTTCGGTCGGTGTGAGGGCGGACATCAGGGGTTCCTCCTGCGCATAACGGCTGTTCGCTAGTGAATGCGACCACAGTAAGAAACCCGAGTGATGCATGTCCAACACTCTTTTGGCATGCACCGATACCTATTATGAATCGGTGTTTACGCTGAACCAGCTGGAGAGCTTTGTCGCCGTGGCCGAAACCCTGCACTACGGACGCGCGGCGGAACGACTGTCGATCAGCCAGCCACCCCTGTCGCGCCGGATCCAGTTGCTCGAGCGCGAGCTCGGGGTCGAGTTGTTCGACCGGACCGGCCGCGCCATCCGGCTCACCACCGCGGGCCAGTCCTTCCTCGGTGACGCCCGCCGCATCCTCGGCCTCTCGGAACAGGCGACGCTGACGGTGCGGCGGGTCCCCACGGGCGAGACCGGAACGGTGGCGATGGGGTTCACGGCCTCCTCGGCGCATTCGGTTCTGGACGCGTTCGTGGCGGCTGCCCGCACCCGGCTGCCCGGTGTCGACCTGGTACTGCGCGAGCGGGTCTCCGGAATCCAGCTCGAGGAATTGCGCTCGGGCGAACTCGACCTGGTGCTGGTGCGGCCGCCGGTCCGCGGTGCCGAACTGGTGCATCGTCCGCTGTACCGGGAACCCCTGCTGGCCGCGATTCCGGCCGGCCACCCGCTCGCCGCGCCGGACCGCGCACTGCATGTGCACGACCTCGACGGCGAGCCGTTCATCATGTACTCACCGGCCGAGGCCCGCTACTTCTACGAGGTTCTCGTAGGCGTTTTCCGCAGCACCGGAATCGCGCCGCGTTACGTCCAGCACCTCAGCCAGGTGCACACCATCTTGGCCCTGGTGCGCGCCGGACTCGGGCTGGCACTGGTTCCCCGGGCAGCCGAGGCGTTCGGGCTGGACGGTGTTGTGCTGCGACCGGTTCACGGGATCGACGGTGAACCGGTCGAACTCGTCACCGCTTGGCGCGCCGACGACGACAACCCCGCGTTGCGTGCGATCCGGGAACTGCTGCTGGAGGTGGCCGATCACGGATTCTCGCGCAGCTGAATCCGTCGTTCAGGTGGTGGCGAAGGTGGTCTCGGTGAGCTGCTCGGAGGTCTCCCAGATGCGGGCGGCGTCCGCGGTGCTGCGCAGCGGCGGATACAGCCGCTGTTCGGCGGGCGGGCCGCCGAGGTGGCCGGGACCGCTGGGGCCGTAGAGCCGGCCGGCTTCGGCCGTGGGGTCGGTGGCTGCCATGAGGGCGGGCAGTGGAGCGGTATCGACGGTGCCGAGAAGGATGCCGCGGGCGGACAGCGCACGAATGAGGCGGACCCGGAGAGTGTCGCGATCTCGGCCGAGTTCGGGGCGGGCGGCCAGGAGGCCGGTCGGCGCCACGCCGGGGTGGGAGAGGTTGCTCGTGATGCCCCAGCCGTGGGCTTTGCTGCGGCGATCCAGTTCCAGACCGAACAGCCCGAACGCGATCTTCGACTGGCTGTAGGCCCGCTCCCCGTCGTAGCGACGCTCCCAGTTCAGATCGTCCCAGTTGATCGTGCCCCGCCGTGCGGCGATGCTGATCTGTGAGGTCACCCGTGCCCGGCCGGCGCTCAACAGCGGAAGGATATGGCCGACGAGGGCGAAATGGCCGAGGTGATTGGTGCCGAACTGCAGCTCGAAGCCGTCGGCGGTCGCCTGCCGATCCGGCGGGGTCATCACGCCGGCATTGTTGACGAGGAGATGGATCGGCTCCCCCTCCTCGCGGAGAGTGCGGCCGAGGTCCGCGACCGAGGCCAATGACGACAGATCGAGACTGCGCAGCGAGACCCGCGCATCCGGGTGGCGCTGCCGGATCCGCGCGACCGCCTCTTCACCCTTGCGTGGGTTGCGGACGGGCATGATCACCTCCGCACCGGCCGCGGCCAGCCGCGCGGCCAGCACCGCTCCCATCCCATCGCTGGCGCCGGTGACGAGGGCGCGTTTCCCGGACAGGCCGGGCACGGTGATGTCGACAGGTCGACGTGACATTTGCTGCTCCTCGTGTCGGTGTGGGTACGGCGTACAGGTATCGCCCGGAGCGTTCGCCGGTTCCGTGCCCCGGGGTACGTCCTAAGCCTGGTCCGAGAGAAAAGGGATATCCAGGACCTCCCGATCACAGGCTCGGCGAGTCGCCTCTCGGGCCGGTCCGGTGCCGGCCGACACCGCCGGCAGAACGTACCGGGGGATCGGCGATCCGTGGATACCGCAGCTCGCGGGCGGTAGAAACATGGCAGGACCCGAGAAAGAAGGAGTGCCGTGATCGATCGCACCGGACTGGCGGAGTTCCTCCGTACCCGGCGTGCCGCACTGCAACCCGAAGACGTCGGACTGCCGCGCGGCCCCCGTCGCCGGACCGAGGGATTACGGCGCGAGGAAGTCGCGGCACTGTGTCATATGTCGGCCGACTACTACTCCCGGCTCGAACGGGAACGCGGCCCGCAGCCGTCGCCGCAGATGCTCGTATCGATCGCCCAGGGATTGCATCTGTCGCTCGACGAGCGCGATCACCTGTTCCGTCTCGCCGGGCACAACCCACCGACCCGGGGCGTGTTCAGCGAGCACATCAGTCCCGGCCTGCTGCGCGTCCTCGACCGCCTGGACGACACACCGGCGGAAATCGTCACCGAACTCGGCGAGACCCTGCGGCAATCCCCGATGGGGGTCGCGCTCACCGGCGACCAGACCCGCTTCACCGGCCCGGCCCGCAGTATCGGCTATCGATGGTTCACCGACCCCGCCGCCCGGCAGCTCTACGCGCCGGAAGAACACGCGTTCCTCACCCGGATGTACGCTGCCGGACTGCGTGAGGTCGTCACCCTGCGCGGCCCCGATTCGCGCGCCGCCGAACTCGCCGAGCTCCTCCTGGCCGGCAGCGCGGAGTTCCGGCGGGTCTGGGAAGACCACGAGATCGGGATCCGCCCCCGCGACACCAAGCATTTCGTCCACCCCGAGGTCGGCGCCCTGGAGCTGAACTGCCAGCGGCTCGTCGACCCCGGCCAGGCGCACGCACTGCTCGTCTACACCGCGGTCCCCGGCAGCGAAAGCTACGACAAACTCCGGATGCTGTCCGTGATCGGGACACAAGCGCTCGGCTGACGGCGACCACCCCGCCGGCCCGGGCGCGGTGGTTGCCGGACTGGCTTTTTATTTTTTCTGACGTATGGTCGAGATCGGTCGGATGGAACTTCGGAAACAGGAGCGACAGTGGCTGACAAATCGCGCGGAAAATCGCTGAAAAAACCTTCGTCGACCATGAAGGAGCGGCGGGCCGAGAAGCGCGAGCGGCAGGAGAACTCGATGGTGATCGTGCGAAAGAGGAAGCGCTGAAGAAGATCTCGGCCGTCCGGCCGATCCGCGGCGGTGCCGGCCTCGGGGAGGTTTGGGGGCGGAATTGCTGTCGCACCCCCCGGCAGCCGTTGGAGAACGCTTTTGCTGATTATTCTGCCCGAACGGGTTTTGCAGCCTGTCGTGTCTGCAACTGAGCAACGCGTAGCGGTCGGCGGCGATCAGCCGTGGGAACTTTATTTCAGGAGTAATACATGAATACACCAGAAATTGCGGCCCGGAGAAAAAGAATCGAGCCGGGATTCACCACTGCCGAGATCAAGTCCCGGATAGAGGCGATGTTCGAGGGCCGGACACACGCCGCACCGGCAGACAGGAACGACAGTCGTGATCGCGACGAGAAAGAACCCTAGAGTTCGGGCTTTTCCGCGCCGGTGGCGTTATCCGTCATCTCCTCCGGCGATGGCGGTGGCCGGTGTACTGCCGGTCGTCTCGGGTCCGCCTGCCGGTCCGACCGAGGCAATCCTCACCGAGGTCAACCGCTGCGGTATCCCCGCGAGTTACGCAGGCGCACCTGGCGTTCCGCGTCAGCGGGCGGAGTGTGAGCGCCCAGCGACGCCACGGCCGATCACCATCGGGAGGCGGTCCGGCGCGCAAGCGATCGTCGTCGTCATCGATCGGTCGCTGCTGGAGTTCCTGGTCGGTGATTCCGGCTACGGCCCGCCGAACCGGCGGCTGCCGCTGCTGCGGTCGGCGCGCGTGCGCTTGTGCGAGAACCGGTTGTGCGAGAGGGTCGGCGCGACCGCGCTCACCATCGACGCCCGTCGCCTCCTCATCGTATGCGATGCCGGCCAGGCCTCCAGGGCCGAGCGAACCCGCGCGATCCGCTGGGTTCGCCGAGTAGCGCATCGGATCGGCTACGAATGCTCCATCGAGGGCCTGCCCACGCTCGGCACCGCGTACCTCGTCGTGGTCTCCGATATCGAGGCCGGCACGGTGGCACGGTCGGTCGTCGATTGGTACCGGGCCGGGGGAGCGCGGTGAACCCGGTTCGGCCACCTTGTAACATGCGGGACATGCTGTTGTTCTTCGTGCGCCTGCGCCCCGAGTAGTCGGCGCACTCCTCCGGCCCGTGGGGCCGGACTCTATTCCGTACCACCGAGAGTTGCGGGTAGACGTATCGCCGACGGGTAGTGAACTTCTACGCGAAGGACTTTCTTCATGTCGGCGTTTTCCTCTGTAACCGCCTCGGGCAGCCCGACTTTCGTGCTCGTGCACGGCTCCGGCACGAGCTCGTTCATGTGGGCTCCCCTGCAACGTGAACTCGCGTTGCTCGGGCACCGTTCCTACGCCGTGGACCTCCCCGGTCACGGTCTCGAAGCCCAGTACCCGGTGTCGTACCAAGCCCCGCAGGACCTGGACGCGCTCGCCGCCACGGCGTCGACGCTGGCCGGGGTGACTCTGGACGACAACGTGGACCGCGTCGCCGAGGTGGTGACCCGGTTGCACGAGCACGGTCCGGTGATCCTGGTGGGCGCCAGCCTGGGCGGGGTCACGATCACCGCCACGGCCGACCGGCTACCGGATCTCGTCGACGGGCTCGTGTACATCTCGGCGTGGGCGTGCACGACCCGGCCCAGCCCGGTCGCCTATATGTCCGAACCCGAGTTCGCGGACAGCCTGCTGCCCGGACTGGTTCCGTTGAACGTCGGCGACCCCGCCGTTCTCGGCGCCGGCCGCGCGAACTACCGGACAGCTGACCCGGAAATGCTGCGAACCTTGAAGGAAGCCACCATGGCCGACCGGTCGGACGCGGAATTCATGGCCTTCCTGAATATCCTGCAACCCGACGAGTCGATCGCGGTGATGGTCGCGCACGCCCCGGCGAACCCGGCTACCTGGGGCCGGATTCCGCGCACCTTCGTGCGGCTCACCGCCGACCGCTCCCTGCCGATCGCGATGCAGGACCGGATCATCGCCGACGCGGACGCCCTGACACCCGAGAACAAATTCGCGGTGCACACGCTGGATACCAGCCACGCCGGATTCATCCACCACAGCGGCGAGGTCGCGCGAGTGCTGACCCGGGCGGACTGATCAGGGCCGGTGGGCGGTGTGGTTTCGGGCCGGACCGCCCACCGAGGCTCCGCGGGTCAACTGAGGAGCCACCAGCCGATCACCACCGACCAGATGATCCCGAGTGCTGTACCGGCGATGGCGAAGCCCTTGTCCTCTCGCTCGGCGCCCATGGTCAGCGCGACCACGCCGAGTACCACCGCGGGTATCGCCGTTATTCCACAGAGGAATCCGAAGATTCCGAGTACCAGAGTGATGAGCCCGAGTTCGTGTTGTCGCCGGGCCGCCGGCGCGGGGTAACTTCCGTAGCCGGAGATATTCGGAATCATCGGGGAACCCGGCCGGGCCCAGGGTAATCCGGTCATCGTCCGATCGAGATCGGCCGCCGTCCGCGCGCTCAACGCGTGCCCTATGCGATCCGATAATTCGTCGGCGGTGATCCGACCGGCCTGGAAGCTCTGTTTCAGTGCCTCGACCGCATGTTCCCGCTCGGCATCGCTCACGAGGAAATGACCGCCGCCCCACTGTGGTTCCATCCTGTGCCTCCCCGTGGAACCGAAGTTCCGTCGATATCGCTGTGGAGTACATCCGTACTCACCCTGTGCAGGCGTATCCCGGGTTTCGGCGATTTCCCCGGCCGCGTTAACAGGACTGGGAGGTGGCGCGGGCGCGACGGTCCTAGGTAAGCGTTTTCTGGTGATCCTGCCGGTAGGGGATGTGTTCGTCGCTTCGCCCTTCACGCAGCTTCCGGACCCATTCGGGATCGGCGAGCAGCGCGCGGCCGACTGCGACGAGATCGAATTCCCCGCCCGCGTGCTGTTCCAGCAGCCGATCGATACCGGCGACGTTCGAATCGCCCTTACCGGTGAAGGTTGTCGTGAACACCTTGTCGAGACCGACGGAACCGACGGTGATCGTGGGCAGTCCGGTGATCTTCTTGGTCCAACCCGCCAGCCCCAATTCCCCGTCGGTACCGGGCAATTCGGGGAACGCCGGTTCCCAGTGCCTGCGCGTGGACGGGTGCAGGACATCGACACCTGCTTCGACGAGCGGGGCGAGCACGCGGGCGAGTTCGTCGGGTGTGGCCGCGATCCGCGCGTGGTAGTCGCTGGATTTCCACTGCGAGTACCGATACACGATCGCCAGCTCGGGTCCGACGGCCGCGCGGATCGCCGCGACGACCTCGGAGGGAAAACGGACGCGGGCCGCGAGCGAGCCGCCGTAGCCGTCGGAGCGGAGATTCGTTCGTTCCCAGAGGAATTGATCGAGCAGATAGCCGTGCGCACCGTGCAGCTCGATACCGTCGAACCCGGTGGCCTTCGCATTGACCGCGGCGGCGACCCAGGCGTCACGCAAGACGTCGAGGTCGGCGGAGGTGAGTGCACGACCGGCGGCGATACCGTCGAGGCCGAGACCGGACGGACTGACCGATTCGACCTCGGGCTCGAGTTCCGGCTCGTCCCCACGAGCGATACCGAGGTGCCACAGCTGCGGAATGATCTGCCCGCCCTCGCTGTGCACAGCGTCGACAACCGCTTTCCAGCCGGCCAGGCTCTGCTCCCCGTAGTGGCGCGGCACCGCGGTATCGGGCCCGGCGGCCGGGTCGGGGATGTAGGTGCCCTCGGTGATGATCAGCCCGACACCGCCCGCGGCCCGCCGCCGGTAGTACTCGGCGACATCGCTGGTGGGGACGCCGTCCGGCGAGAACATCCGGGTCATCGGCGCCATCGCGAAGCGATTGCGCAGGTGCAGTGATTTCACATCGAACGGCTCGAACAGGGCGTCCACGGGCAGGGATGTATCGGTCACGAGCGGGTGCAACGCCGCTCGCGCGGATGGCTATTCCGTCGTGTGACTGCGGCGACCCAGCCCGCGGATTCGTCTGCCCGGATGATCCGTGGGGCTCACCGGTGGCCGGAGGGTGCGGGCGGCGACGACCGCACCGGCCAGCGCGAGTGCGGCGGCGATACCGAATCCGAGGCTCCAGCCGGCCGTGACGGCTCCCGTTGTGGGCTCTCCGCCGGTGGTCAGATGCGCGGTTCTGGTGGCGCTTGCCGTGGTGAGAACGGCGAGACCGATGGCACCCCCGAGCTGCTGGCCGGCGTTGAACAGCGCCGAGGCGATGCCGCCGTCGGCCGGATCAGCTCCCGATACAGCGGCCGCGGTGAGCGGTACGAAGGCCGAACCCAAACCGAGCCCGGCCAGCACCACTGCGGGTAACACCGTATCCAGATAACCGGCGTCCGGTCCGATGCGCACCAGGAGGCCGACGCCCGCGGCAACCAGCAGCGAGCCCACGACGGCGAGCCGGTGAGCCCGCACCGACGCCAGTGGCCCGCCCGCCAGTCGTGCCGCGAGTGCGATGGCGACAGTCATCGGCAGGAACCCCAGCCCCACCTGCACCGGGCTGTAGCCGAGGACAGTGGCCAGGAAGATACTGAGAAAGTAGAACAGGGCATAGATCGCTACGCCGAAGATCAGGCCGGCCACGTCCGCTCCCAGCACGGAGCCGTTTCGTAACAGCCGCGGCGGAACCAGCGGATCGCCGCGGCGGGCCTGCAACACTCCGAATGCGGTCAGCATGAGGAAGGCGGCCGCCAGTGCGACGAGTGTCCCGGTCGAGCCCCAACCCTCGTCGGTGGTCCGGACCAGGCCGTAGACCAGCGCCATCAGGCCGCCGGTCGCGGTCAGTGTCCCGGCCACATCGATCCTGCCGGCCCGGTCGCCCTCTGCGGACGGCAAAACCACGACTGCGAGGCCGGCAGTTATGACGGCGACCGGGACATTGATCCAGAAAACCCATGGCCACGACAGTGCCTGGGTCAGCAGGCCGCCCAGGATCAGCCCGAGTGCTGTGCCGCCGGCGGTGACACCGGCCCACACTCCGAGAGCCGCTGTGCGTTCCCGGCCGGCGGGGAAGACTTTCATCAGCAACGCCAGCGCTGCCGGCGCCATCACGGCCGCACCGAGACCCTGTGCGGTCCGCGCCGCCACCAGCAGCGCGGCCGTATCGGCCCAACCGCCCACCAGCGAGGCGCCGGCGAAGGCAAGGCTTCCGGTGACGAACATCCGGCGGTGTCCGAACCGGTCGGCCAGCCGGCCGCCGAGCAGTAACAGTCCGCCGAAGGCGAGCGTGTAGGCGGTGATCACCCATTGCAGGTCTTGTAGTGAGAAGCCCAAATCGTCGCGGATGGCCGATAACGCGACGTTCACGATCGTCGCATCGACCACGACCAGTAGTTGGCTGCCGGCCAGCACTGCCAGTGCCCAGCGCCCGCGTTTTCGGATCGGTGCCGTTGGTGTCGGCGCCGGCTGGGCCGCACTCGCATCGATTGCCATGGATCGCCCTCCTGATCGTTTACTCAACGAGCGTAGAGTGAACTGCGATGTGGGTCAACGCGCGTAGAGTGAGCGTCATGGTGGATGCGGAACAGGAGCAGGTCTCCCGGGCGGAACGTCGTAAGCGAACCGAGGCGACGATTCTGTCGGCGGCGCGCAGGCAGTTCGCCGAACACGGCTTCGAACGCACCACGATCCGGGCGGTCGCCGCCGAAGCCGGAATCGACCCGGCGTTGGTCATGCAGCTCTTCGGCAACAAGGAGAAGCTGTTCGGTGCCGCGGCACATACCAGTGTCGACCTGCGCGAATTGGTCGAGTCGCCGGTAGAGGACCTGGCCGAAGCCGCCACGGCGCACCTGTTCTCAGGGTTCGAGGACCCCTCCCGGCGGGACAGCTCCGAGGCTTTGCTGCGCAGCTGTCTGACCCATCCCCTGGCGGGCCGGATTCTGCGTGATCAGGTCATGGCGCCGACGCAATCGGCCGTCGCCGCGACAATCGGTGGCGACGACGCCGAATTGCGGGCGGCGGTGCTGAACGCCTGCACGCTGGGCGTCACCATCGCGCGGTATCTGCTGGAAGTCCCGGCCATGGCCCACGCCGACCGAGACGACCTCGAGCGAATTCTCGAACCGGCTCTGCGCGCGCTGGTGGAGGGTTGATCCGCCGTCGCGCAGGGCGGCACCGCTAGCCGGACTCGTGTCCGGTCGCCTGCAGCCGCCGCCATTTGGTCATCGACTGTTCGATCTCGGCGCGCAGAAATGCGAAGAACCGGCTCGTCTCGTCCAGTCGCCGGCCGGCGGGGGAGTCGGGATCCAAAAGTGTGGTGCCTTCGTCGGCGCCCGCCTGCACCTGCGTGAGGACGGGGGTGGATCGGGTGATGTAGTGGCTCCAGGTGTGCCCGTGGATCCGGCAGAAGTCACGCCGGCTACCGGGTTCTCGGCCGCGCTCGACGAGTCGCACCTGCACCAGGTATTTGACCGCCCCGGAAATCGCCGGCGCGCCGACGCCGAGTTGCTCCGCGAGTTCGGCGGCCGACAACCGGCCGGAGTCGGTGACCATCAGTGCGGCGAAAACGCGCGCGGCCATCCGTGGCATGCCGGATTCCACCATGATCTGTGCGAACCGTTCCCGGAAGCCGGCGATCGCACTGTCGTCTGCTCGCGTCACCGCGACGGTCTCCCCTCGTTGTGTCCTCTGCGGGACGGTATCGTCTCATATTTCACGAAATTCGTGAAATATGTGTAGCGTAATCGGGGTGCGAGACACCGAACTTGTCGGAGTGCAGAAAACCGCCGGGCCCGTCCTCGAGGCCAAGGCGCTGGACAACCGGCTGCCGGACCCGATCCTCGGCGACGAATACGCCGAGGAGGTGATGCGCCGCCTCGATCCCGGCTACGACCGCCGCAGATTCGGCACCAGTCAGATGGGTCTTGGTGCTGTGGTGCGCTCCAAGGCTCACGACGACTGGGCCCGGAGCTATCTCGCCGATCATCCCGATGCCGTGGTGTTGCACCTGGGCTGCGGTCTCGACGCACGGGTCTATCGGATCGACCCGCCCGCCACGGTCGACTGGTACGACCTGGACTACCCCGCCATGATCGACCTGCGGCAGCAGTTCCTGCCGCCCCGCGACCACTACACCGCGATCGCCTCCAGTGTCACGGACCTGACCTGGCTGGACCGCATCCCGCGCGGCCGGCCTGTGCTGATGATCGCCGAGGGGCTGGTGCCCTACCTGACCGAGGACGAGGTCCGGCGCCTGCTGACCGGCATCGTCGATGCCTTTCCGGCCGGTCAGATCCAGATCGACACCGTCCCGGTCTGGGCCTGGCGCATCTCCGGATGGGATCCCACGCTGCGCAAATACAACACCCGGTTCCGCTGCGGCTTCGACGATCCCGCCTCGCCGGCCGATTGGCACCCGCGGTTGGAGTACGTCGACGAGGCACCGATGAACGACTCGCCGATACTGATGGCCAAAGCGCCCGCGAACGCCCGGCGCATGTTCCGCCTCTTGAACCTGGTGCCCGGGATGAAAAAGTCCACCCGCATCGTGCGGTTCCGGTTCTGAGCTCGCGGTCCGGTGCCTCGGAGGCGGTGCCCCGAACCGGCCGGATGCACGTTCGGGGGCCGGTCGAAATCGGTCGAGGCTTCCCGGGGCCGGCCTCGGCGACAGTGATCTGTGACACTCTGCGGCCCGATGGGATTGACCTGAATATTTGTTGAGGTTTCAGGATGATCTCACCCGAACTTCAGAACCTCAGGAGGTCATCATGAGCACTGCGACCGCTACCGCCGCCGGTACCGCCCGTATCCCCGCACTGAACCGTCCCGTCGCCCTCTTCGGCGCGATCGGTGCCGCGCTCGTGGCCAACATCATCGTCTGGCTGATCGGCGCGGCCGCCGGTGGTTCGTTCGAAACCACCAATGGCGACCAGGTGCAGAGCGTGGCCCCCGGCGGAATCATCATGATGACCGCTGTCCCGATGCTGATCGGTCTCGGCGCCGCAGTCCTGTTGTCCTACAGGTGGATCGGTGTGCTGCGGCTCGCCGCGGTGATCGGCTCGGTCCTCGCCGTCGCCACCATCGCCATGACCGTGAGCGCCGATTTCGACACCGCATCCACGGTCGCACTGTCGATCACCCACTTGACACTGGTCCCCGCCCTCGTCGTCGCCACCGAGGGGTTGCGCCGCAAGCTGATCGAAGGATGACGTACACAGATCAGCAGGGGCCTGCATCCAAGGGTGCAGGCCCCGTGACGGGGTGGATGTGCGGGGTCGGCCGGCGGGCCGGCGGCCGGTGCCCCGGCCCGCCCAGTACCCGGCCGGC